>DCVG01000015.1 GCA_002328665.1 Nitrospiraceae bacterium UBA2194
GATACCGAATACCTGATATCGGGAATACCGTTCGGGGGTTACGTTAAAATGCTCGGTGAGACAACGGAAGATGAACTCCCCGAGGAGGATAAACCGTTTGCCTATAATTATCAGCCGGTATGGAAAAGGTTCGGCATCGTTTTTTCCGGACCGCTCTTCAATATCATTTTTGCGGTGGTCATTTTTTTCTTCAGTTTCCTGAACGGCTTCCCTGCCCTGATACCCGAGATAGGTGAAATAATGCCTGATACGCCGGCGGAAAAGGCCGGGCTTGCGAAGGGCGATACTGTTACGGAGATTGATGGAGTTGCTGTAGACCAGTGGGATGGAATGACGGACGTTATCCATAAAAGTCCCGGCAAGACTCTCAACCTGAAGATAAAAAGAGAAGGCGCTGTCCTTCAACTGTCGATGACACCCGAAAGAAAGAAGGTAAAGGACATCTTCGGAGAAGAGAGAGAAATAGGGTTGATAGGGATAAAGCCGTCAGGAAATACGTTTATAAAAAAGGAGAATTTTGTCGGCGCGATATCTAACGGCGTTGCCAGGACATGGGATATATCGGTTTTGACTGTGGTATCCATCATAAAGCTCATTCAAAGGGCCATACCGATGGATACCGTGGGAGGCCCGATACTCATAGTCCAGATGGCGGGTGAGCAGGCATCGAAAGGGTTTCTGAATTTTTTTGTTTTTATGGCCGTAATCAACATCAACCTCGGCATACTCAATCTGCTTCCAATCCCGGTGCTTGACGGAGGGCATATCCTTTTTTTGACCATCGAGGCGATCAGAAGGAAGCCGCTGAGCGATAAAATAATCTCGGTAAGCCAGAAGATAGGACTGGCATTTATCCTCACATTGATGGTCTTTGTGCTGTATAACGACATACTGAGATTGATCACGGGAAAACAGTTCCCGTAAGGCGATGAAGAGATCCGATCAGTACATGGGAAAGACAGCGGACCGGAATGAACTTAAAGAGACTGTTGACAGGCTGAAGGCCGGGGGCAAAAAGATCGTCTTTACCAACGGCTGCTTCGACATTATCCATATCGGACATGTGCGGTATCTAAAGCAGGCAAAAGCTTTCGGCGATATTCTTGTTGTGGGATTAAACTCCGATAAATCGGTGTCCGCCATAAAATCCGGACGGCCGATAAATCCCCAGGACCGGAGGGCGGAGGTCCTGTCTTCACTCGAAATGGTGGATTATGTGACAATCTTTGATGAAGAGACCCCTTATGAATTAATCAAACTTCTTCAACCCGATATCCTTGTAAAGGGAGGGGACTGGAGGAAAGAAGACATTGCAGGTTCGGATATAGCAAAGGAGACCTTCAGTCTCCCGTATGTCCATGGGGTATCGACTACGCAAATAATCGAGAAGATCAGGAAGCTCTAAATAGAAGTCAATAAGGTAATTCACAATGACAAACAAAAAGATGGAAAAGGTGAAATGCTGGGAGGTCTTTAAATGCGGTGAAAAGGATTGCCCGGCCTATAAATCAAAAAACCTGAACTGCTGGCTTTTCTCCGGAACCCATTGCCGAAACGAGATTCAGGGTAAATTCCTGGAGAAGATAGATATGTGCCTTGGCTGCCGGGCGTTTAAGACCAACACGGATGCCGGTTCGATAAATGCTACTCTTAAAGTCGTAAACAGGCAATTCAAGGAATTTAACAAGATTGTGCATGACCGCGACAAGGAACTGGAGCATCTCGGTCTGGAGTTGGCTTTGGGTCTTTCCGAGGTATTTGAGGCGCTCAAAAAGATTTCATCGGGAGACCCTACGGTAAGAATACCTGAAAAATCCAGTGTCGAACTGATCAGCAAATTGAAACATATTGTGAATGTAACCGCGAAAGAGATCGGTGAGATCGTCAATCAGTCTCACGAATTCGCCATCAGTCTTGCCGAACATTTTGATGTATTGCACAGGGTTTCGAAGGGCGACCTGCATGCAAGGGTGTCCGGCAGATCAGACATAGAGCTGCTGGAATCACTTAAAAAAGTAATGAACAGCACAATCGCGAGTATTTTGAGAGAGATCAACGAACGTAAGCGCACCGAGGCAGCTTTGCAGAAAGCCCGCAATGAACTTGAGCAACGCGTTGAAGAGCGAACTGCGGAACTGACGGCTGCAAATGAAAACATGAAACAGGAAATAGCCGAGCGCAAGAGAGTTGAGGAGGCGCTGAGGGAAAGCGAGCTCAGATTCCGCCGGGTGACTGAAGCCGCCTTTGAAGGCGTTGCTGTAACGGAAGGAGGCAGATTAATTGATGTAAGTGAAAAGTTGGCAAAATTATTCGGGTATCAGCGGAGCGAACTCATCGGCAAGCCGATAGCATCGCTCGTAGCGGCGAATGTTCGCGATGATACTCTCGCAAAAATTCTTTCTGGATACAGCCTGCCTTTTGAGAGCGTATGCCTTAGAAATGACGGAACCATTTTCCCGGTTGAGGTATGCGGAAAGAACTATTCATCGAGGGGAAGATATCTTTGTGTTACGGCAATACGCGATATTACCAAACGCAAGCTGGCGCAAAAGGTGCTCCAGGAAAGCGAAGAGAAATATAAGACGCTGACGGAAAGCTCGCTTACCGGAATATTCATACACCAGAACGGAAGGTTTGTGTTTGTCAATGACAGATTTGCAAAAATGCACGGGTACAGGCCTGAAGAATTGCTCGGAAAAACAAATCTGTTATTGGTACATCCCGACGAAAGGAAAACCCTCAGGGAATTTGCATTAAAAAGATTGAAAGGGAAGCCCGTTCCCCAACAGTATGAAGTTCAAAGAATAACAAAAGATGGCAGTACCATGTGGTGTGAAATGATGGCAACCCTCATAGAGTACAGGGGGAAACCGGCAATTATGGGAAATGTCATCGACATAACTGAGCGCAAGCTGGCCGAGAGCGCCATTAAAAAAAGTGAACAACAACTCCGGAATCTCACGACATATTTGCAGAAGGTTGGGGAGATTGAGAGAATGAGCATTGCGCGTGAGATTCATGATGAGCTGGGAGAAGGATTGACGGTGCTGAAACTGGACCTTTCCTGGCTTAGAAAGAGATTGCCTGACAATGAAATCCCTCTCCTTGAAAAAGCAGATGCGATGTCGCGATTGATTGACAGGACTATCCATACCGTAAAGAAGATTTCCACAAATCTCAGGCCTGGATTATTGGACGACCTGGGGCTTGCCGCGGCCATCGAGTGGCAGGGAGAAGATTTTCAGAAACGAACAGGCATAAGATGCAACGTTAAAATAGACCCCGCGGACATCAATTTTGACAGAGACCGTAATACGGCGATTTTCCGTATTTTTCAGGAAAGTCTGACGAATGTTGCAAGGCATGCTCATGCTACGGAAGTAAACGTAAGCTTGCGCCGGAGCGACGGCCAGATAGAGCTGAACGTCCGTGATAACGGAAGGGGAATAACCGAAGAGGAGCTTGCGAATTCCAGATCATACGGTCTTATAGGGATCAGAGAGCGCGTAAAAATATTCGGTGGAAAGAAAATAATGAAGGGTATCCCCGGTAAAGGAACAACATTGACTGTAAGGATACCGATACGTGACATGAGAGAAAATCCATGATAAGGATTCTTATTGCGGACGATCATACGCTTTTTCGTGAAGGACTGAAGCATATAATGGCGGAATACACCGATCTTGTGGTCGCTAATGAGGCGGGTAACGGACAGGAAGTGATCGAGAAGATCCGGAACAATGATTACGATATGGTATTGCTCGACATTACAATGCCTGGAATGACCGGACTTGAGGCCCTGAAGCAACTGAAAAATGACAAACCTAAGCTCCCGGTGCTTGTCTTGAGCATGCATTCTGAAGAGCAATATGCGGTGCGGGTCATCAGGGCCGGCGCCTCGGGATATCTTAGGAAAGAGAGTGCGCCGGACGAGCTGATAACGGCGATACGGCAGATATCCCAGGGCCGGAAATATATAACACCATCTCTTGCTGAAAAATTGGCCTTTGAGGTGGAAGCCGATTCTGAAAAGGCCCCGCATGATATCCTTTCGGACAGGGAATATCAGGTGCTTCGCATGATCGCCGAGGGCAAGACGGTAAAATATATTGCTAAAGAGATGTCCTTAAGCGCAAAAACCGTCAGCACTTATCGGGCCCGGATCATGGAAAAGATGAAAATGAAGACAAATGCGGAATTGATGCATTATGTTATGAAACATCGCCTCGTGGACTGATTCAGTCCAATTCCCCCGCTTCACTTCTTTCAGCGGATTTCCTCCATCAGATCTCATTGTAGGACAAAAACCTACTCCAAAAAAGTCCTAAATCTGACAAAAATATCAGACAAAAGCCGATATCTTTTCTGACATAAATCATTAAAAATAAAGTAACAACTTTATAAAAGGTATATATCTAATAATTGTATACGATTAGGCAAAAAGAGGCTGAAGTCATGGACGAGGAAAATATTTCTGAAGAGATCACATATTCGGGCAATGGGCGGGGAGTGATTTCCCATAGCGATTCACATAGCGCTGACCCGCCGGAATTCATTTTCGGGGAGGAATCATATACTGTCACGGACCTTTTCCAGGATATTGAAATCGGCATAACAGACAGTGATGAAGCCCCTGCTGAAGCGGAAGAAGTTATACAGGAACCGGGAGAATATGAAAAAGCAGAAGATCTTGTCCGGACATATTTCCAATCGATGGGAGATATCCCGGTGCTTTCAAGAAATAAGGAAACAGAACTCGCAAAAAAAATATGGGAAGGGAACTATATTATCAGGCGGATAATCACCGCGCTGCCTTTGTATAAGAAATTCCGGAAAGAATCGGATAGCACAAAAGAGGCAGAAGACCCTGATGATCCGGAAGAAAAAACAGACGGAGTGCTTGGTGAGAATCTGAAAGTTCTTCATGACCTCATGCGCGATGTAAAGGTTTTAGAGATGAATGCACGCTGCGGGTTTACAGAAGGCGCTGCGGATGTCTACGGGCGGGTTGAATCGGATGTCGGGATTCAGATACATGAATTAAAGGAGAAATATCAACGGATTACGGAGGCGGTCGAAATCGTATCTGAAGCGAAGGATGAATTGATAATCCATAACCTGAGACTGGTGATCAATATCGCCAAACATTATGTTGGAAGGGGGCTGTCACTGCTCGACCTTATCCAGGAAGGCAATATCGGCCTTATGAAAGCGATAGACAAATTCGATTA
>DCVG01000061.1:0-5124 GCA_002328665.1 Nitrospiraceae bacterium UBA2194
GTAATCTTCCACCTGGCAAGCTCTCACGATGCTGCAGGTTTCAACTGGGAATAAGTACCCGTTGCCAATAGCCAATAGATAAATGACTTGCTATGATTTAAATGAGTTTGTGAGCACGGATAGATTGCCGGTTTATTCTCCGGTGCAGCTTTTTATCATGCAGCGGGGGTCTGGTTTTTGGACCGTACCGTAGAAGAAATAACTGTGTGCGGGGCAGCCGCCCGAGCAGGTGGAATAATGTCTGCAGGTATTTTCCGGGCAGCGTTTTTCAATCGCTTTTCTGAAAATATCGAGGACTGAACTGTTCCATATTTTTTCCAGGCCGTCGGTGAATATATTTCCGAGCCTGAACCCGGGAAATCCGAAGAACAGATTGCATGGAAACGCTGAACCGTCAGGCAGAAGAGCTATCTTTGTTCTTCCCGCATCGCACAGGCCGTGTGAATCCTGGCCATGCTTATGGAATCCCGAGGCGGCAACAAAGCCAACTTCCATGTTACCCCTCGTAGCATTCCGGAGTTTTTCATAAAAACCATGGAATGCAGGAAAGGAAAGGCAGTTATTCAGATTTTTCCTCCCGATGAAGTCTTCGTACAGGAGATAGTATCTCCTGACACCGAGGTTTGCGAGATAACCGGCGAAGTCATGAATTTCATGTATGTTCCGGATGGTCAGGACACTCTTGACAATCGGGTTCCCGCCCTTCCTGACGAGAGTCCTGATGCCGGTAACCGCCTTCAGGAAATTATCTCCGGCGGTCAAACTGTCGTGCGTCTTCCGGAGGCCGAGAACGGAAAAACCGATATTCAGCAGTTCGCCGCAGATATGGGCGAACTCATCCACGGTATCGGGCAGGCTGCCGTTTGTGCTGATATTCATGCGAATACCAAGCCCGGTAATGTATTCCGCATATTCTTTCATCCATGGAACGAGCATGGGCTCCCCGCCAATCATATCAAGTTCATGCACCTGTGCTTCCGCAAGGATGCCGGCAAGAGCATAAGCGTCTTTTTCCGGCATGTCGGCAGTGGACACTGAACCTCTAATATTCCGGTTAAAGCAGAAATCGCAGTACTGATTGCAGCGCAATGTTGGATAGAGTTGCACAAAAGCCGGAGAATTCATTTGATTTTTATTATACGCAATTTTGAAATCACTCATTAATATAATACTATGGGAAAAAAGAGAAAAAAGGAGACAATATGGAAGTAATACAGGTGATTAAGGAAAGGCGCTCAATAAATTTCTTTGAGCCGAATGTGCCTGTGCTTATTATGATAGCAGACCCGAAAGGCGTTGAAGAAAACATGGAAAGAGTGCTCGACAGCTGGCAGGCCCTGGGATTTATGAAGCCCGAGATGAGAGACTTCTATACCCCAGGCCGTTTCGAAGGCCTGTTGAGGAGTTTGTCGGATTTGTATAACAATGAGGCCCNNCTGTTTTACCGATTGATTATCTCCGCGGAAAATATTAAACTGATAGTTACAACGATCAACCTTAAGCTGAGGAGGAAATATATGAACGCCATTGAAATTGCCATCAGGATGGAAAAAGACGCGATAGATTTCTATACGACGGCCGCCGGGAAGACCAAAAATCCGGTCGGCAAGAAGATGTTCCTGAGCATAACTGAAGATGAAAAAAGACATCTCAGGATGCTTTCCGAGATATTCAGGGAAGTGGACATCAGGATTGAGGAAGTCAGCCCGATGAAGAATATAAAGACGGTCTTCGAGTCCATGAAAGATTCTATGATGAAGAGGGTCGAAGCGACTAAGGACGAACTTGATGCTTTTAAAATAGCCATGCAGATGGAAAAAGAGGGGGTTGAATTTTACAGGAACTCTGCAGGAGAGGCGAAAAAGGAAAAAGAGAAGGCTCTCTTTGAGAGACTCGTCCAGGAGGAGCAGCAGCATTACGATATCTTTGCAAATACATATTTTTTCATGACGGACACAGGGAGCTGGTATATGTGGGAAGAGCACAGCATCGTCGACGGCGGGACTCCCTGGGCTTAATTGAGCAACTTCGAACCTGAAGGTGATAAGGAGGGTATATGGGTTATACAAAAGTTGCATTGGAAGAAAAAATCATGGATATGTATCCCGAAATCAGCCGTCACGGCATATCCGTAAGCCTGAATTTTGACGAAGGGAAAAATGCCTATATTGTAAAATTCAGGAAGGACAAGAATGAGCTCGCTACACACCTCGAGAAAAAAGACGCCGATGATTGCATGAATAATATCAAATGTGTTTATCTCGGTGTGCAGATTGCCCAATTTATTAAGAATTTTGAAATACACGGGTAAACAATAACCCGGCCCCCGCGACAGGGATTGTTTTTTCCTTCCAAAATTAAGGAAGGATATTTTAATACAGAGGAGGTAGTGTTATGCCGAAGCCGGTAGTGGATCTTGATTTGTGTGAAGGGTGCGGCACATGTGAAGAGATGTGTCCGGAGGTATTCAAGGTCGGAGACGATGGAAAGGTGCAGATCATAGGCCCTGACAAATGCAATACCTGCAACTGTCAGGAAGCTGCTGACACATGCCCTGTGCAGGCCATAACCATCGAGTAGCAGACTTAAGAAAGGCTGGTTTTACCAGCCTTTCTTTCTTTTTCAACTCATTTAACCAGCAGTCAGCCCATATTAATTCATAAATTCATAACACAAACAAGTTCATTAGGACGGGCCATAGTATTCGGGCGGATTTATTTTGCCGATATTCATAGAGTCTGTATTTTGATAATAAAGAGGCAAAATACCTCGGAGGTCGATAGCCCGAGAATGAACGAAAATACTATGGCCCGTCTATACCTTTAAAATTTATGAATAAAACGGGATAGGGTGCTTAGCAGGAGCTTTTGCATTTACATGTCATTGCAACCCTCTTTGTCACTTTCTTGATCTTCATGATCAGCACCCCCTTTCATAGAGAAATCCGGGTCTTGCTGCCCGATACTGATTTAGATTATATCATAGAGGCGGCATTTATAAAGGTCTTTCCCAAGCGGGTCGCCGAGAAGCAATGCCCTGTATCTGCAACCGCCCCTGCACGATTCTATATGCGCGCAATCACATTTCAGTTCATCGAGACGAAGGGGTTTGATCCGGTGCCAGCACCGTCTCAGCCCTTCTTCAATTCTTCCTACGGGAGAGGCCGCATAAAAGGAACATTTGGAAACGCGTCCGTCCGCCATCACAGCCATTAGATGCAGACCGCAGGCAAAGCCGGATGTACTCCTGTGAAGGCCTTCTCCATAGCCATAACCGAGGTATCTTCCCCCCTCTTCGGGACTTATCCGAAATTTGCGGTTATCCGTCAGCCTTCCGCTAAAGCAGGGTACATCCACGGTCCAATCCTTTATCCCCAAACCTTTAAACAACTTCTCCATTCCATCAAAATCCCCGAGGTTTTTCGGATGGACCATTGTTGAGACCGAGACCTCATAACCCGCCCTGATAGCTCTCCGGGCAGAATCCAATGTCCGGCTGAACGTCCCTTTTCCTCTCAGCGCATCGTGAGCATCCCGCAGGCCGTCGATACTGATCTGAATCTCATCTGTGTTGAGTGTTGCCAGTACACTGTCATCCAATAACAGGCCGTTCGTAAAGAGGACTTTTCTCAAAAAAAACCGGGGAAGCATGTCATTGATTTCCCTGAACTTCGGGTGCATCAGCGGCTCACCTCCGGTGATGAGGACGCGAAGCCCCTGCATCTCCTCGAATTCCTTCAGGACATTCCCTATCTGATCAACGGTAAGCCCGGACGCCCCCGGCTCTCCGATATAACAGTGCCTGCACCTGAGATTGCATGCATTTGTAATCTGAAGCTCAAGATACCGGAGGGACGGGTCAGGAGACTTAATAAGGGGAGGGCGCTTCAATGCGGACTTTTCCTTCGTTACTATCCCTTCATGCAAGCAGTAATCGATAAAGTCGTCCTTTGGTCGACTGCATCCGCTTCCGGACGAACATTTTTTCAAAAACTCAAAAGAATCTGCGTCAAGTTCGTAGAGGTCGTCCTTTTTCATATGGTAAACGGACGGGATCTCAAGCCATTTTAGAACGGCTCTCCGGGCAAGGAAATAACGCATTTACTATTTTATAAAATCGGTTATTGGACTTTCTATAGCTACGGTTAAGGTTTTTTGTGATATAATTAGGTAATTTTTGAAATGCAACTTCTATCCTTAAGGAAACTCAGATTATGACTGGTTAAAAGGCAAAAATCCTCTGTGTCGATGACGACCCTGGACTAAATGATGACTCCTTATCTGCGTAAAAATCTCTGCGAGAATTTTTGTCCCCATTTCAGGCCATCAAAAAAACAAGACCTTGCCTGCAAAGGGTTTCTTGTCGTGGAAGCGTTATTGAGGAGAGACAGGAAAATTTTCTTCGAAAAGATTTGCAGGGATATCGATGAGACTACCCGGGGAGCGCTTATAAGGAATATGTGCACGACCTGTCCGTTTTATGAAAACGATTGCGACTTCGTTCGGAAAAAGGAAGAATCTTCTCCGTGCGGCGGCTTCATGCTTCTGGGCGCTCTTCTCGGAAAAAATAGTATAAGTATTGACGACATCAGGGATATCGTCTAAACTTTTTAAAAGCTTAATTGTATTCGGAACGCTTAAGCCGGAATATAAATACAGGAGGGAGATATGGCAACTTTTTCAGTGCGGGAGGTAGTTGAACAGGCTGTTCAGACCGAGAAACTCGGTAACGAATTTTATGGGAAAATGGCTCAGAGATTCAGGGATAATAACGAATTGAAAAAGCTCTTTGAACTGCTCGCTGCTCATGAGACGAAGCACGGGGCAAGCTTTTCCGCGCTAAAGAGCAAACTCGGGGAGGAAGAACCCGAGGGATGGGACGAAGTGACCCTCTATTTGAGAGCGCTTGTCGATTCGGAATTTTTCCTTGGAAAAGACAAATGCCTTCCATCCCTCGAACATGTAAAAACCGCGGAGCAGGCTATCGAGTTCGCCCTTTGTTTCGAGAGGGAAACTCTGCTTTATTATTACACGCTGAGAGAGGCATTGAGGGAGAAGGAGGTTATTGATAAGATTATCAATGAAGAGAAGAGCCATATCGTCTGGCTCAATAATCTCAAAAAAA
>DCVG01000061.1:5145-9706 GCA_002328665.1 Nitrospiraceae bacterium UBA2194
TTCTCGAGGTCGGGATATCACGTCTTTTCCCACCAGGATTATGAGTCCCGTGTGAGGGGCGGACATAACTTCTATCAGATCCGGGTTTCCGATAAACCAGTCATGGCATCAAGAGACCCGATCAATATTATTGTCGCCTTCGATAAGGAGAGTATTTTGCTCCATGAAGGCGAACTCGCCGCCGACGGTCTTATTATTTATGATTCGGCTGCGCTGAAGCAGCGGCATGAAAAAACCTCTTTCCTCGATATACCTTTTGTCGATCTGGCTGTTGAACACGGCGGGAGCAAGATCATGGCGAATACCGTTGCTACGGGAGCAGTGCTGGGAATGCTGAGTATGAATGTCGACATTCTCAGCGGAATCATAGGGGAAACTTTCAAAAAAAAGGGGGAAGAGGTTGTAAAAGCCAATATCAATGCCGCTGCAGCCGGGCATGAATTTGCAGTGAAAAACTGCCGGGGGTGTTCATTCCTTTCGTCCCCTTCATCGGACCCGAGGATGCTCGTTGCAGGGATTGAGGCTATTGCGCTCGGGGCTATCGCATCCGGCTGTAAATTCTATTCGGCATATCCGATGACGCCTTCGACTGGAATCATGAATTATCTCGCAGGGAAAGAAAAGGAATACGGAATTATCGTGGAGCAGGCTGAAGACGAAATCGCGGCGATAAATATGGCTTTGGGAGCGTCGTTTGCGGGTGTCAGGGCAATGACCGGAACCGCAGGCGGCGGCTTTGCATTGATGGTGGAAGGGCTCTCCCTGGCGGGGATGACGGAGACCCCTGTAGTGATCGCACTCGGACAGAGGCCCGCCCCTGCTACGGGCCTGCCGACCAGGACGGAACAGGCCGATTTATTGTTCGCTCTCCATGCTGCTCACGGAGAATTCCCCCGGGTTATTTTTGCACCAGGTACCCCTGAACAGGCTTTTTATCTTACGAACAAGGCTTTTGATATGACGGAGAAGTTCCAGATACCCGCCATTGTGCTTTTTGACCAGTACCTTGCGGATTCAGTCTGGACGCCGGAAGGATTCGATTTGAGCAGGGTCCTCCTTCACGATTACAGGCTGAGAGGAGAAAGATTCAGGAAAGCCGAAGGATATAAGAGGTACGCCTTTACAGACACAGGCGTGTCGCCCTTAGGAGTTCCAGGAGACGCGAAACACCTCGTTGTCGCGGATAGTGACGAGCACGATGAAGAAGGTCATATTATCGAAGATGCTGAAACAAGAGTTAAGATGGTGCAGAAGAGGCTCCTCGGAAAATTACCTCTGATCAGGAAGGAAATACAGCCTCCCCTGCTGTATGGGAGCAGTGCTCCGGAAGTCGTAATGGCGGGATGGGGGTCCTCATACGGAGTTATGAGAGAAGCGGTTGATATCCTGTCGCAAGGCAGGAGCCTGGCGATGCTCCACTTCAGCGAGATTTATCCGTTCCCCTCAACAGATGAGTTCGATTATATGACTGTGCTGAAAAATGCGAAACTCAGCATCTGCATCGAGAGCAATGCCACCGGACAGTTTGCCCGCCTTATGAGAACAGAGACCGGATTTGAATTCAGGGCAATGATCGGTAAATATGACGGAAGGCCCTTCACCCTTGAAGGTCTTTTAGGAGAGATAAATGCCCACATTGGATGATTATAAAGGACAGACCCCTGCATGGTGCCCCGGATGCGGCAATTTCGGGATACTTAATGCGTTCAAAAACGCAGTGGTTGATCTCGGACTGGAACCATACCAGTTTACTATTGTTTCGGGCATCGGGCAGGCGGGCAAATTCCCCCATTATCTGAAATGCAATACCTTCAACGGCCTCCATGGAAGGACACTCCCGGTTGCAACGGGTATGAAGCTGTCGAATCATAAGATGCCCGTGATCGTGTTTACCGGTGACGGTGACTGTTATGGCGAAGGCGGTAATCACCTGCTGCACGCCATGAGAAGGAACATCAATGTGAAGCTGTTCGTGCATGATAATCAGATTTACGGTCTCACAAAAGGGCAGCCTTCGCCTACAAGCATGGAAGGGATGATCACGAAAAACCAGCCGTTCGGCGTTTTTTCGGAGCAGCTGAACCCCGTTGCCCTGGCGGTGGCCCTTGACTGCAGTTTTGTCGCAAGGGGCTTTGCAGGCGATATGGGACAATTAAAGGAACTGATGAAAGCGGCAATCATGCACAAAGGATTTTCACTGGTCGATATTTTCCAGCCGTGCGTGACGTTCAATAAGATTAATACCTTTGAATGGTACAGACAGAGGGTGTATCCCATAGAGCCTGAATACAACCCCGGGGACAGGGCCGAAGCGTTCAGAAAAGCCCTGGAGTGGGGAGACAGGATACCTGCCGGGATTCTATACAGGAACGTCCGCCCGGTTTTAGAGGAAAGGATACCCATGATCAAGGAAGCGCCGCTTGTGCAGCAGACCTTCGATATATCCAAACTGGAAGCCACGCTGAAGGAATTTTATTAATCTCTTTTAACCCCTCCCGAAGCGGGTCTTTGCGAAGGGTCGCATCAACTTTGCCAAGAGGGAAACGGAGAAGATTGCCCCACTCGATTACGCGAAGACCCTTATTGCCAAATAAGGGGTAAATGATATCATTTATAGTATGCGCCCCGGATTTAAAAAGATCATAAGAATAACCCTTGCTGTATTTGCCCTCCTGATGATTCTCGTATTGTCTTTCGCATATATCCAGTATCGCGAATTAAAAAAGACCCTGGTACACAGAATATCCGGGAAGGCAACCGCCGTTATCGGACAAAAGGTCGAAATTGGAGACCTCTCATTCAGTCCGTCCGCAGGAATAAATCTTTATAATCTCACCGTAAGAAATCCTGAGGGATTTGCTCCCGGAGAGCTTCTGAAAATCAGGAAGATTTTTCTGAAGATGAGGCACAGAGAGCTTTTGAAAAGAAAGTTCCATTTTGAAAATATAACCGTTTATGAACCTCAACTGACCGTGGCGAGAGACAATGAAGGCAGGATGAATCTTTCGGAAGGGCTCATAAACTTCTTCAAAAGAAAACCGACCTTAACGTATCACATAGATAAATTTGAGATAGAATCCGGCTCATTCGATTTCAACCAGGTTAAAACATTTGTATCAAACAGCGGGACAACGATGGATAAAAATCCCCCCTTCCGTCCCTTTGCTAAAGGGGTAGAGCCGGGATTACCCGGGAAAATATTCAGGAACGATAATATCAATGTCCAGGTCAAAAACCTGTCTTCAAATCCGGGAATCAGGACCTCAATAAGCGGTCATACAACACTTGCCGGAAGTTTCAGGATAGCATTCGGCGGATGGGCATACCTGAAGGACGAGCCTATAAAACTGAATGTCTCCGTTTCAGCCAGAGACATTTCGCCGGAACCGCTGAAAGAGCTATTAAACCGGAGCCGGATCGGCGCTGAAAAGGCAAGGATAAACTTTCATCTCAGCGCCGACGGGGACACCCGGAGAGGATTTCTTATTAATTCAGAGGTCGGGATAAAGGAAGCGGGGTTCACGTTCTTTAAAAAAGATGTGAAAGAAATCCTGTTCAAGATGAAGGCTTTTCTGAACATTGCTGAAAACTCTCTCTCTCTTGAAAGTATCTCCCTGCAATCCGGAGGTGTTACTTCCGCTGTATTGAAGGGCGAAATAAAAAAGGTGAAGGAAGATTTTCTTTATACTGCAGGACTGAAAATCGGCAGACTGGACCTTGCTGCGTTCAATTTAATGAAGGATATAAAGGTAAGCGGTATCGTGACATCCGACAATCTGAATATCAGGGGGAGTTTTAAAAAAATCATGCCTGAAATATCAGGGGCCGTTCAATTGAGTGAAGGAGCGTTAAGGTCACAGGACACGGACATCGGGAAAATCAATGCACGGATAACTTTTCCGCCGGGCAAAGAAATGGCTGTCAGGGCAGAAGCGGCTGCCGAAATCTCGAAAGTAAAAGGATACGCCCTTGATAAACCGGCAGGGGCGGTTGCTCAGATGACTGCCCGCGGAGACATGAAGAAGGCGGAGTTATTGTCTTCTGTCAACTTATCGCCTGTTACAATGCGTATCAAAGGTGAAAAGACAGTTCATGCAGAGAATCTTGCCGTGAATCTGAAAAGTAACGTCAGCAAAAAGGCTTTTTCGGGAGAAATCCTGCTGAACATGAAGGGCATTCGGTACGACACGTATAAAATCCCGTGGCTCCGCTGGAACACGGGTTTTGCATACAGCGGAAATATCATGACATTTAAATCCCCTGCTATTGAAGGAGAAGATTTAGCGATATCTGCAAAAAAGCTGACGGCAATATTGCCGGAGAAAAAGACAAGAGATGCCATAAGGATAAAAATGGAAGATATGAACGCATCGTATCCCAAAGGAAAAGCGGAGATCAGAAAAACTGCTCTTTCCTTAAAACTGAATACAGGCGGAAAAGCACTTTCAGGATACCTTGGTTTTTCCATTGGCGAAATGCTGTTCGGAGGTTTTCGCTCCGGCTCTGTTCAGGGAAGAGGGACTTTTGATGAGAAATACTTTACATTGGATATCCCCAGGGC
>DCVG01000061.1:9767-10663 GCA_002328665.1 Nitrospiraceae bacterium UBA2194
GGCAATATCAAAACTGTTATCTTCGAGGGGACTGCAAGCTCCGGGGGATCCATTAAAGGCAGAGCCGAAATAGAGGCCGAAAAGATTTCCCTTATCAACAGGGACAAGAGGAATATCGTGCAAGGGGTATCCCTGAAAAGCGGTATTGTGTTCAGGGGAAATGACCTCGATTTTACTTCACATGTGAATGCGGGAAAGATATCGGCAGGCATGTCGGGTACGGTGAACCGCTTCATGCAGAAAGACAGGACTATAACAGCGAAGATAATCCAGCCCGGGACGAACATAACAGACATCCGCGAGGCCTTATGGGACGCCTTCCCCGACAGTCTTCTCTATGCGGGACTTGAAGGCTCTTTCTCCGGTGAGGTCACGATTCATTCTGCGGGCAGCGAGGTGAAGGCCGGCGGTAAGATATCGGTTAAGGATTTTGTCCTTCGCGGTGAAAACGATGAATATTCCATAGGGCCGGTAAACGGCGTAATTCCCCTGGCGTATGAAAAGACCGGCAGACCGCGCGAGGAACTTCAGATGAGGCCGTTCGCGCGTGCCGAGTTCGACAGGCTTGTAAAAGAATATTCGGAGATTCCCCCGGATACGGGTTATAACAAAATAACAATAGGCTCCCTGCGCTATGGGTTCGAGCTTCTGAAGGACATCACCCTCTGGGTCAAACAGGAAGGCTGGGTTTTGAACGTCGACAGATTTAGTGGTAATATATTCGGAGGGAGACTGAACGGTGCCGCTGTTGTTGCCATTTCAGATGGACTTGCTTACAGAGCCGGTTTGCTCGTTGAGGGGATGAGCCTTACGAAATTGTGTGACCGTATCGAGCCGATTAAGGGCTACATATCGGGGAGGGTTAACGGTGTGGCGAATATAAAGGGATCCGGCAC
>DCVG01000106.1:0-6491 GCA_002328665.1 Nitrospiraceae bacterium UBA2194
ACGGTTAAGCTCAACAGTGATTTCAGTATCCCTGATTCCTCTTTAAAGATACGGGTAGGCGACTTTCTTCCTGACTTCAGGATGGACGGCGTGAATCTCACTTCCGGTTCGAACGAGCCGAAAAATCCTGCCCTCGGGATCAAGGTTTTTGATAAAGACAAGCAGATATTCCCTGCTCCCGGGAAGCAATGGGGATGGCTGTTTGCGAAAGTGCCGTCGATCCATGCATTTGAGCATCAGAAATACGGAATCGTCCTCAAGGACGGCGTCAGAAAAGGATAAGCGCTTCCCGATATGTGTGTGATGTGGTATCATAATGAAATTCCTATATGCGCCCATAGCTCAGATGGATAGAGCGTCGGACTACGAATCCGCAGGTCGGGGGTTCGAATCCTCCTGGGCGCGCCACTATGAATGTCGTAATAAATCTCGATAAACCCGAAAGCATTTCGTCGCATCAGGTCGTGCAGGAGGTAAAGCGGATTTTTGCCGCGAAAAAGGCGGGTCACGCAGGCACGCTTGATCCGCTTGCAACAGGAGTACTCCTTGTATGCCTGAACGAAGCAACAAAAATAACGCGCTTCCTGTCGGATCTGGATAAAGAGTACATCGTCCGTTTAAAGCTCGGTGAAAGAACGGATACCCTCGATTCAACCGGAAGGATTGTCGAAAAGGCCGGCAGCTTTGCAGTGCGTGAACCGGATGTCCGTGATGTGTTAAGGACGTTTACCGGCCGGGTCAGGCATATGCCACCGATGTATTCGGCAATCAAAGTAAACGGAAAACCTTTATATAAACTCGCCAGGAAGGGTCTGAATATTGAAAGACCTGAAAGGGAAGTGACGATTCACGAGATGGAATTGCTGTGTTTCGAATCTCCCTATGCCGACCTGAGGGTATCGTGTTCAAAAGGGACCTATATAAGGACCCTCTGTGACGATATAGGCAATACCCTCGGGGTCGGCGGCCACATGGTTTCGCTTCAGCGCACGCAGAGCGGCGCTTTCAGGATCGAGGACGCCGTATCGATAAAAGAGTTGCGGAACAGGCAGGCGTCTTTTTATTCCATCGACGATGCGATCTCACATCTGCCCGAATGCATTCTCGATGCTGATTCTTACCTCAGGGCAAAAAACGGGGTACCGGTTATGTGCCTCCCCGGAATTTCAATAAAAAATAACGAAGGAAAGGGCCGGCAGGATTTTCTGCCGATGTCTTCGGGACGGGATGATGAGGCAGGAAAAAAGAATATACCGGTAAATCAATATGTTAGGCTGAAAAGTCCCGAAAATGCCCTTTTTGGGATCGGAAAAATAGACCAAAATAAGGTCAAAATAGAGAGATTGTTAAACTAATTTATCAGGATATGCAAGTAACCTTTCAAATATTAAAGTAAAAAAATACTTGACAAGATATTTTTTTTCTGGTATTCCTAAGCTATGTTTTTTAGCGGCAGGAGTCCTGTTGGTTTAGATATCGGGTCCGGTTTTCTGAAAGCTGTACAGCTTAAGGACACGAAAGGCGGCTATGAACTTGAACTGTTCGATACACTGCCGCTGCCGCCCGAGCTTATTGTTGACGGTTCGATTATCGATTCCCTCCGGCTTGTGGATTCGCTCAAAGAGCTCTCGCGAAAGGCCAGGATAAAAACCAGAGATGTTGCCATCAGCATAGCCGGTCACTCTTCCGTCATCATTAAAAGAGTATCCCTGCCGGACATGTCGGAGGAGGAACTTTCCGAGTCGATAAAATTTGAAGCGGAACAGTACATCCCATTCGATATAGAGGATGTGAACCTTGATTTTCAGATCCTCGGCCCCAAAGAAGAGCCCGGCCAGATGGACGTTATTCTCGTCGCCGTAAAAAGGGACATTATTAATGAATACATTTCGGTCGTCAAAGAGGCGGGCTTTAACTGCCAGGTGGTCGACGTGAATTCATTTGCCCTCGAGAACATATACGAAATCAATTATGAGATCGAATCGGACAAGAACACCGCAATCGTAAATATCGGGGCAAGCACCATTAACATGAACATCCTGAAGGGCGGGGTTTCCGTTTTTACAAGAGACAGCGCAGTCGGCAGCAACCTTCACACAGAAGTCCTCCAGAGGGAATTCAACCTGACCTATGAAGTTGCCGAGAGACTGAAAAGGGGTGAGCCGGTCGAGAACGTATCGCCACAGGACGCCATGTCTGTAATGGACCTCGCCTCGGATGAGATAATCGGTGAGGTCAGCCGTTCGCTGGAGTATTTCCATGAGGAAATCAATGAAGTGATATTAAGCGGCGGCTGTTCGCTGATAAAGGAATTCCCGAGACTCGTTGCCGGGAAAATAGGGGTCGAGACAAAAGTGATGCAGCCGTTTAAGAATATCAGGATTCCGAAGAAATTCGATGTGACCTATATAGAGGAGATGGCCCCGATGGCGGCTGTTGCAGCCGGACTGGCACTCAGGAGACCAGGCGACAGATGATAAAAGTTAATCTCCTGCCGGTCAAAAGGAAGAGGAGAGCCAAACCCATACCGGCTTTCCTGCTGTCGACCATAGCAATAACCCTGGGTGTAAGTTTGATAATGGCTTATCTCGTCTTTTTTTTCAGTTCCCGCCTCAATCAGAAGAAGGAACAGTTTACCGCCAATGAGAAGAAGATTGCGGAACTCAAGGAAAAGATCAAGGCGGTTGAGGATTTTGAAAAGAGAAATAAGACCTTCAGGGAGCGAAGCGATATAATCGAACAGCTCAGCAGGAACAAAAGCGTGCCGGTAAGAATCCTGGATGAGGTGAGCTCTCTCCTGCCGACCGGCACATGGATCCGTGCAATGACCGTATCCGGCGATACTGTTTCGATAGACGGCTACGGGTTTACCAATACGGAAATCGTCAGTTATGTGGACAACATCAAGAATTCAAAGATGTTTACCGAAGTATATCTTCTGGAATCGAAGAGCGCCGAGGTCGAAAAGGTTCCGGTGTATATGTTCAAGATGACGTTCAAGGTTAAGGTATAAAATGGCCCTGAAGATTAATTTCAGCGTAAAAAACCTGCCGTTATATGCGAAAGCATTAATAGCTGCTGTCCCTTCAGTCATCATTGTAGCCGTGGTTGTCTTTCTCCTCATAACGCCGAAGAACAAAGAGATTAAGGAGTACGAGGCCAAAATAGCCGTGCAGGAAAACGAGATAGCAAAAGACCAGGCAAAGGCTGCGAAGCTTCCGCAACTGACCCTGGAAAACGAAAGACTAAAAAACAGGCTGAACGAATTAAAGCTGCAACTGCCTGAAGAGAAGGAAGTATCCACTCTCCTGAAGCAGGTTTCGGACCTTTGCGTCCGGTCGGGTCTCAAGGTCCTGCTCTGGAGACCGGAGCAGAGGAAGACCCACGCAAGCGGCATAGTTTACGAGATACCGGTAAGGGTCGAACTTTCCGGCACTTTCCACAGTCTCGGCTATTTTTACAGCAGCCTCACCAGGCTTAGCAGGATCGTAAACATTTCCAATATAAAACTCGGTAATCCGAAGCCGGATAAGGGAAGCGCTGCTATCAGCATAGGGTTTACCGCCACGACATTCTCGTCGATTTCCGAGGAAGAGATAGAGAAGGCAGAGAAGGCGCCGAAACCGGCGAAAAAGAGATGAAAAGAATATCAGTGCTGCTTCTGATAATCTTATTCCTGCTGCCGGTGACAGGCTGCAAAAAGCAGCAGCCTGCCGGGGGAAAACCCGTTGCCGCCAAGGTTAAACCTGAAGAAGTCAAAAAAGAAATCAAACCGGCGGAAGGCCGGACGGCAACCGCGGTAGAATATGCATACAACGCAAAGGGGAAGAGAGACCCTTTCCTTTCCCTTATAGTGCCGCCGAAAGCGAAACCCGTGAAGAAAAAGGGAGCGAGCCCCTTTGAAAGTTATGATATAAGCGAAATAAAACTGCTTGCCATCGCATCCGACAGGAACAGATATTATGCGCTCATCAGGCTGCCTGATAAAAAGACGTATACGATTACAGAAGGCATGTCCCTCGGGCTGCAGGGCGGGAAGGTGGAAAGAATCACGAGGGAGGCGGTTGTGATTACAGAGTATATCACCGATTACCGGGGAAATATCAAACCGAGAGATACAACTTTGAAACTCCATAAGGGGGAGGAAGAATGAAACCACTGGCGAGGTGCAAAGAGCGAAGTGCAAAGAGCGCTGAGCTATTGAAAAGTATGACGCAGAGGAGCACGGGGTTTAAACTCCATGCGCTGTGCTCCATGCTCTGTACTTTTTTAATACTTTTGTCTTACGGTTGTGCGACTGCAAAGAACAGTCCGGCGGCTTCGGTCCCGCAGCAGGAAGTTGCCGAAATAACGGGCATCGAAGTGCAGGACCGTTCCATTACGGTGACGGCGAATAAACCTTTTGTCTATACCATCTACAAGCCGGGCGACCCGTATAAGATTGTTGTCGACCTTCCTGAAGTTGCTGTCGGCGCTTTTAACCGGAGGATTGTACCCAACAAGGCCGGCATTACGGAGATAGTGCCTTCGCAGATACAATCCCCCTCTCCGATGGCGAGACTCGAAGTGCTCCTCCAGAATCCTTCCCCTGTCGGACAGGACTACAAGAACAATGCACTGACTGTAACAATCAAGGAAGAAGCAACGGCAATGCAGGAGACCGGCCGGGAGATGAAGACGGCCGGTTTATATGCGCAGGCAGATAACCCCGGAACCTCCGAACGGAGGGGAACGTCCGGGGCTACGGAGATATCGGAAGTTTCATTTGATACGTCCGGAGACGCTGTAAAGGTAATGATCAAAGGGAACGGCTCAATGGTCCCTAATGTATTTCCGCTGGACGGCCGCATCGTAATCGATATCTCAGGCGTTGTTATGAATACTGCTGTTCCCACAGTAGTTTCTCCGGTCACCGGAATGCGCGCGGCCCAGCATGAAGACATGGTAAGGCTTGTCATCGACCTGGAAGAAAAGACGAGTTTCGATGTCGCAGCGATAGGAGATTCCATAGTCGTGAGCCTGAAGGGCGAAGGAGAACCGGCTTTTACAACCGCTGCCCGGGAGAGAGAAGAAACGCCCTTCGCTGCTGCGGAAGCCCCCATGAAGAGAGAGCCCGAAGTATTCGCAAACCACCGGTGCGAGTCGTATGTTGAAGGAAAGGAGAACGTGAACTTCGATTTCCAGGACCAGGATATCGTGCCGATACTCAGGCTTTTTGCGGATATAAGCGGATGCAACCTCTTCGTGCATCCCGACGTCAAGGGCAAGGCCACGATGAAGTTCAGGAACGTGCCGTGGAACCAGGCGCTCGACACGCTGCTTAAGACTTTCAGCCTCGACAAATCCATTGAAGGCAATATCATAAGGGTCGCGCCTCTGACCATCTTTGCAAGAGAAAGCGAAGAAAAGATTAAGGCACAGGAGGCGTCTGTCAAGGCAGAGTCCCTTGAGACGAGGATGTTCCCCATAAGCTATGCGGATGTAACGGTCGTGGAGAATGCTGTCAGGAGTTCCAGGATCCTGACGCCAAGGGGGAGCGTTAGCGTTGATAAACGCACGAGTTCCATGCTCATAAAAGACGTGCCGGCTGTTTTCCAGGAGGTGGACAACCTGCTTGCGACCCTTGACAGGCCGACACCGCAGGTGTTGATCGAGGGACGGATAGTCGAGGTGAACACGGCTTCCACATTCGATCTTGGAATCCAGTGGGGACTGGCCGTTAAAACAACAAATACGCTGAGCTCGTTTGGAGGTCTGTCGGGAATCCCGAGCCTTACACCCGGCCAGTTTACAGGCAACAACTTCCTGGTCGATTTCCCGGCGAAAAGCGCTGCTCCGCTCTCCGGTTCGGGTTTTTCCTTCGGGGTCATAAACCCGGCGGGAACCCTGGCGCTCGACCTGCAGCTTTCCGCCCTCGAGACAGTCGGAAACGGCAAAGTCATATCCAACCCCAAAATACTGACAATAGACAACGGCAGGGCAAAGATACTGCAGGGCAAGAGCATACCTGTCAGGAAACTGACTTCAGAGGGGACTGTCTCCACGGAGTTTAAAGATATAACCATGGAGCTGAATGTTACGCCGCACATAACGCCGGACGGGTCAATCGCCATGCAGATCGAGATAAAGAAAGAGGAACTGGACCCCACGGTGCCGTCGGTTGAGGGAGTGCCGGGCACCGATAAAAAAGAAGCCAATACCAATGTCATCATAAGAGACGGAGAAACAGTGGTTATCGGCGGAATGTACAAGATACAGACGAACGAAACGGATTCCGGGGTGCCGGGATTGATGAAGATTCCGATCCTCGGCTGGCTGTTCAGGAATAACCTGCAAACGCAGACCACCAACGAACTGCTGATTTTTATTACGCCGAGGATTGTCGCGAAACCATGAGGATAAAATGAGAATGAAGGAAATATTACAACAGGGGGCGAGATGAGAAGAAATTATTTTTTCCTTTTTACTTTTTGTTTATTAACGGCTTCCAT
>DCVG01000106.1:6541-7258 GCA_002328665.1 Nitrospiraceae bacterium UBA2194
TGTTTTTGAATTTTTTGCAACCCATGATGCAGAGTTTACTTTTACAGCGAGACTGATAAACCCGAACACGGATTTCCGGCCGGGCAGGCTTCATATAGAGAAATATACGATAAAATATTTCCGCTCTTCGGATTCCATCGGAGCGCCCCCCATCGAATCGGACAAGCGGTTTATGACACTCGCCATCACCCCTCCAACAGGAAGCGGCACTACTACTCTGTCGACAACCGGGGTGTTCGTCGACCTGAACAGGAAAATTCAGTACGCGGAAGACATAGTGAGCGGCAGGTATACATCGGATATATTGAACAACTATACCGCTGTTTACAGATTCGAAGGCAAGAACGATTTCGGAGACAATTTCTGTTTCGAGGGTCAGGCCAATTTTGAGATAGCGGATTTTGATAACTGCGGCGGTTAAGAGGGGATAATTATGTTACCGGATGATACAGAGACTTGGAGGATAAGATGAAAAAAATCATCATTGTATTGATGTTGCTGGCTTTATCCGTCAGTATGTTCGGCTGCGGAGGCGGGGGCTCCGGCTCTTCGTCCAATCCGCGCGGCGAAAACCCCGGGGTGCCGACTGTTATTCAACTGCTTTCCTCTCATTCAATTGCGCAGACTAATTCGACCGTCTGGCTGCATACGAAGGTTCTGGACGGAAACGGCGTGCCGGTCAGGAACGAGAAAGTCACTTATACAAACCTGTCTGAA
>DCVG01000100.1 GCA_002328665.1 Nitrospiraceae bacterium UBA2194
TCCGGCAGATATACATCCAGCCTTGAGCTGAATTTTATGATGCCGTACCTCTCTCCGCGGGCGAGCGCATCGCCTGCTTTTGCCCTGCATACCGCTCTTCTTGCCACAAAACCCGCCACCTGCCGGACGAGTATCTTACCCTGCTCTCCTTCAAGCAGCATAACAATATTTTCATTCCTGGTGGAAGCATCATCCTTATAAGCGGCAATAAATTTTCCGGGTGAGTACCGGACGGTTTTTACCCTGCCATCGCATGGTGCACGGTTGACATGCACGTCAAGAGGCGACATGAATATGCTTATCTCTTTTGCCCCGGACTTCAGATACTCTTTTTCAAAGACATCTTTTATAAGGATAACCTTGCCGTCGGCAGGTGATACGTAAAGCCCCTCCCCTCCGGGGACCTCTCTCTCCGGGTCCCTGAAAAAAAAGACCGTAAACAGGGTGATGATGAAAAAGAGAAAAAAAACGACTTGAGAAAGGAAAACAACAGTACCGCTGCTTCCCGTTCTCCAGGTCCATAATATGACAAGAGACACTACAGCCGTTGCGATAAGGGAGCCGAGAATAAATGGATACCCTTCAGGGGCAAATTTGAATTCAATCAAATTAAATTATGCTTTCGATTTGTCTACGAGTTTGCCCTTTTTGAGCCACGGCATCATGGCCCTCAGTTTTCCGCCGACTTCCTCGATCGGGT
Organism: Nitrospiraceae bacterium UBA2194; assembly: GCA_002328665.1. Classification (GTDB taxonomy): domain Bacteria; phylum Nitrospirota; class Thermodesulfovibrionia; order Thermodesulfovibrionales; family SM23-35; genus UBA2194. The sequence continues at coordinate 701 of DCVG01000100.1, forward strand.
GCTCCTCGCCTCTTTTCGTGAGGGCATTAAAGGCCGGCTTGTTAGCCTTGCATTCGAGAATCCATTCCTTTGCGAATTGCCCCGATTGTATCTCATCGAGAATCTTTTTCATCTCCTTCTTCGTCTCTTCGTTGATGATCCTCGGTCCCCGCGTCAGGTCGCCGTATTGCGCGGTATTGCTGATCGAATATCTCATATTCGAAATGCCGCCTTCGTAGATAAGGTCTACAATCAGTTTGACCTCATGCAGGCATTCAAAGTAGGCCATTTCAGGAGAATAGCCTGCCTCGGTAAGGGTCTCATAGCCTGCTGTAATCAGAGAGGTGAGTCCTCCGCACAGCACAACCTGTTCTCCAAACAAATCCGTTTCAGTCTCTTCCCGGAATGTCGTCTCGATAACTCCAGCCCTGCCTCCTCCGATTGAAGACGCATATGCCAGCGCGACTTTTTTTGCATTCCCTGAAGGGTCCTGATGAACAGCTATCAGGCACGGCACCCCGCTACCCTTGAGGTATTCAGACCTGACAAGATGCCCCGGCCCTTTTGGAGCGACCATGAAGATATTTACGGTTGCAGGCGCTATAATCTGCCCGAAGTGGATATTGAAACCGTGCGCAAACCCCAGATAAGCGCCCTTTTTAATATTAGGCGCAATCTCTGCTTTATAGATGTCCGCCATATATTCATCCGGCACGAGCATCATGATGACGTCCGTCTTTTTCGCGGCTTCCGAAGGGGTAAAGACCTTGAACCCGGCCTTCTCCGCCTTCTCCCAGCCTGCTCCTCCCTGCTTGACACCTACGATGACATCCATACCGCTTTCCCTGAGGTTGTTCGCATGCGCATGGCCCTGACTCCCGTAACCCATTACTGCGATCTTCTCCCCTTTCAGGACTTTCTTGTCAGCGTCTTTATCGTAGTAAATCTTGACCACAGCTTCCTCCTTCCCGCCCCGGCGAACCCGCTGAGACGCCAAAATATTTAACAAAAAATGTGAGATCAACAGCGGTTTTTATTTTACAACTTGTCACTTCCTTACTACAAGCACGGGAATCTTAGACTCTTTGTTTATAATTCCGAAGGTGACGCTGCCCAGAACCACAGCCTTTAAAGCGCTCCGGCCCTGCGAGCCGATCACAATAAGGTCGACTTTCGATTTTTGCGCCTCTTTTAGGATCTCCTCCGCAGGACGTCCGGATCTGACAATTTTTTTCGGTTCAATCCCGCTCTTCCTGCATAATCTTGCAGCATCTTCAAGATAAGCCTCGCAAGACTGTCTCAGATAATCCTCAATCGGTTCCATCAGCATCCTCTTCGTCTTAACAACCGGCATCGCCTTTGGAATGATATAACTTTTATCGATTACGCTTATTAACGTTAACGCCGCCCCTGTCTGCCTTGCAAGTTCTGCCGCATATTCGACCGATTTCCTTGCAGGTTTCGACCCGTCAGTAGGCACAAGAATCTTCGAGATCATACACCCTCCTTTTCTATTTGCCGTACGGCAATCTAAATTATCACATCAGTTGCATAACTTTCATTTATTGGGTCTTGCAAACTTGAGTGGGTTATTCCCAAGAACAATATGCGTTATTCCCCGACTTGATCGGGGAATCCAGATAGTAACTCCTCCAAGAAGGGCTCTCAGAGAACTGGATTATCCGGTCAAGCCGGATAATGACATACCAAACAATAGTCATGCCATTTCCCTGCTTGTATACAATGAGTTTTTTATCCTCCTTCGGAAGAAGACTTCAATGCGTTCCGGTAGAACTTCAACGCATATTCCTTGACCATCCTGCGGGCGCTGAATGCCGGACCCGTACTCTTTATCGCCTGCTTCATAACCTGCACCCATTCACGGGGGATTCCCGATTCGTCGAGTTTGTAGTATAAAGGTATTATCTCTTTTTCTATGGCCGAATAAATCGCCTCCGCATCGCTGTTATCTCCGTTTCCGGCGAAGGCCCACCCGTTTCTTCCGTTAAATCCTTCGATCCACCAGCCGTCAAGAACGCTGAGCTGCGGGACGCCGTTCAGCGATGCCTTCATTCCGCTCGTTCCGCATGCTTCCAGCGTTGGCACCGGATTATTAAGCCAGAGGTCAACGCCATGGACCATATACTGCGCAAGCCGCTCGTCATAGTTTTCCACAAAGGCGACCCTTCCGCCGAGTTCGGGGTCGTGGGCAAGGTTCACCACACGCTGAAGTATCCTTTTACCCTCATCATCCGACGGATGTGCCTTCCCCGCGAATATTATCTGCAACGGCCTCCACCGGTTATTCAGCAGTCTTTTCAGTCGATCCATGTCGCTGAAGATAAGATCAGCCCTTTTATATACGACAAAGCGGCGTGCAAAACCTATCGTCAGCGTTGACGGGTCGAGCAGGGTCCCGCCGGAGATGATATTGATCGGGTTTACCCTGTTTTCTATCCAGCGCAGACGCGCCTGCTCCCTGACATAGTTAATCAGTTTTATTTTAAGCCAGTAATGGACCTGCCACAACTCCGTCTCAGGTATCTCATCGACAAGTTCCCAAATGATGGGATTGTCATGGTCTTCAAGCCAGCCTTCACTGAGATATTTGTTGAAGAGAAGCTCGATCTTCGGCTCTATCCACGTCGGGACGTGAATTCCGTTGGTAATCGTATCAATCGGGACATCTCCTTCTTTCTTATCCGGCCAGAGTATATTCCACATCCGGCGGGAAACCTCTCCATGCTTCCTGCTCACGGCATTCCGATAATCGGTCATCTTCAAGGCAAAAGCGGTGATATTGAAACCGGAGGAAGGTTCGCCGGGATGGATTCCCAGATTAAGGAAAGCCTCCCGGTCGAGGCCCAGGAACGGATAGCAATGGCTGAAATATTTGTCCATAAGATGGAAGGGGAAGACGTCATGCCCGGCAGGCACAGGTGTATGGGTTGTAAAAACCGTGGTAGAGCGCACCTTTTTAACCGCATCTTCAAAGCTCATGCCCTGTTCGATTTTTTCCCTCGCCCTTTCAAGCAGCGCAAAGGCGGGATGCCCTTCGTTCAGATGAAGCACCGAGGGTTTAATGCCGAGAGCGTTTAAAACGGCTATGCCCCCTATTCCAAGCACGATCTCCTGGAGGAGACGCTGTTCGATATTGCTTATATAGAGTTGGGAAGCAACCGTCCTGTTCCAAGGTTCGTTCAAGTCGATATCCGTGTCCATAAGATAGAGGGGGATGCGACCGATATCCACTTTCCACACGGCCACGTATATGGCAGGCTCCATAAAAGGCACTCTCACTACCAGTTGCTCTCCTTTATCGTCAAGCACCCTTTCAATAGGAGCAGCATCCCTGTCAAGGGATTCAGCCACATCTTCCTGCCAACCGTCCGTGCGGATCTTCTGGAGCAGATACCCTTCAGGATACATAAAGCCCACAGCGACCATTGGGATACCCAGGTCACTGCATTCCTTTATGTAATCTCCGGCGAGAAAGCCCAATCCGCCGGCATAAAAGGGAAGTGAATGGTGCAGGCCGTATTCAGCGGAGAAATAGGCGATCGGCAGGCAGCCTGGAGCGGATATATTTTCTGAAAACCAGCATATTTTCGTTTCCACGGCCCTGCGGAACCTCGACATCACAATATCGTAATGCCGCAGGTAATCGGAAGAGTCCGCAAAAGATTTAATATCCTCTTTCGGAAGCTCCTTCAGCATGCGGACAGGATTATGTCCGCTCTCCTTCCAGGTGATCCTGTCGATCATTTTAAAGAGCATCCTTGCCACGGGGTGCCAGCTCCACCACAAATTGTAGGCCAGGTCCGCAAGACCCGATATCCGCTCCGGAATACCCGGCAATCTTTCCTTAGCCATGCCTTAACGTGCCCCTTTGATAACCAGTTGCATAGACTTTTATTCCTCCCCTTGGAAAAGGTCTGCGACTCGTCTCTGTATTATTACTCCGGCAAATAAATACTTCAATATTGTCATTGTCCGTCCGTCGATACTTAAGACGGATGACCGGACAATCCAGAACCTGCTGAACAGACTGGATTCCCCGATCAAGTCGGGGAATGACAAAAATCAGAGGCTCATGTACTTAATTGCCGGGGGAATAATTTCGTTATCAAAATTATACTCCCCTTCTGTCCGGACCGAAAATATATTTGTGAATCTGCAGGTTCAGGCGGGCTTCAAGCCTGTCTTCAAGCATCCATTTCGCAAGGTCTTCCGGCGGGAGCATTCCGTATGCCGGAGACAGCAGGAGATGGCACCTGGCCGACAAATGATTTTTCCGTATTATCTCCTTTGCCCAGACATAGTCATCGCTTCCGGTAAGCACGAATTTTATCTCGTCTGTGTGTCTGACATAATCGAGATTCGAAAAATCCATCTCCCCGGACATACCGCTTCCCGGCGTCTTGAAATCCAGTATTACGACAACCCTCGGGTCAACTTCCTTAATGCTCAGTGAACCGTTCGTCTCGAGCAGCATCCTGCAGCCGTCATCGATCAGTCTGCTTATTAAACGGTGGACCTCTCCCTGGAGAAGGGGCTCCCCGCCGGTAATTTCAACAAGACTTATTCCTGCATTTTTGACTGCGGCGGCAATCTCTTCTATTGAAAGCTCGCTGCCGTCGGTGTATGCATAAACGGTATCGCAATAGGAGCACCTGAGGTTACACCCTGTAAGCCTCACGAACGTGCACGGCAACCCGGCATAACTCGATTCTCCCTGTATGCTCGTAAAAATCTCGCAGACCTTCATTGTATGCGCCATCCTTCCGCATGTCCAAATATATAGATTCTATTATATAATTATTGAGAAGGACTTCAAATGGCTACGAAAATGCAGACAGCGCCTGTCTCAAGATACGGTATCCTGCGGGATGTGGTTAAGGAATATCCGGGAATCCTAAGCGGAGTAGAACTGCTCCTGCAGGCGTTGGACTCTTCCCGGGACTGGAGCTTTATCGTTAAGGAGATGCGGGCGTACGCCCTGAAAAACTTCTACCTCCATGAACATCACGAAAGGGGCACAGAGGCTATCAGGACCGTAATTGACGTCTTTCTCGATGCAATCAATAACNNCTGACCCCGCCGTCCGGCAGGCAGCCGCCGAAAGCCTTGTGTTCTATCTCGAGAAAATTCTGATCGACGGGAATAACGATCTTCAGAAGTACCAGTCGATATTTCATGACTGTTTTGCGAGACTGGGGCAACTCAATGATGATCTGTTCTACCTGATCGTGACAAACCCCCATCAGTTAAAGAAACTGGGGCAGATAATCCTCGCTAAAATGTCCCCGGGATTTGCCATAGGGACTTTCAACGACCTGCTCTCCAGATATTTTTCAGCCAC
>DCVG01000039.1 GCA_002328665.1 Nitrospiraceae bacterium UBA2194
CCGACTTCGAAATCCTCAGTCAGTCCCGGGCCAAAGCCCCATTCGCCTGATACGGCGTTAAATCCTGCTGAAAAACCTCTTACTACATCCTGCAGATAAACCCATGATACAAACCTGTTGTCAAAACAGTCATCACATGCATCGGCCTGGCTGTAAAGGACATAACCCACGAAGTAGTCCCTGCCACCGATCTTCTGCAGCATCAGCTCCTGGTCACTGTTAGCCATCTGTTTTATCAGAGACTGGCAGTCATTGGCAATAACGTCCTTCTTTGACCAGCACTCGTCCGTATCCAGCCTTGGAACTGACGTCTTGTCATATACGAAAACATTGGTACTTACTACGCCGATCGTATGATCCGCAGGGGTGCAAACGCTCTGTGCAAGTGTACAAATCTCATTACAGCTCCCTCCAGCGTCAGCGATGGCCCAGATGGTGTTCATACCCCCAAACACAGGGTCGTCGTTTCCGTCACGAACGATGGCCCCGGAGCCGTCGAGAGTAGCTTCACAAATAATCGGCAACACGATATCGTGGCCGGGGACGTCATCGGCGACACCGGTAACAGCATGTGCCGTCCCGATGCCGAAGAGAAAAAGACTGAACATTGCAACAACTGCTAATAAATTTCTTATCTTCACCTTCAAACCTCCTTTTTTTCTGAAATGTCGTGCATCTCTCTTAGCCAACGGCTAATTACATCATCATGAAACCTGAATGTCAGCTTTGCATCTCCTCCTTTCTATCACCTCCTTTGCTCAAAAAAATTTCTAAAAAGTTAAGCTGCTATAGATGATACCTATTGGCTATTACTGATTTCTCCTCACCCCCCTTATAGGGATATAGCTTTTTGATTAGAAAATTATAATAATGAACTATACCCTTGTCAAGCTTTTTTTTCATTAATCATATAATTTTCCCCGGCGACATCAGACGTCTTTCCGACTTCAACGCTGTAAAGAGTATAAATGCTGCATCTGCCAATGTCAAGTATTTTCGCAATTCCATCCCGGGATATACAAGCAAAAATCAAGCCAGTTCATTTCATTTGAAATATATGCTTTTAAACGTTCCATGAAAGATATTCTGTGTATTTTATGAAGCACATTGTGTTTTTTTTAATACAGCATCCTTTTCAAACAGTCCAGCCCGGAATTGCCGTCAATCATAAAATCTCCCGGCGCCGTTCCTTACCGTCACAGCGTCTGCTGAAAGGCAAGCCACCTCTCTCTTTCCTTATCTGAAAGCGGCGACTCCATGCGCCAGAAAGCCTCCGCATACCTCGCCTTCACAGTCAGCGCTCTGACCGTATTCAACGAAATAATATATGTGAGGAAATCAATCAGCCTCATCTGTGATTTATACTTTTTCATCGCCTTCTTCTTTCTGTTTTGGACCGGCGTAATATCAACGAGCATATTCGGCCTTAACGGAGTCGTCACTTCATAGAAGACAAGCATTAAACGCCCGGCAGCGTAAGCCCCTGCCGCCATTTTCCGTCTCTGGACCTCAAGAGCGATCCCGGCCGTTGTCCTGTGGTCCGGGTTGAGCTCAATGACCGACGGGCTGTACATCGCATCAGGCATAAATTCTTCCGCTATTGCGATCACCCTGTCGATAACATTTTTATAATGAAGGTGCAGTTCCCTGTCGGGGAACCTCAGAAACTCGTAATCGGAAACGCCCAGTACGCCGAGCGCCCTGACAGCCTCCTTTTCCCTTAATGAAGCATACCCGGTCAGATGGCTTTCATCGGACAGGCCCGTTGTCATACCTTTGCCGGACGGCGATGATGAGCGATTATATATCGCGCTGTTTCCTGGAATGCGCGACAGAGGATGTTCAGGGTCTCCCCTGTCTCCGCTTGTCACAAACACCACTTTTACGCTCTTTCCCGATTCCACAAGAAGCCTTATGGCGCCTCCGCAGCCGAGCGTCTCGTCGTCGGGATGCGGAGCGAGGATGAGCGCTCTTTCACCCGCGGGAGGAGAAAGGTGATAGGGAATAATTTCGGATTCCTGCAACATTCGGTCGAAACGATTCAAGGGAATTATTTAAAATTTTGTTTACAGACTATAACCCTCCCTTGACGGGAAGGGTTGGGAGGGTGTTAAAATTCCGACTTTATAAACAGAATAAACACGAACTATTTATCAGCTTCTCCGGCATCCGGACCGTCACCCTCTCTTTTCATTCTCCTATCTTTGATGAACTCATTGATATCCTTGTCCTTGCTCGTCTTCTCGTACTGATGGATATAATCGGAAGTTACCCTCTCGGCGTCCGGCCGGCTCTTTACCACATGAGGTGTGAGAAGGATGATGAGTTCCGTCCTCACAGAGGTGTTAGAAGTATTCGAGAAAAGATACCCCAGAAGCGGGATTTTACTGAGGAGCGGGATGCCGTCCTTCGACTTCGTCACATCTTCTCTTATAAGACCTCCGATAACAATCGTCTGGCCGTCCTGCGCAACCAGCTCGGTCGTGGCCTCTGTCTTGTTGATAGAGGCAAAATCCGACCCCGCTATCTTAACCGTATCGCCCTGTGAAGATACCTCCTGTGTCAGTTCGAGTGAGACCAGTCCGCTGTCGTTTATCTGAGGTTTGACCTTCAGTATGATCCCGATATCTTTGTACTGTATGGTTGATGTGGTCGTATTTGTCGCGTCCGCAAGAGGTGTGGTGGTCGTGGAAGTTGCAAGCGGAATCTGTGAGCCGACCTGTATCCTTGCCTCACGGTTATCCGATACGAGAATGTGCGGGGCCGCAAGGATCTTTGCCGTAGAATCTTTCAGGGCAGCCGTCAGTCTGGCCCTGACGATGCCTGACGGATCGGTGGCGACAAATGTAAACCCGTCGCCTGCGCCTCTGTCGAACGTTGTGCCGAAAGGCCTGCTGGATACGTCACCTTCAAGATTGATGTCTCTATTGAAGGGTTTAATGTCCGTTATATTGACGTCCGTTTTCAAAGACCACGCGAAGCCGAAACTGAGATTATCGGTAAGATCCACCCTCGCAATAAGCCCTTCGATCACCACCTGCCTCGGCTGCGTATCGAGCCGTTTGATCGTCTCATCAAGAAAAGCATAGTCAGTGGGTATTGCAAGTATAATCAGCGAATTGGTAATCTCGTCGGCGAATATCTTCGTCTCGCGCGAAACAAAAGTCCCGCCGCTGGAAACAGTCGTGCCGGCCCCTGTCCTCTGGGTTGCAGTAGTCGTAGTCGTCGTAGTGGTCGTTGCGGGAGCCGCAGACGCTCCCGGCTGTGTCGTTGTTCTCTGCTGTTCAGTGCGGGCAGGCGTAGTGGAAGTGGCAGGTGAACCAACCGCTGCGCCGCTGCCGGAAAGAATCGATTGCAGCAAAGACGCAATATGGCTTGCCTTGCTGTTCTGCAGCGGATATACATATATCTTCGGACGCGCTATGCCGTACATGGTGTCGAACACATCAGCCCACTCTTTGATATAATCCAGTTGTTCGCGGGAAGAGGCGATTACGATAAGGGCATTCATCCGGAAAACAGGGACAAGCCTGACCGTACCTCCCTTCAGATGCAATCCCAGCGCATTCTCGATATCCGGCATCGACTCCTTCAGGTCCAGATTCCTGAACGTAAACATCTCTATGGCGACTTTTTCCGGAGTTTTTCCTATCTGGGAATAAACAAGTTCTCTGGATACGTCCGCCAGGGGGATTATCCTGTAGAGACCGCCTTCTTCAACAAACCCTATGCCGTTCAGCCTGAAAATGATCTCTATGACGGAAAGGACCTCATCTTTAGGTATCGGCGTAACAGTCCTGAAGTTCACTCTGCCCTTTACCTGCGGGTCGATGATGTAGTTGGCCTTGAGGATATCGCCGAAGACCGTCTGCACCACTTCGAAAATATCTGCGTCGTCGAAGAAGAAGCTGACCGTAGAAGGCGCCTTGCGCGGCTGCGGGACCCTCGGCTGGACAACAGGTTTCTTTTCAGGCTCTGCCGGAGGGAGCGGTTCCACCTGCGGCTGTTCCGCAGGTACAGGTTTTGCCGTCCCCGGCTCCCCTGTTTCAGCAACAGGCTTTACCGGTTCGGCCGGCACGGTCTGTTCTCCTGCAGGTTGTTGTATTCCGGGTTCGGTTTTTTGCTGTCCAGGCACATCAGTTCCGGTCGAAGGCTCTGCCGGTGCAGCCGGTTGTATTTCGGGAAGCGGAGCCTGCTCATCATTCTGCGGGAAGGCAATGGAAAAAGAAAAAAGAAAAGCGATAATACATGTAATGCACGTAACTTTAAATTTCACTAATCCGCCATATCTCATCATATTTATTTAGTAAAACAATAATTGAATTCCCGGCGTTATGTCAAGGCAACCGGCGGACGCCGCCCGAAATCAGTAAAGAGCAAAAATTTCCCCTACCATATCATCAACTGTTTTAAGCCTTTTCCTTGCATCCCATACCCTTTCCCTGAAATATCCGATTACTTCAGGATGCTGCCTGACGTCCTCGATGAGTTCTACAGTCCTCGGCAGCGGATTCTCTATAGGGACGAGGAATCCAACCGCCTCTTTTGATACCCGTTCCCGCAGCGCCCCGCCGTCCGTCGCAACGACGGGAACCCCGCTCGCTATCGCCTCAGACAGGGTATACGAAAACGTCTCGGGCCAGTTCGAGAGGAGCAGGATGAGATCAGGGGAAACCTCGTTTATCGTTTTCACGATCTTATCCCTGGTATATCCGCCCGCAATGGTGAGGTTTTTGTTTGAGGGGAGGAGCGAAGGGTCGAAAATATTTCCTATAATACTGAAGCGGACGGCATCGGAGTTCCTGAAATATTTCATCAGTTGCAGGAACGTCCTGTTCCCCTTGTAATGCAGAAAATTTCCGAGAAAGGCCAGATGCAGCGAACCGTTTTTCCTGCCAGGCGTTTTTCTGATATTCGTCCGGAGCAGTTCCTTATCAACCCCCAATTCTATAACAACGCATTTGTCATGCGATACGCCGGGGTATAAACTCAGGAGGACATCCCTGACATACGCCGAGGGCACAATCACTCTGTCGATTATCCGGAAAAGATGCTCAATGTACTTCCGCCTCTCCGTCATGAATCCCTTCTGGACTTTGTACCCGTTCCTGTTGAGGCATTCGTGACATGTTTCTTCATCTTCCCGGAACCAGCAGAATTCAGGGGCAAGCATAATGCAGTTGATGCACCAGAAATAATACTCGTGGAGCGTCATCAATACTTTCTTTTTCCGCTGTTTCGCTATTTCGATGAGCGAAAGGGGAAGGGTCCGGATGCTCTGAAAATGGACGGTATCCGCATCGATGTCGTCAAGGACCGTATTGAAGACGTCCTCAATGGCCGCGTCCCTGAGTCTGTGATCGTCCAGCCTGCCGCCTCCGTAAGAGACTTCGTGTATCTTATAATCGTCATAACGCCTGAGCTGAAGGCTGTTCATCTCCGGGAAGAGGATATGGACAGGGAGTCTTTTTTTTATAAAAACGCTCAGGATATCCAGCAGATGATATTCTATGCCGCCCGGATAACCGTCAGGTTTTTGGTCTATAACATAAAGCACTCTCAATGTTTTCCCCCAGCAAGGCCAGTCTCAGATTTATGTAGTTGTGAACAGGCGCCAGCTTGTCACGTAACGCCTTCTCGACAAGGAGCGAGTATTCCGGATGCAGCGTCCTCAACGTTTCAAGATTTCTCTCGATCATGATATTCTTCTCTTTTAAAAGCTCCGGGTCCTGCACCGATTCGAACGATACCCCGCCCACATGATAGATATAGGTGGCGTCGTCTATCACATGCACAAACCCCTTTTTCAGCGTCCTCATGCAAAAATCCGTTTCTTCCGCATATCCTTTCTCGAATTTCGTATCGTCAAAATAACCGAACTGCCGCAGGACATCCTGTTTAATGTACATACAGAACCCCACCCCTGCAGGAATTTCAGGGTAGTAGCGTAATGAAACGCTCTCCAAAAAAGCCGCAAACGTATCGATATCCATCCCTCCGGGGACAGGATTATATTGAAACGGTTTCGGGACGCCGTTGATGGTCATATAATTCGATAACGGGGTTGCCGTGGCGACCCTCGGTTTTGCGTAAGCAGCCCGCTGGAGTTTATCCATCCAGTTCTTCGTCACAAGGGTGTCCGAATTCAGGATAACTACATCTTCAGGAGACAGTTTCATGCCCTTGTTGACGGTTTTCACAAAGCCCGTATTGGCATCGTTGAAAAGAATTCTCATCTTTCTGCCGTTTCTCTCTTCGTGCAGTTTGTGCAGGTACTCGGTCACCCGCTGATCCGTGCTTTTGTCGTCTATCATGATCAGGGTATGGGTTGTCAGATCAGTACAGCGGAAAATGCTTTCGACACACTGTTTAAGATACTCGTAACCGTTATAGACAGGCATTACGATACCCACAGGCTTTTTCGTGAAGCAATGGGTGACCGGCACCGTAGACTCCACCTGAAAATTCACGGGTTTCACTTTTTTGAGCCTCGATGAGACCTGGAGGTAAGCGGGATGAAAACGCAGTTTTCTTTTCGTCCTGGAAAAGATGCCTTTCATTCCCTCCTGGTGGAACACTTTTATGCTTTTCAGCAGCATCTCATAAAAAACCCTCCTCCTCGACCGCAGGGGCGCAATCCTGTCTTTGAACCTCCTGTAGCGCCGGATCAACGTCCAGCTAAGGCTGTTCGAAAGCTCTTTCTGAAATCCCATCAATTCATGGAGCAGCCTGTCCCTTTCCGCCTCGATCTGCTGTTTCTCCGCGTCTGTCTGCTGTTTCTCAAACATGACCTGCTGTTTTTCCGCCTCGAACCATTTGCGCCGTGTCTCGAGTTCCATCCGCTCCAGCGAGCTGTTCGATTCAATCTTTATCAGTTCTGCCTCTATCTGCTGTTTCTCATACATGACCTGCTGTTTTTCCGCCTCGANNTCGCCGCCAGTTCCATCCGTTCCAGAGAACTGTTCGATTCGATCTTCACCATCTCGGATTTTATCTGCTGCTTCTCATACGCGATCTGCTGTTTTTCGGTTTCGAGCTGTCTCTTCCCGGCTTCGACCCGCTGCCTCTCGGCGTCGACCTGACTCTTCTCCGAATCGACCTGCTGTTTTTCCGCCTCGATCNNTCGCCGCCAGTTCCATCCGTTCCAGCAGGCTGTTCGAATCGATCTTTATCAGCTCGTTGATGAGATTCATCTTCTCCGTTGCCGTGTTCACACAGTGGATATATATCGCGGACGGCGTAATTTTACCGATATTCTGGTCCAGTATCTTTTTATACGCCACCTGGCTGAAGTCCTCCGAGAGGGCCCTCCGGTTGATCTGCGATTTGTCGCACCACTGGACATATCGTGCGGTCACTTTCTTGATGTGTTCGAACCAGTACCGTTCAGACAGTTTTATCAGAATCTTCCAGTCTTCGAATATCTCGAAGCTCTCGTCGAACCGTATGCTGTCGAATACGGATTTGTGGAAGAGAAGACATATGAATGGAATATAGTTCTGGATGAGCAGCATTTCAGGGGAAAAGTCCTGTGAATAAAAGAGGTGACTGAACTTTTCGACTACTTCACCTTCGCCGGTTATATCGACAAAGACCACCTCCGCATCCGTATAGGCGATTTTCGAATCCGAATTGACGATCTTTGCCACAAGCGCCCTGAGGTGGTCCGGGTACAATTCATCGTCATCGTCAAGAAACCCGGCGTATTCGCCTTTCGCATTGTCCAGCCCGACATTCCCCGCATGCGCCCTTCCGGTATTTTTTTCGAGCCGTATGTAGTGTAACGATACGTCTCCGAGGATTCCCCGCAATTCATTCGTGTCGAGGTCGCACCCGCCGTCGTTGACAAGGACAACCTCTATCGGCCTGTAGGTCTGGCCGGAGATGCTCCGGAGCGCCCTCTTTAAAAGTCCGGGCCTGTCCTTCGTCCTGACAATGACCGAGACCAGTGGGTTTACCGTTGTATCAGCTGCCATCAAAGGCCACATCCTCTTCTTTCTAAGCAGTTCATAAGTAAAAATATAAACAACACAAATTTGTCATTGTCCGGCTTGACCGGACAATCCAGTTCCTCCCGATTCCGTCCTCCGGCCTGATCGGGGGATGAGGTCGGGGTATGACAGTAATGTTACTTTACTTATGTTCTTATTCGTAATCCCCATCAATGTTTCATATGCAGAATCCGGTCAAAAAGCTTTCTTCTTTGAGTGCCCTCCGGCAGAATCCCGTCTCTCAGCCTGTAGTATTTCATCAGAAGATTCCATCCGTTGCCCTCGTACACCCGCTGTATGAACGATTCACGCTCCCGGATATCCGAGATGAGGGCGCTCAGGTTTCCGGCAAACGTGTCCTTATGTTTTTCGCAGATATATCTGATAACCTGACGGTGGTTTTCGGGTATGTTGCAGCCGGAGGCCATCGAATCTGTCCGCACCCGGTAATCGAAAAGCGCTTCCCGTATCAAATGGAACTTCCATCCCTTTTCCATAGCACAGATCCAGAAATCCCAGTCTTCATAACCGATCACCATGGCGGGATCATACCCGTTGCATTCTTCCCATATTCTTTTTCTGAACACAGAGCAGGCCTCGACAAAGTTTTCTATTAGCAGCTTTCTGGGATCGAAAGGAGGGAAAGTCCAGACCCCCTTCTTTTCGCCGAACAGATTGGCGAACGCATATACCACGCCGATGTCACTGTTCCGATCGAGGATATCTACCGCCTTGCGGAGATAGTCGGGCCTGATCCTGTTATCCGCATCCAGCGGCAGGATATACCCGCCTGTCGTCCTGTGTATGCCGGCATTGCGCGCCGACGACAGCCCCAGGTTTTCCTGATGGATGATTGCCACCCTGTGATTGTCCGAAAACCTTTCTGCCATATCTTTAAAAACCCGGAGCGTAAAAGGGTCTGTTGAACCGTCATTGACAATGACGATCTCATAACCTTCGAAATCCGACCGGAGAACGCTCTCGACCGCATCCCCGAGGAATTTCCCGTGGTTATAGCAGGGGATTACAACGGAAATTTTGACGCCCGTGCGTGTTTCCCCGTCCGGACCCGGTTTTGCCTTGTTAAGAGTTATCGCACCCGTTCTCATGCTCCATCCCGTAAAAAATGATCATATCCGATATTTTATCTAATCTTTAATATTATATCTTTCTTTAATGATGAACAGAGGCCTTCTCTTCACTTCGAGATACATTTTTCCGATATACTCGCCGATCAGCCCCAAAAAGAGGATATTCAGTCCGCCGATGAAAAACATGGGGATTACCGTGGAAGTCCATCCGGGGACTGCTTCGCCCTGTATTTTAGTATAAAACGCCCATGCGATGAGGACTATAGACCCGGAAAATATGGTAAAGCCGATAACGGACGCCATTTTCAGCGGAACGCTGCTGAATGATGTAATGCCCTGCCATGCGAATGCCGCCATCTTTTTCAACGGGTATTTGGTTTCTCCTGCATGTCTTTTTTCTCTCTCATAGTAAACCAGCGCCTGCCTGAACCCCATGAACGGAAAAATGCCGCGAAGGAACAGGTTGTACTCCTTTATCCTGCCGAACTCTTCCACGACCCTGCGGGAAATCATGCGGTAATCTGCATGGTCATAAACAATATCAACACCCATCAACTGCATTATCTTATAGAACAGCCGGGCGGTCCATCGCTTAAAGAAACTGTCGCCTGTCCTCTCCCTCCTGACGGCGTACACAATGTCATGGCCGCTTTTATATTCCCTGATCATTTCCCCGATAAGCTCCGGCGGGTCCTGCAGGTCTGCGTCCAGACTGACGACCGCATCGCCCGCGGCGTGAAGGATCCCCGCAGCCAGGGCAGGCTGATGACCGAAATTCCTGCTGAACGAGAGCACTTTTATCTTCGGAGACTTCGCCGAGAAACCTTTGAGAATATCCAGCGAACCGTCCATGGAACCGTCGTCCACATAAATGATTTCGTAGTCATCGATCACTTTTTCCCGGGTCATTTCATCTGTGAGGGACAGGAGGCGCCGGTGTGTGGTCTCTATTACCGCTTCTTCATTGAAAACGGGGATAACGACGCTCAGTTTCATCGGGGTTTCACTGATGTAGTTCTTAACATAAAAAACCTTCTCTATTATAGCAATTCTCTTCTTTTTTTCTATTCTCCTGCTTTTGCGGGCAATCTGCTTTTATTCAGATTTCTGCGTCGATGAATTGCATCACAAACAGGAGCTATCCGCTAATCAGAGTCTGTTTATAAACTATACCCCCTCACCCTAACCCTCTCCTCTACGAGTCGTAGACCACCAGTGAGAGGGATGGATGATCTTCCCTCGATTCTTCGGTCACTGATAAAGGTTAGGCACTTTTAAAAATTTTGATTTCTGCTGCGGCGACAGGTAAAATTATGGGCAAGGAGTGCCCGGGATGAAAACCCCTGATGAGATAAAACGCATAAAACTTTTCAATTGGCCCGTGTGAAAAAAAATACACTTCCCATAACAATTCTCCTCGTTTTTTCCATTGCCTTAACCGTCGTCAACTATGTCTGGATCAGGAACAACCTGTCGCATATTCCGCCTCCATGGGATTCGGCATTCTATATCTACATGGCGCTCAACAACTACGGATCACTGCATGACGGCCTGATGCCGTTTGTCCGGACGGTTCTCAGGCAGGCGCCGAATCTGGCGCCCCTCTTCCCCCTTACAGCCGTCCCTTTTTTTGCCCTGTTCGGCACAGACATCAGCGTGGCGTACCTTACAAACAGCGTCTATCTGTTCATCCTCTTCGTATCGGTCTTCTTCATTTCCGGCCGGGTTGCCGGGAAGAAGGCAGGATGGATCTCGGTCTTCCTCATCGCGACCTTCCCCGCGGTAACCGCCTTTTCGAGAGACTTCCTCTTCGAGTTCCCATTGGCCGCATTGACTGCCTTCAGCTACTGGTTATTTCTGGAGAGCGAGTCGTTCCGGAAAAGGAGCGCTTCTATCCTTTTCGGCATCTTTGCGGGACTGGCTGTCCTGACAAAGACCATGGGGACCGTCTTTTTTGTGCTTCCTTTCCTCTATGCCGTTTACGTTCTTGTACGGCCCGCTGATTCAAAGGCAAGACAGAATGCCATGCTTTGCATTTTTGCGGCCTTCCTTCTTGCATCGGTCTTCTACATCCCCAACTTCAAAGAGATATTCGGATATCTCTCCTATTACGGATTCGGAGAGGGTTCTCAATACTACAACCGCGGCCTGACGGACATGATGTCCCTTCCCTACTGGACGCTCTACCTCCGGTCTATTGCAGGAGGCGGCATCTCATTCGGTTATTCCGTTATTTTCCTCCTGGCGTTCATATCCTTCCTATTTTCAAAAGAAAGAAAAATTTCACGGGAATACCTTTTTCTCTGGCTGTGGTTTATCTTCGGCTACATCCTCCTGTCCATCCCCGACAACAAAGGCGGGGAACGATATGCCCTGCCGATCTTTGCGCCTGTTGCGATTCTCATGGCGGTACACCTTGTGCGCCTGTCGGTCAGGCCGTTGAAATATGCACTTATCAGCGCCGCCGTCATAGTGGGTGTTGTTAATTACGCATACGAGACTTCTTCCAGAAGCTGCAATTACGAAATTTATTCCCTTAAGGGGGTACCCTTGCTGATCCCCGGCCAGATCGGCTGCCGCATAAGCCTTGAACTGAAGATTCCCTACGACCGGGATTGGGATCTCATGCCCATGCTCCGGCATATGGACATTGCAGACAGCCGGACCCGGGAGCCTGTGCGGGTTCTGCTCGCAGTCGACCACCATCTGCTGAACATCTGTTCCCTCAAGCTTTATGCAAAACTGGGGAAGCTGACTGGATTCATACATTCGGATTTTGATGTTATCGGCGTCGCCGGCATACCTGCCGCAGATGATGCCATCGGGAAATCGGTCGATGGAAGTGATTTTGTCATCACCAAAACCGGGTTTCAGGGAATTGTTTTCTCCAATAAAAATAATGACGGTGTAAAAAAATTACTCGGCGGCAGAATCCCGTCAAAAAGCTTTCCCATGAGTGACGGCTCAGTCGTATCCCTGTACGGCAGCGGGATGCGAATACACCAGGGCAGATAGTGATGAGGGAAGAACCCGCCAATTCGAACTATCTGAAACCTGTCTTAACCGTACTGCTCGTATCTTTAGCTGTCCGGCTCTACCTGATTCCCCTGCCCGGACATTTTGTGGACATGGGCCATTTCGTCCGGTGGGCAAAGGCTGCAACCGAAGGAGGGATTGCTTTCGTATATGCTTTAACCTCTGCTGATTACCCCCCGGGGATTTTTTATATTCTCAAGCCGATTGGGTTTATGTATCAGAAATTCATATCCCCGACCTTCGAAGACACGATGCTCCTGAGAATGCTGCTGAAGCTTCCTGCTGTCGCAGCAGATCTGGCAACAGCGCTTATGCTTTTTTTCTTCCTGCGCAAATGGAAATCGGAAAAAGTCGCTTTCGCGGCAATGACGTTCTATGCGCTTAATCCCGCGATCATGTATGTAAGCGCATACTGGGGACAGCTCGATGCCGTCAATACCTTTTTTATGTTCGCGGCAATAATTTTTCTCATGAACAAACATGTTGAGATGTCCTGGGCAATGTTTACTCTATCCGCGCTCATCAAGATGCACGCGCTTGTCATTGCGCCTGTCTTGCTGTTCGTCTCCATCAAAAACTATCCGGCCAAACGCCTCCTGAAGGCAGGCATTTTATCGCTTCTTATTATAATGATCGCCTTTTCCCCTTTTCTTCTCAATTCCCGGATGCATCACGTTAAAAATGTCTATGCAAAAGCGGTCGGCAGCTATCCTTATATTTCAGTAAACGCTTTCAACCTGTGGTGGTTGTTCCAGCCGCCGGAAGTTCAGAAGATGCAATCTTACTACTTTGACGGGAAACGGGATGATCAGGCCGTTCTCGGAGGAATCACCTGCAGACATCTTGGGTTATTGCTGCTCGGACTGTTTGCGTCTTGTATCCTTCTGTTATTGCGCCGAAACAGCGATACTTTTATGATCGCTTTTGCAGCATTCTCCATGACATTTGCCTATTTCATGCTGCCGACACAGATGCACGAACGCTATCTTTTCCCCATGTTTGCATTTTTCAGTGTGTTTCACCATAAAAATAAATACTGGTTCATGATGTACGCGATATTGACCCTCACTTTTTTCCTTAACCTGCAGATACTCCAGTTCAATGACCCGCGCTCTCAACTTCTCACCGAAATAATGAGCGTCCCTCACGGGATTCTTTATGTTTCAGTTTCAGTGGCTGTTGCAAATACAATAATGTTCGGTCTTTTTCTGGCTTTCATCATTACGAAACTGTTTGGAAGAAGCGATAAATCTTATATCGAAAATGAGTATAATAGTCTTCAATTTCATCCATGAAAAAGAATATATTGCCCATAGCAATCATCCTCGCTGTTTCTATCGCCTTAACCGCCGTCAACTATTTCTGGATTAAGAACAACCTGTCCAATATTCCACCGCCGTGGGACACGGCATACTACATTTACATGGGGCTAAACGATTACGACTCGCTTGTTAACAGCGGAGTCAGGCCCTTTATCTGGACATTCCTGCATCAGGCGCCCACCCTCGCCCCGCTATTTCCTGCGACCTCGGTCCCTTTCTTCATGCTGTTCGGTCCCGGCATTGAGACTGCCTACTTCACCAATTTCCTCTACGTCTCCATTCTCCTCATCGCAGCATATTTCATTGCCGAGCCTCTCGGAGGGAAAACCGCGGGGTGGCTCTCCGCATTCTTTGTTGCGGCTTTTCCCGCAGTGATTGCCTTTTCGCGGGACTTCCTCTTCGAGTTCCCCCTGGCCGCACTCACCGCATCAAGCTATCTCTTCTTCCTCAAAGCCGACGCCTTCCGGAAGAGGCGGGCGTCAATCCTTTTCGGCGTCTTCGCGGGTCTCTCCGTCCTTACCAAGACCATGGGAATCGTCTTCTTCGTCCTTCCTTTCCTCTATGCTGTATATTTTCTTATCCGGCCCGACGGAGGGAAGGGGGTACGGACGAATGTAGCCCTCGCCTCGCTCTCCGCGCTTGTCATCGCCGCAGTCTTTTACGTACCGAACTTCAAAGCCATCTTCGGGTACCTTTTCCACTATGGCGTCGGAGAAGGAGCATCCCACTATAACCTCGGATTATCGGACAAACTGACGGTCGGCTATTGGACGATTTACTTCAGGCTGATAGCCGAGCGTGGAATCTCTTTCGGGTATGCAGCCCTTTTCATAGTATCGTGCATACTATTCATCTTCGCGAAGGGGAAAAAGCTTTCAAAGGACTATATCTTTATCTGGCTCTGGTTCGCTGTCGGATACTTCTTTCTCTCGATACCCGAAAACAAAGGCGGCGAGCGCTACGCGCTACCCATCCTGACTCCCATAGGAGTTCTCATGGCTGTGCACCTTGCAAGGATACCGGTGAAAGCCCTGAAATATGCGGCTATCGCATGCGCCATCGTGATCGGCGTCACCACTTATGCGTACCAGACAATGTCGAAAAACTGCGAGTACGACAAGTATTTGTTTATGAAATATAGGATGCTCACACCGATTCATATCACATGTTGCATGAAGGACAGCCTCTCGCTCTCCTACGACCAGAAATGGGACCTCATGCCTATTCTTGCAATGATGGATAAGGAGGGTCGAGATGATCAAAGACCAATCAGAGTGTTGCTAGGAGTGGACCACCACTTGTTGAACGGCAACTCGCTAAAATTGTATGCAAAATTGGGGAAATTCGAAGGGATTTTGCAGTCTGACTTTGATATTTATAGTCTAGTGGGAAGACAGTTCCGCCAGGCAAACGAAATTGAACAGATAGTCAGTGAAAGCCGCTTTATCATCACGAAAAACGGGTTTCAGGGACCTCAATTCACCAATAACAATAATGAGGCACTTCAGCGCCTATTAGACGAGAGATGCAAGATGCAAAGCTACAAGATGAGCGACAATTCAATGATTCATTTATATAAGAATAGTTAGTCCTCTTTCAAGGTTCTATTTGCAATAAAATTCCCCCAGTCGCTCTTAAATTTTAGTTAAAATGTGCACCTTTTGGAAGAAATTTTCAATGATGACTTCAGAAATAAGACTAAACCGCTACGCGGTGGTTACAAGTCGTCAGCCTTTTGTGGACACGATAGAGCTTTTGCTGAGTTATAGAAGTTAGTCCGTTATTGCCCTATGTACAACACTTATAATGTATAATTAGCTTATTTTCTTAAAAGTTTTATGTTTTTAAATTTTTTACAGAAAATTATTCAACGCCGGAAGAAAGCGTCAATTAATCCGGAAATGTCTTCCAGCAAAAATACAGAACAGAATAAAGTTGCCGAGTATTGGGGAAAATCGCTATCTGTTTCAGAGAAAAAATTGGTTGCCTGGATGGGGCATCCCGGGATACAGCGGCATATCAATATGCGGATAACCGGCGATCCTTCCCTTGATTGGTTCACTTATGTTAATCAGAAATATATTCCTGTTCCTGTCGAGCGTGGGTTGTCCCTGGGGTGTGGGGAAGGAGGATTGGAACGTCATGCTTTTTTCCTTGAGAAAGTCAAGCATTTTGATGCGATCGATATTTCACAAGGTGCCGTTGAGACAGCCAGAAGGGAGGCCGAGCGTTTAGGGATATTAGATAAAGTGAATTACATAACGGCAGACCTCAATCGGCTTAAGCTACCACTGGGGAGATATGATATCGTGTTCGCATCGATGAGTATTCATCATATTGAACCACTTGAGTCTCTGTTTGGGCAAATACACGCTGCTCTGCGTGAAGGCGGGTATTTTATTTGCAATGAATATATCGGCCCCACTCGTTTCCAATTGCCAGAAGAACGCATTCGGTTGATTAACGACCTGCTGTCCCATCTCCCGGAACGTCTGCGCAAATTAATCAGAAACGGGGCAGCCACCAGCGATATCAAGACGTCACATCAGAATCCTCCGTTATCTTGGTTTATCGAAAACGATCCGTCAGAAGCTATCCGTTCAGGTGACATTGTCCCTGCATTATGTACCTGCTTCGACATTGTCGAAGAGAAGCCTTACGGCGGCGGCATACTCCATTTCCTGCTTCAAGACATCATCGGTAACTTTGGGGATGAGAATAAGGAAGATAATGCGTGGATAAACATGCTCGGATATTTTGAAAAATACCTTGAGGACCACGATATAATATCGAGCGATTTTTCATTAATAGTGGCGAAATCTAAGCCCTCGTAGAAGGACTCTCGTAACCCGGTCAAGGATTTTATTATGAGTGACGGGTCAATAGTATCTTTATGCCGGGAAGGAGATTCAAAATCCATAGCAAGTATTTTCAATGGGACAGCTTTCTTATCGTTCCTATTTTGGTATCGTAAACGAGCACAAGATTTCTCCCACTTGATGCAAGCTGATGTAATTGATCATCTGTCACTAATTCATGCCCATGAGAAGTCGTCGTCCCGCCATGTTCAGTTCTGTATGTCATAATCATGCCGATTTTCGAATCCGGATATGTTAATCGAATAGCCTCGGAAATCCCGTTACGAAACATGAAGGCGTTAGGCCAGCCGAAATCTTTTGGTCCGTAAACTCCGTCCGGCAGATTCGCATAGAAGATATTTTGATCTTGAATTTTCTCAGACAGATGAAATTTCGTATCATGAATAACATTTCTTGTTATCTCAGATGCTTTGTCCCAATGACGGTATTGCTTTTGCAGGAAAACAATGTTTACAGGAAGACTTGCTGCGATGAAGACAGCTATTAGCGAATGGAATATCAGTTTTATAGGGTTATTTTTCTTTATCAAGCATGACAGACTTTTGATCAATAAACTGCCCAGCAAAATCGATGAAAAAACCGACGGAAGATAAAAATATCTTGCCTGCATCATTGCAGCAATACTCTGGGGTATGACGTAAACAAGCATGCTGCTCAAAAGAAAAAAGTATGTTACCGCATCAGTACTGAATATAAACCTTTTGTCTGCCCTGATATCTTTATGTTCTTTAAAATGCCTTATAAACAGATAGCTTATTATTCCGGATATCAAAATGAATAGAAATATCCGGTAATCCCACGTTGAAGTACAATAAAATATCCCGCTGCTTATACCATAAGGGTAAGGAACAAACAGATGCCATACCATACCATAAATTGTCTTTATGAAAGTTTCGAATGTCTGTTGATTTGCTGTAAAAGCCTGCGCCATTGAATGTTTAACTGCAAAAAATAAAGCGACAATTACAAGGGGCAGAAAATATTTGGCTGAACCCTTCAATAAGCAGAGTCCTTTCTGTTTAAAAGAAGATAATCGAAGTTTTTCAAGATTTTCTGCCGACAGTATCTCTAAAACAATACATGCTACTAAAAGTGTAATCCCCTGTTCCATCGAAAAAAGTGCGAGCGAAAAAGTCGTCAGGAACAATATGTAGTAACGGTTCTTTTTTTCGGTGAGATATTTCATAAAAAAAAGAAGTGTCGAAATATAAAAGGCAGTTAACAAAAGATAATAGATCCCGGTTACCCAGTAAACAACCTCATAATTCATAAAAAAAGTTGCAAAAAGAAGGCTCGCAGCAAAGGATGTCCATTTCGAGCGAAATAAGTTATCGGCTAAGAGGTAAACCAGAATAATATTGATTATGTGCAGGAATAACGTAACAGCATGATAGTAAAGGGGTTCTAAACCAGCCAGGCGATTCCCCAGATAAAACATTAAGAGATAGGTTACCGGGTTGAAATGATAGGAGGCAGAAGCTGTAAATACGCTCTTCAGATTTTGATATTTATAGATAAAAACAAAATCATCACTAAGAAAATATAAATAAAGTTTCTGATAGTTCAGGATAAAAACAAAAATAACTACGAGACCAATAATATATTTATCCTGAATTTTAAGTTTAGCGAAAAATTTCAATCCACTTTTGAAATAAATCTTTCTAAAAAGCGAATAGAAGAGAAATATCGCCAATAAGAAGAGACCGAAAAATACCGTCAATTCAGCAGCATTTATTTTGTTGATAACCGGAATAGAACGGACAAGCTCAAAAAAAGGATAATTTCCTGTAGATTCTATTAATAGAAAGCCGTTTACTTCTTCAAATCGGCTAATATCATCGTAGGGACGAAAGCTTTTTAACACATCATCCGCATACCATCGATGCTTTTTATTAAAAAAACTCGATAGTCTTATAGACTTGATATATACAATGCCCGGCTCGGTAAGAGGATATATGCGAACGGATTTGAGACGTTTTAACGGCAACATCATAGTTACAGTCTGAAGTTTGTCGCTGCCGGTAATCCATCGGCTTATTTTATTTTTTTCCTCAACGCCCTTGCCGATATCATAATAAACATTCAGCCATATGCTTTTTTCCGATTTGATTTTTATAGTAATCCATTGTGGCAATCCATAATTGGACGCGATGTATTGACTTACAAGAAAAATAAGGGCTGCAGCCGAAACAAAATAGATGAGGCGCCTTTTTGAAAGAAAGCCTCTTATGACAGACATATATACTTTTGCTTTGTCATTCAGCTCTACTTATTTTGTCAATTGTACGAATCTTTTTCTTAAAGCAAAAAA
>DCVG01000128.1:0-20336 GCA_002328665.1 Nitrospiraceae bacterium UBA2194
GAATATTATTTCTGCAGTGAAAGCTGCGTAAAGACCTTCGAGGCCCCTGAAGCCGAGTTGAAAGCGATGAAAAGACGCGTGACCATCGCTCTCACAGGTGTAGTTTTTCTGGCTATGTTCAGGGCAGCGGTTTTCCTCGGTCTTGCCGCAGGAGCAACGGTCCTCACATGGGTCCCTGTTCCATGGCTCCCCTGGTTCACGTGGGGTGTATGGCTGTTCATTATCACAACACCTATTATGATTTTTGGAGGCAAGGGATTTTTTGTCGGAGCCTACCATGCCGTCAGGAACAGGGTCGCAAACATGGACCTCCTCATTGCCCTGGGCACATCAACTGCCTATATTTACAGCGCCTTTGTCGTCTTTTTCCCGGGTGTTCTGCCTGTCGAAGAGAAGAACGTATATTTTGAGGTTTCTGCAATCATTATCGCCTTTGTGCTTCTCGGAAAATATATGGAAGAAATAATCAAAAAACGGAGTTCCGCAGCGATCCGGAAACTCCTCGATCTCAGACCCCAGACCGCAAGGGTGATGAGAGACGGATCAGAGACGGAGATACCTGCCGATATGGTTATGGCAGGGGACGTTGTAGTTGTCAGGCCCGGGGAGAAGATTCCGACGGACGGCACTGTAATAGAAGGCCACTCCTCTGTGGATGAGAAAATGATAACGGGAGAGAGCGTCCCTGTTGAGAAAAAAGCAGGGGACAAAATTATAGGCGGGACATTAAACAAGGTAGGTTCTTTTAAATTCAGGGCTACGCAGGTCGGCGCTGACACGACGTTGAACCAGATAATCAAGATGGTCGAAGAGGCGCAGACGTCGTCTGCAAACATTCAAAGGTTTGCAGACAAGATTGCCTCTTATTTTGTCCCTGCTGTTGTAGGAGTGGCCTTTCTTGCAGCAGCAGTATGGATTCTCTTCGGCAACTACACGTCTTCTCTTCTTTCTTTTGTCGCGGTCCTCATTATTGCCTGCCCCTGCGCCATCGGCATTGCAACGCCGGCGGCATTAATGGTGGGCGTGGGGAAGGGGGCGGAATTGGGGATTTTGATAAGAGGGGCTGAATATCTTGAAAGGGCGGAGAAACTGAATGCGGTTGTGTTTGATAAGACGGGCACCCTAACAAAAGGAGAACCGGAGGTAACCGGAGTAGTGACTTTCGACGGGAGCGAGGAAGATGTAATTCTCTCGGCTTCCATAGCAGAGAAAGGTTCGGAGCATCCCCTTGCAGAGGCGATTATCAAAAGGGCGCAAATGTTGGGTCTGTCCATACCCGACTCCGAGACCTTTGAGGCTATACCGGGTCATGGGGTTAAAGTGGGTGTACATGGCAGGGAGATATTGATAGGCAACAGGAGACTGATGAAGGACATGGGAGTACCTGTTGAAGACAGGGAAAATGTCATATCGGGCCTTGAAGAAAAAGGAAATACCGTGATGATTGTGGCTGTAGACAGAAAGCTCAGGGGATTGATTGCAGTTGCCGATACTTTGAAGGAGTTTGCCGAAGAAGTGGTGAAGGGGCTTAAGGCTGAAGGAGTTCAGGTTATCATGCTCACAGGCGATAACGAGAGGACTGCAAAAGCAATCGGTTTAAAAGTGGGAATAGACATGATTATTTCAAATGTGCTTCCGGGCGACAAGGCAAGGGTGATAAAAAATCTTCAGGCAGAAGGTAAGGTTGTGGCAATGGTAGGTGACGGGATAAACGATTCACCTGCACTCGCCCAGTCTGATATAGGCATAGCCATCGGCAGCGGCTCTGATGTGGCAAAAGAAACCGGCGGAATCATCCTCGTGAAAGATGATCTGCGGGACGTGATCAAGAGCATAAGGCTCTCAAGGGCAACGATGAGGAAGATAAAGCAGAACCTCTTCTGGGCGTTATTTTATAACACGGCTGCAATACCTATCGCGGCTTTCGGATTGCTGAACCCCATCATAGCAGCCGCGGCAATGGCCATAAGCTCATTATCGGTTGTAACGAACTCTGCGTTGCTTAAAACTGTGAAGATATGAAAGCCGACATAAACCTGAAATCGTATTAACCCAAAAAGTGCAGACATTGTTCGAAAAATTATTTAACTCGATGATCTGATTGAAATATCTTTTATCGCTTGCAGGATAGAAATATCCCTGTAGCCATCATTGAAAGGTGCATTAAGGTATCGAAAAATAATTTTTCTCGCAACATCTGCCCTCAGGATTTTAATAACTGGTGAGATGAACGGAGACGATAAAGGGGGACAACCATGAAACGGCGTGACTTCCTGAAGAAATCAGCCCTGACACTCGGCGCAATGGCAATAGGCGGGAAAGAGGTTGCCGCACATGGGATGCAGAAAGGTCATGCCGTGCCCGGCATGGATTCCGGATCAAAACTCTGAAGAAAAGGTGGTGATAAGCAGAAATGATTAGAAACTTGTATCCGATTATTTTTTCGGTGTTTCTCCTGATATCTCTGTTGACAAATCCTTTTTGGGCTTTTGCAGAAGAAGATGCGTGCGCTGAAAAGGGCATTCTCGTCAAGAATATGACGACATTCAATTTATGGTCCAGGGTGGATCAGGGCGCCTGCTATATCTATCAAAAGAACAAATTCGTCAGGGTTCTGCCGGGAGAGAAAATCGGTATTTTTTCCGACCTCGTATGCCTGACGAGTCACTGCGATGATTTCACTTACGAGAAGTTCCTGTCTTCAGACGGCAACGGAGATTGCAGGGTGAGGATTAATCCTGGCTGCGAAGTTTCGGACCTTTAAACCGTATATTCGCAAATTCGACCGGCAACGCTGCAACAAAGAGACGGGGTCAAATTTCTACTTGTGGTCGAAAAGGGTCTTTACTTCGTTCATCAGCTCGTTGATGTCCTTGAACTGCCTGTAAACCGAAGCGAACCTGACGTAGGCGACCTTGTCGAGTTCTTTCAGGGATGACATCACCTCTTCACCGACCCATGTGCTCTGAATCTCTTTGACACCCATTCCTATCAGCTTCTTCTCTATCGAATCGGTAATGCCTTCGAGTGTCTCCATGCCTATCGGCCTTTTCTCGCATGCCTTTTTAAGTCCGGTCAAAATCTTCAACCTCTCAAAAGGCTCTCTCCTGCCGTCCTTTTTGACCACCATGGGGACCATATCCTCGACCCGTTCATAGGAGGTGAAGCGTTTACCGCACTTCAGGCATTCTCGTCTGCGCCGGATGGCGCTGCCTTCCCTGCTTGTCCTCGAGTCGATGACCTTATCTTCTATATTGTCGCAAAAGGGACATTTCATGAAGAACCTAATAGATAGGGAAGCGGTTGCAGAGCGAGTCTATTCTTTGTGCAAGGGCCGATATGGCGGCAGCGTCCTTATTGTTCTGTATCACAGAGGACAGGACGTCCGCTATTTCGACAATCTCCGCTCCGCCCATGCCCCGCGTTGTGACGCAAGGCGTACCGAGCCTGATTCCACTTGTTACCGCGGGCGGCCTTTTATCATAAGGGATGACATTCTTGTTAACCGTGATGCAGGCCTTCCCGAGCGCCTCTTCAGCATCCTTTCCGGTAATGCCCTTGCTTGTCAGATCCACGAGCATCATATGATTGTCGGTGCCCCCCGAGATTATCTTAAACCCTCTTTTCACAAGCTCGCCGGCGAGTGTCTTTGCGTTCTTTATGACCATTGCCTGATAATCCCTGAATTTCTGCTCAAGGGCTTCCTTGAGCGCAACAGCCTTGGCCGCAATAACATGAACCAACGGCCCGCCCTGTATGCCCGGGAATATCATCTTGTCGATTGCTTTCGCGTGTTCGGCTCTGCACATGATCATCCCGCCCCTGGGACCCCTCAGCGTCTTGTGCGTGGTCGTCGTAACAAAATCCGCATGGGGCAGGGGAGAAGGGTGCAGCCCTGCTGCAACAAGTCCTGCGATGTGGGCTATGTCGGCCATAAGATACGCTCCGGACTCCTTTGCGATGTCCGAGAACACCCTGAAATCGATAATCCTCGAATATGCGCTGGCGCCCACGAGTATCAGCTTTGGTCTATTTTCCAGGGCGAGACGTCTTACCTCGTCATAGTCGATATAGCCGGTATCCCTGTTGACCCCGTATGACACGGTCTTATAAAAAATGCCGGAGAAATTTACCGATGCGCCATGCGAGAGATGCCCGCCGTGGCTCAGGCTCATGCTCAGGATCTTATCCCCGGGCTTGAGAAAGGCGAAGAAAACCGCCATATTCGCCTGGGAGCCGGAATGCGGCTGCACATTGACGTGCTCGGCGCCGAAGACGTCTTTGGCCCTCCGGACCGCGAGGTTTTCCACGATATCGGCATATTCACATCCGCCGTAATATCTCTTTCCGGGATAACCTTCCGCGTATTTGTTTGTGAAGACCGAGCCCTGCACTTCAAGCACAGCAGGACTGGTATAGTTTTCGGATGCAATAAGTACGATGTTCTTTCTCTCGCGGGCTATCTCGTTCCGGATTGCGTCATATACTTCGGGGTCGGCCATTTTCAGGTTCTCATAATCCATGTTTTTTCAGTCTGTCTTCTATCAGGGTGATTTTTTCGAGTCTTTTGCAATGCCTTTCTCCCTCGAAAGGAGTAGTGACCCAGGTCTTCACAATCTCCTTTGCCAAATCCCTTCCAACGATTCTTCCGCCAAGGACAAGGATATTCGCGTCGTTGTGAAGTCTGCTCATCTTTGCGGTGAACAACTCGTTGCATAACGAAGCCCTTACGCCGGGGAATTTATTGGCTACGATGGACATCCCTATTCCAGTTCCGCATATGAGTATCCCCTTTTCCATTTTCCCCGAAGAAACGGCGCCGGAGACCTTTTCGCCGAAATCCGGGTAGTCTACTGATTTGGGGCCATCCGTGC
Source organism: Nitrospiraceae bacterium UBA2194 (assembly GCA_002328665.1). Classification (GTDB taxonomy): domain Bacteria; phylum Nitrospirota; class Thermodesulfovibrionia; order Thermodesulfovibrionales; family SM23-35; genus UBA2194. Next base: position 4,875 of record DCVG01000128.1, read on the forward strand.
CGTAGTCGATACATTCGATGCGGAGATCATGCAAAAGGGATATAATCTCTTTTTTCAATTCAACACCTGCGTGGTCACAGCCTATTGCGATAGTCATTTTGATAACCGGGCAAATGAATTCATTAATATTATCCGAGAGATTCCGGGGAAGTCAAGAATTCGAATTGTCCTTTACGGCGCTCGTCTTTTTTCCATGCGGGGAAAAAGGCCGGCGCCTTTGTTTATCTTCGTGCCGGGCCTGGTTATGCCCCACACTGCCTCGGCATCAAGATTCATCCCGGATACCTCTCCTTCGAGATTGAGTTGTCTCCATATCTTTTCCGAAGTGGACGGCATGAAGGGATACAAAAAAAGTGCGACAAGCCTCAGAGACTCACAGAGCGTATAGAGGATGTTCGAAAGGGTTCCCTCGTCTTTTTCTTTCCAGGGTACGGTATGCTGTATATATTCGTTGATCTCATTTATTACAAGCCATAACCGGGCAAGTGCATGATGGAATTCGAGTCTGCCTAAAAAACCGTCAAAAGCCGTCAGAAGACCTTCCCGGGGAGTAAACCACGCCTTGATCCTTTTCTCATAACCTTCTCTGTCTTTGCTGTCAACAGGTTCCGGAACCTCTCCCCTGCGATATTTTTCCAGCATGGTTAAAGACCGGCTGAGCAGGTTCCCCAGATCATTGGCGAGGTCTGTGTTGTAGCGCTGTACCATTGCCTGCTTCGAGAAGTCTCCGTCAAGGCCGAACGGCACTTCTCTGAAAAGAAAGTACCTGAACGCGTCCGTGCCGAACTCATCAGCAACCTGATTGGGATCAACGACGTTGCCGAATGACTTCGACATCTTTTTCCCTTCGACCGTCCACCATCCGTGCGCGAAGATATTCTTCGGGAGCTCCAGTTCCAGGGCCAGCAGCATGGCGGACCAGTAAATCGCATGCGTGGTAAGGATATCCTTGCCTATCAGATGATGGTCCGGAGGCCACCAGTCTCCTGCAGACTTGAGACTTGAGATTTGAGATTTAAGATTTCCCTCTTTCGGTGCAAGGTATTTTGTCGCGGTGTAATAATTCAGAAGCGCGTCAAACCATACATAGGTGACAAAGTTTTCATCGAACGGCAGGGGGATACCCCACGAGAGGCGCTGTTTCGGCCTGGAGATGCACAGGTCGCCGAGGGTATTGTTCTTTAAAAAACCGAGCACCTCATTTTTTCTCGTCTCGGGGAGTATGAACAGGGGGTTGTCCTCTGTTATGTATTGTATGAGCCTGTCCTGATATTTGGACATGAGGAAAAAATAATTTTCTTCGGCGATCTGTTCCACGGGTCTTTTGCAGTCAGGGCATTTGCCGTCGACAACCTCTTTCTCCGTCCAGAAACGCTCGTCCGGCACGCAGTACCAGCCTGTATAAAGCCTCTTCTCTATTTCGCCCTTTTCGAACAGTTCCTGCAGAATTTTCCGGACTATTGTTATGTGTTCTTCGTCTGTTGTGCGTATGAAGGCGTCATGCCGGATATCGAGCTTCCGCCATAAGAGCCTGTAGTTTTCCACCATGGCATCGGCATGATCTTTCGGAGAAAGGCCTTTCTCGTGAGCGGCTTTTTCGACTTTCTGGCCGTGCTCGTCGGTTCCGGTCAGAAAGAACACCTCTCTGCCTTTTAACCTGTTGTATCGCGCAAGGATGTCGGCTGCGATGGTTGTATAAGCATGGCCGATATGGGGCACGTCATTGACATAATAAATCGGGGTGGTGATATAAAACGTATCTGTCACTTTTTGGCCGGCCGTTTCTTGCGTCTCCTCGGATGCCATCTCCTGCGTTTTCCTTTCGGATCCTGTTTGCCGGGCTGCTGCTCTGCCGGCTGGTCGTCATCACGCAGCGAGAGTTCTTCCTGCTCTTCCCGAGCGCTGCCGTTCAACAGGTCGCCTGAAGCAATAACCGTTTCGGCCAACTCTTCATCTTCAGTCGCCGGAATGGACTCTTCAATCAGCGCTGCATTCCCCTGCGCCTCGGAGTATTCGAAGCCCAGGCAGCACATAAGCCTTCCGCACGATCCCGACAACTTGCCCGTATTCAGGACAAGTTCCTGTTTCTTCGCCATCTTTATCGAGATAGGTTCGAAGGACGTCAGGAACCTTTTGCAGCAGATCTCCCTGCCGCATATGCCGAGATTGCCTACTATCCTTGCTCCATCCCTTACACCTATCTGCCTCATCTCGATCCGCGTCTTGAATTTCGAAGCGAGATCCTTTACCAGTTCCCTGAAATCGATCCTCTTATCAGCCGTGAAGTAAAAGATGATGCGCTTTCTGTCAAGGGTCGCCTCGGTGCAGATGAGCTTCATCGGCAGCCCCCGCGCCATGATCCGCTCAAGGCAATTTTCCCTTGCTTCGTCCTCGAGGGAAACGTTTGTCTGTTTTTGAAGGAAATCTTCCCCGGTCGCCTTACGGACGATCTTCTTCAGCTTTTTCTCGGTATCCTGGACCGTACGGCGTTCGGCAACGACACTTCCTATGTTCAGGCCGAGTTCGGACTCCACTACAACGAGGTCTCCATTTTTGATCTCCAGGCCGTTAACCTCAAAGTCGTATATCTTTCCGCAAGGTTTAAAACGCACTCCGATAATTTCAGGCATGTGTCATATCCATTGTTTTCCTCAACAGAGAACCCGTATAGTTCCATGTGAGGGATTTATTCAAATTGAACGTTAAATATCCTTTCAGGGTATTCAGTTCCCTGTAGTTTTCTATTATAACCTTTATACCTGCTGAACTGCTTATTTTCCTTATGTAGTCTGCAAGGTCGATGTTGACGAGCTTTGTTTCATCGCCGGTCACTTTTAAGACAGCCATATCCCTGAAAAGGATCAATATCAGGTCGAACCACCTTTCCATCTCTTCCTTTGAAGCCCAGCCGTCTTTTTCAGCGTTCAGCATCCCTTTCAGGAGATCGATGAACCAGGCCCTCTCTTCGATGATGTCTCCTGAAACGGCATTCCCGGGTCTGCCCATCGAAAGCCGTACGATGGTCAGAAGCCGGAGGCCTTCATCCGAAAGGCTTTTCAACGCGTCCGCCTGCGGACTTGAGGCGCCGCCGGCTTTTTTACTCCTCACCGCGGGTCCGGGAGTGATCGTTTTTTCGATGACTCTTTTACACGCATCCTGCGGCAGCGGCGTAAAGTTTATCCTCGAGCACCGCGACCTTATCGTGTCGGGTAAACGGCTCGGATTTGATGAAACCAGGATTATAAGGCTGTCTTCCGGAGGCTCTTCGAGGGTCTTGAGAAAGGCGTTTGCAGCATACTGGTTCATAGTATCCGCATCATCCACAATAACGATCTTATACCTGCCTTCGAATGCCTTCAGAGAGAGCATGTCATCGACCGCCCGTATCTCTTCAATCCTGATCTGCCCTCCCTCGGGGGAAATGAACAAAACATCCGGGTGCACGCCGGAAACGGTCTTCCTGCACGAAGGACATTCATCGCAGGCATCGGTAAACCTGCTGTCCGTGCCTCCGGCATCGCGGGAGAAAGGGGGTGTAAGACAGTTCAGCGCCTTGGCAAGGTTCAGCGCTGTGAATTTCTTGCCTATCCCCGATTCACCTGCAAACAGGTAAGCTGAAGGGATGCGGCCCCGCCGGCCTGTTCTGAGGAGAATATTTACTGCCTTATCCTGTCCTATGACGTCACGTAGTGCCATAAAATAGTCCGTATTTTGTCAAACAGCGGTTTTTTTCCCGACTCTGTCAAGCTCACAGAGAATTGTGTTTACCCGCTCCTCCAGAGATGTTATATCACGGCGGAGATATACAAAAGCTCCTTTGATTCGGTCGTCGCTGCAAAGCCCCAGAATCAGATAATTCAGGTGCTCCAGATAACCTTCATTCAGAGCTGCTTTGCCTTCTTCATGCATAAGGGGGATGCCCGGTTGTACTAAAATTAATATTTGAAAGAACTTGTTCGTAACATCAATACATCTGGCAAGATACCCTTCCAATTCTTTTAGATTGACTTCAGTGGCTCCCTGGATATCGGCCAGGGTATAGGCCATCATATCTAAAGGGGTTCTGTCGGTAATAAACTGCTCCTGTTCGGCGATCCAGATTTTTTCAGCAGTGTCCAGTATTTCGTGTTGAATCCAGAGTCTTTTCCTGAAGTCCATCGGTCCGGACGGATCCATCCCGTATTTCCTGAATACCTCTGAAGTCCCGGTCCTAACAAACGGCATCCCGGTTTTCCGGGAGATAGCCTCTGCCAGAGTGGTTTTCCCCGTTCTGTGGCTTCCGCACAATCCTATGTTCATGGGTATTAGTATAACAAATAAAGTTTAACCCGGAAAATGCAATTGTTATCAGGCATATGCACAGAAAAACCTTTCAGAATCGCAATTTGGTAATATGTGATTGTTACTCCGCCTCTCTATCTTTTTGTCTTCCCGTTCCGGTAAACTATAGATCTTGGTATCATTGCTTTGTCCTGCCCGTGACATTGCCGATTGAATCTCGATTGATACTCAAAATAAACAAATGGGTCTTTTTGTTAATAAAGCGCGGGGCAGCTGCATTGGATCATTTTGAAGACGGAAAAGAGGATACTTTTTTATGGGACGAACTGATTTGAGAAATATTGCCATTATCGCCCATGTCGACCATGGCAAAACTACACTCGTTGACGGGATGATGAAGCAGTCCGGCATCTTCCGCACCAATGAAATTGTGCGGGAGCGCATTATGGACAATATCGACCTTGAGAGGGAACGCGGCATAACAATAATGGCGAAGAATGCAGCGGTGAGGTTTAACGGGACAAAGATCAATATTGTGGACACCCCCGGACATGCGGACTTCGGCGGCGAGGTCGAAAGGACTTTAAAAATGGTCGACGGTGTACTGTTGCTTGTTGACGCTTCCGAAGGCCCTCTTCCGCAGACGAGGTTCGTCCTGAAAAAGGCCCTCGAACTCAAACTCCCCCCGATCCTCGTCATCAACAAGATAGACAGGGCCGATGCAAGGATACAGGCTGTCCTTAATGAGGTGTATGACCTTTTTATCGACCTGGATGCAACAGAGGATCAACTCGAATTCCCCGTCCTCTATACAAATGCAAAGCAGGGCTCTGCAAAACTGAGCATGGACGAAGACTCGGATAATCTTGAGCCTCTCTTTGACACGATAATGAAGACCATACCACCCCCTGCAGGTGAAAGCAACGGTCCGTTACAGATACTTGTCACCAACATAGACTATGACAACTACGTCGGGAGGCTTGCCATAGGACGCATATTTTCGGGATCGGTGAGGGTAGGCACTAATGTCGCCATGGTAAAGGGAGACGGTGAGATGTATAAGACAAAGGTGTCATCACTTTATACGTTTCAGGGGATGGACAGGGTTGCGGCTGAAGAGGCGTCTGCCGGAGAGATTATTGCCCTCTCGGGTATTGAAGGCATAAATATAGGAGATACCGTTACAGACGCTGAAGACCCGAAGCCTTTGCCCCGGATAAAGATTGATGAGCCGACCATTTCAATAGTATTTTCCGTCAACACATCGCCTTTTGCAGGAAGAGACGGCAGATATGTTACATCCAGAAAATTACGCGAAAGACTCGAAAAAGAACTTCTCTATAACGTGGCGATCAAAGTGGACTTTGAAGAGGCCGACTCCTTCAAGGTTATGGGCCGCGGAGAGCTTCAGCTTGCGATACTCATAGAGATGATGAGGCGGGAGGGTTATGAGCTCTCGGTTGCAATGCCTGAGACGCTGACAAAGACGGCAGACGGTGTTCTTAAAGAACCTATGGAATTACTGGTGATAGACGTGCCTGAGGATTATACAGGCGTTGTCACCCAGCAGATCGGTATGAGAAAAGGCAGGATGCAGAAGATGCACAACAACGGCTTCGGAAGGGTGAGGCTTGAATTCAGGATCCCTTCAAGGGGGTTGATCGGATTCAGGTCGCAATTCATGACTGATACAAGGGGAACGGGCCTGCTTAATCATCTCTTCGACGGCTATGAGCCCTGGCACGGGCCTATCTCGAAGAGGCAGACAGGCGCGCTCGTTGCCGACAGACAGGGCGCTTCAACTACCTACGCGCTTTTCCACCTGCAGCCGAGGGGGACGCTCTTCATCAGAGAAAATACCCCTGTCTACGAGGGTATGATCATAGGAGAGAATTCAAGGGCGAATGACCTTGACGTGAACGTCATAAAGGAAAAGAAACAGACAAACATGCGCGCTGCCAATGCGGACGAGGCGCTGCAGTTGATACCGCCGAAGATTATGAGTCTGGAACAGGCGATTGAATTCATCAAGGAAGACGAACTTGTCGAGGTCACGCCTGAATCCGTCAGGTTGAGGAAGAAGATACTCGAAGCAGGCAGAAGGCGCGCCGATAAAAAGTAATTGCTGCTACGTAACCTGTCAGACAGACTGCATAACATTAATCGTTAGATTTTATTTCTCAAGGATACCAAATGGGTACTCTTGATAATATTTTCAGTCTTGTTTTTGGAATTAACCTTATTGTGGTTGGGTTGGTTGCATTCATTTCAGGCATTGTATCCCTGGTAAAGAGAGAGGAGTCCGTAACGAAACTAACCTCCATCGCCTATATTATTGCTGGAGTTGCATCTGTTTACTTTGGTGTTGTTTTATCGTGGAGTGCATACAAGATGTAATGATTAAAAAATGTACCATGAGTAAAGCCGAAATCCAACTCACCTTCTTCCTGAAATAAAGACAATTGCGAAAGCCTGCAATGACCTCTTTATTAAAATAGCACTTGAACACAACGGACATATTTCCAATGCAAGGAAAAAGTCAGTCTTCCATATGTTGAACGACTCTGAAGCAGATGAACTGGAAGAAATTGTCAGAAACTCATTTAAACGGCCTCACGCCAGACAGAAACCCTGATCTTACGTGTCTGAAATATCAAGTACTATCTATTACATGAGTCCAAACTGATACTTAACCTGCCGTGTCTGTAAACTCGAATTTTATCTGTTACGGATAAAAAGACCTGAGCTTCTGTCAGGAAACACTTGTCAGCGACTTTTTCAGTTCTCCCAAAATCCGGAACACCTTTGATGTTTCTTCAACACTCAACGATCCTGTGCCGCATGACGGCGTCAACAGTATCTGTGACAACAACAGAGACTGCGGCAAAAACTTCGAAAGATGTGCCAGGCTGTCATCGAAGCGTCTCCTTACCGAATCGGCATCTTCGTCCCCGATGGCTTCTGTTGTCGGAACAATGCCCCATGCGAGATAACCGCCGTTTCTCAAAAAAACGGAAAACTCCGCAGGATAGAGAGAAATTGTTTCCATATAATCGTATGCGTCAAAACTGATGATACTCACCCCGCTGTTTATGACCAGCGGCCAGTCGGCCTTGCCGCAGCAGTGGATACCCGGAATCCCGCCGGCCTGTTTGACGGCCTCTGCTGTTTCCCGCAGGAGCCGTAAGGCTTCATCGCCGTCTACTCCGATATATGCCGAAGTTCCGAGAGCGGAAAGAATAGGTTCGTCTATGAAGACTATGACCTGACCGGCATAAGGTTTCAATAACTCTATCTGCCATCCGGTCCTGGCCTTGAGCAAAAGAAGTGAGATCTCACGGAGTTCTTCGTCATAGTACACCAGCTTTCCCTTATCGTCCTTAAGCCCAAGGGTAAACGTAAGCGGACCGGTCACATGCCCTTTTAAAAAGGGGAAAAAGCTTTTTTCTATCTGTTTTATAAATGCATACAGCCCTTTTGCATAGCTTTCGGAAATAGGAGCTTTCCATTTGTCAGAGGAGGCCTCATAGAATTTCGCAAGGGCGTCGCTGTCATCCCTTTCGAGCCATATCGCCTCTTTTGTCTCGTCGATTTTCAGAAACGGCAGTCCCTCGGAATACTGGGGTATCATGAACTCCCGGAATGAGAGTTTCGGGAGCTGAGGCCAGAATGGGATATCAAAGGTTTCGAGCACGAGTCTGCAAGCCTCATCAGGGTCTGTATGAGGAAGACTTCCGATGCCTGTTGTCGAAAAAGGAGTAAACATTCTTTATCCTAAATGTGAAAACAAACAGGGCAAAGGATTTAAATACCCTGCCCTGCCGGTTTTGTAAATATATAAAACGACAGCTTTACTTGCTCTTTCTCCTCTGGAACTTGGTTTTTTTCCTTAGCTTGTCGTGTTTGTGCTTGCTCATTTTCTTTTTGCGCCACTTTTTTACGTTCCCCACGCGTTCACCTCCTTATATTCTATGAATCGGGGACGGGGGAACCGAAGACACGGATAGTGTATTTTCGCCTCTTCACCCATTCTCCGTTTCACCGTTTCAATCGTTTATGATGCTGTCCCTTATATTCTTTCGCCTGATCAATGAATGCTTCAAGCTGTATATGAACAGTCGATGATTCCGTGCCGTCATAGGGGATGCTGATGCAGGGGATTCCATAGTCCCTGTTGATACCCCTTAAGACAGCGGTAACAATGGTGCCGGGCATACAGCCGAAAGGCATGGCGTTAACGATACCCGATGTCCCTCTTTCAATAAGGTCAATTGATTTCCCGATGCTCAAAACAGCTTCACCTTCGAATGAGCTGTGCAGGTACGGCGATGCTTTTGCGATGATCTCCTTTGTGTCGGGTTCCTTCAATGTTCTTAAAAAGCCCTCAAAATACCGCGCATATTTATGCTCTATCCTCTTCTGGACGAACTTTTTCAAGAGGAAGTTAATAATAGCAGACTTTTCCTTTTTTAACAATGCCTTCTTCAACCCCATCAGGTTCACGTAGTAAATCCACTCCTCTACAGGAGCAAGCCATGCTTCTCCGCCCAGCGCCTCTACCTTCCTTACAAGGTCTTCATTCGAGAATGTATGCGACCGGACAAATATTTCGCCGATGATGCCGATGAGGGGTTTTTTATCATCGTAACCGGGAAGATTTTCGAAATCTCTCCTAATATTGCCAAGGGTGCCTTCCAGGTTCCTGCCGTTTGTCGTCAGGGACCGGTATACTGCATCCAGATAATGCGTATACAGGTGGTCGGCGGAACCTTTCACTTTCTCATACGGCCTTGTTTCGTGAAGACATTTGGTGAGGAGCTCATATGCGATAATTCCTTTCCAGCAACGGGTCGTAAAATCCTTGCCGACTATCCCGAGGTCCGAGTAAAAAGACGTGTCCTGGTTCGGAGAGAATATCGGCACATCTCCGTAACCGAGACCGTCAAGGACAAGCCTGTGGAAGACATTGTACTGGCCGAACCTGCACGGGCCGGTTCCCGACGGCATAAAAAATGCGCTTTTACCGGGGATAAAGCCGGGCGCCGACACCTTTTTCACCATGTCGCCGGTGGTTACGGTGCATGGATAGCATTCCTTCCCTGAAACGAACTTCCTTCCAATGTCGGTTGTGACTTTATCCGATTCGGGGAGTAACTCGGCATCTATACCGCACCGCTCGAATGCTGCTGCGATGGCAAATGCATGATCCGACATGCGGGGGATATAGACTGTGCGTTTTGTTTTGGCCTTCAGGCACGGTATGACAGACGTCCTTTGTGCGGTTACCTCCTGACTGCCGATGAATGACGCCGAACGGTTCCCTATGCTGTCAAGGAATGCCTCGCACCGTGTTATTATCCCGGCGTCGGCGCTGTGCTCGTCGATTTCTATATTAAGATAAGGCTTGTCTCCCATTTCTTTCCTGAAATATTTCAGTATGAAAGAGTCCGGACCGCACAAAAAATTGCCGATATAGACTGCAAAGAGGTTCTTGTCTTCCCGGACAGACCTCGCGGCCTTCAGTATCCTCTGTCCCGACCTCCAATACATGTTGGGCCATTCTTTTTCTATCGAGTATTTTTCGAGTGGCAGGAAATCAAAGGGGATCGGCATGATGCCGAGGTCTGCCAGTTTTTTCGGTATATCGAGGTTGACGCCGCTATCGAGCGCATTATACGACCTCCCGATAAGTACGATAGACCTGTCTTTTAGCGACGAGAGAACCTCATGCCCCTTTGCCTTTATCGCCTGGGAGAATCTTGCCTGCGCTTCCGAGGCAGTGTTTATTGCATTCTTTATCCGCGATTTTCTTATTCCAAAGGGTCTGAACGATTTTTCAAGTTCATCCACCAGGAATTTTCTCCCGCGGCCGAGGTTTATGACGGGCGCAATTATTTTGACACCTTCAAATGCGATCCTCGATACATACGGTATGGTCTGGGTGTAAGGACAGGACAGGCCTCTCGCGAAACCCTCTTCCCGCGTATTAAGGTTGATGAAGCTCGGCAGAAAAACAGCATTCGCCTTTGCGTCGAGCAGATACATTATGTGCCCGTAGGCGACTTTTACGGGAAAGCATGCCTCGGAAAGCACCTTTTCGAGGCCGAGGTTTACAATCTGCCTGTTGGTCCTGGGAGACACTTCAACGTTGAAACCAAGCTCCCACAGGAGCGTACTCCAGAAGGGCAGAAAATCATGGAAATAGAAAATGTAGGGGATTCCTATTTTAATTCGGGTCCCCGTCTCTTCCCCTCCCCGTCGCATTCTTTCAATGTGATCCTTCCACAGCATCTCTTCCCGGAATGCAAAAAGGTCAGGAAGGCCCGTTTCTTTTTTCTTCTTCACATCATATTTTTCACATCTCCCGCCGTAGAAGAGGAACCCTTTCTCACCTGCGATTTTGATCCTGTTGATCTCGCATACGTTGGGGCAGCCCTTGCACTCGAACGACGATATCTCATAGGGTCTTTTCGAAAGTTCAAACCCCTTGAAAGTACTGACACGGTGACGTGGTGACGCGGTGACGCGGTGATTCTTCTTCTCCGCATCTCCGCTGGCGCTCCCGGTCTCCGATTCACTGCTCTCCATATTTCGTCGCATCGCGATCAGCGCCATTCCTATTGCGCCTGTGACGTCGTGATGCGGAGGTACGGTGATCTTCCTGCCGAGGTATTTCTCAAAAGCGGCCACCACGGACTTATTGAACGCGACGCCGCCCTGGAAGAAAATGTTGTTCCCTATCTTTTTTCCCGCCACAACCCTGTTTATGTAATTCTGCACTATCGAATATGCAAGACCGGCAAGCAGGTCGTTCTTATCCGCTCCTCTCTGCAGGTTTGCCATCAGGGAGTTTTCCATAAATACAGTGCATCTTTCACCAAGCCTGCAGGGGTTTCCGGCAGAGAGAGCGCGCTCCTGGAACTCTCCTTTAATGGAGATATTCAATTTTTCCGCCTGTTCTTCGAGGAAGGAACCTGTCCCCGCCGCACATGCCTTGTTCATTTCGAAATCTGCGACGATGCCGTTTTCGAGGGAGATGAATTTGGAGTCCTGTCCTCCTATTTCGAATATGGTATCGACATCCTTATCGATGAAGGCTGCGGCAGTTGCCTGGGCGGTGATCTCGTTTTTTACGATATCCGCACCGACATAGTCGGCGATCATGTATCTGCCCGACCCTGTTGTGCCGACGCCCATGATCTCGACTTTATCCCCGATTTCTTCGCCTATTTCAGCAAGGCCCTGTTTGACCGCATCGATAGGCCTCCCCGCGGTCATCAGATATCTCTTGGCCAACAGTCTTCCGCCGTCATCGGTCACCGCCAGATTGGTACTGATGGATCCGACATCGATGCCGAGCCAGGCCCTTATTTTTGATGACTGCACGGATGAAGGATGAAGCATGGGGGATGAAAAAGAGACAGTTTCCCTTTCCTCCTTTATAATTCCTCCTTCATAATTCAAAGGAGGGTGTCCTTCTTCGGCAGGCCTGTATGAGCCGATGAACTCTTCAAGCGCTGATATATCGAAATGCTGCACAGAGCCTTCACGCATATTTTTCAATGCAGCGCCGATCGCGCCCATGAGCGCATAATTTTCCGGTACGAGGAGTTCCCCGAGGAGGAATATCTCTTTGAAAGCCCTTACCATTCCATGGTTTGCAGCTACACCGCCCTGAAACGCCACAGGGGGAATAATTTTCTTCCCCCTGGAAATCGAGCCTTTGAAGTTTCTTGCAACGGCAAAACAGAGGCCTGAGACGATATCCTCAACAGGGGTTGCGATCTGCTGAAGATGGATCATATCCGACTTTGCAAAGACACTGCATCTCCCTGCAATCCTCGGAGGTCTTTCGGATTTAAGCGCGAGGCTGCTGAATTCTTCTATGGTGAGACGCAGCCTCTCCGCCTGCTGATCAAGGAACGAGCCCGTGCCTGCGGCACAGACGGAATTCATCGAAAAATCTCTTACGGAACGCCCGTCTTTCCCCAAAAAAATGAGCTTCGAATCCTCCCCTCCCATTTCGATGATCGTTTTGATATCAGGATAGAGCTTATGCGTTGAATACGCCTGGCTGACGATCTCGTTTGCAGGGGTTATGCCGAATATCGATGCGATAAGCCTTCCGGCAGAGCCGGTGACGGAAAGGGAGAAGTCTTTGCCCGGTTTAAGTTGATCTTTGCCTGCGGTTGCGGACTGAAGCATGGTGAGGGCGACAGTCAACGGATGGCCTTTGTGCCTTTCATAGCGTTTGTAAAGCACATCGCCATTTTCATTGAGGATCACGAGCTTTACACTGACTGAACCTGCATCAAGGCCGATGAAATTCATCCCCCGCTCCAGTGGTAAATTATAACATAACCGTATGCTCTCACAGGAAGCGGCTTCATTTCTTATGAAACCAGGGAAAGAACCTGGAGGGCACTTCATTTTTATATGAGATATACTCTTCGCCGAACCGTTCCGTAAGCTCTTTTTCTTCGAGAGGAATGATTACAGTGTTGACTACGGTAAGGTCGAATACTGTGAGGACCAGGACGGATAAGGCCCCGGTTATGAGAAATACACCTGAGAAAATGAGCGTATGCGCGAAATAAGTCGGATGCCTGACTATCGAAAAGGGCCCTTTTGATACAAGGTTCTCCTTCACCTTGCCCCATACCTCGGGCACGCCGATAATCCCCAGAAGGCCCAGAAGCCTTGCCGTCCAGATGTGGAGAAGCATGCCTGAAACGAACAGAACCCATCCGGCAATCGCCGGTAAGAGAGACAGAGAGATCCTGTACTGCAGGAGAAAGGCCCTGTTTTCATAAATAAAGAAAGCCAGGGGCAGCCAGGTAAACACGGGAAGCAGATAGACCGCCAACCCGCGTCTCCGGAAGAAATGAACGGCAAAGTGAACGGGAATCCAGAAAAGCGGAATCACCGGCCAGAATATGAGCGTCATTATGGTAAGGAAATCTTTCATAAGTAAGTGATACCACAGAGAGGTCCGGAATATCCAGATATCTCACGTTTGCAGCGTATTATATTATCGGGTACTTTCCAATAGCGGCTTTTTCCTGCTTTACCCTCTCATGCGCAGGGCGATAGTTTGAGAATGAGCAAAAATATTGTGTCCGCCGGCACAAAACCGGAGGCTCGTCTTTTTCAAAAACCATCGGTTCCCGCGAGGTATCTTCCTGCAGCGCTCCGTAGAAATCTCTCACAGTAGCGCGGTTGTGTGTACCGTCAACCCACTGATTCGTTGCCCGAAACCTGAACCGGGCGATTTCCGTTTTTTCCTTGATGAGGTTAATCGTATTAAACAACTGCTCAACATTGACTCCATTGACTTTCTTATTCCTGTGACATCCTGATACCTCCTTTTTCAATGGTTTAATCCGTGACCTCAATTACTCCTTTCATGCCCTTGTCCTTGTGGCTCTGGAAGAACAGCAGTTTCTTGCTGCAGTAAAAGGGATATTTGCCGGTTTTCCTTGGGGTGAATGTAATGATCTTCGGGTCGGTGCTCAACGACTCGCTGATATCAATCCCTGCGTCAGGCTCTTTTATCACTATGTCGTGCGGGGTGACGCCCGGTTCCTTTCTGATGGTTATCTCTACGGGGATATTGACCTTGACGATAATATAATCCGGATCGTAGAAATAATTACCCGCCAGCATGTTCACCCTCTGGATTCCGTCCTTGTCGACGGCAGCCTTGGACGCTTTCATTTGACCGACTGCCGCAAGAGTGAAGCATACTGTGGAAACAGCCAGCAAAATCATGAAAACTTTTAGCCTTCTCATTTCTTAGTCTCCTTCTCATTATTCCGGATTACTTTGATTTTCCCGACGATATCCATAACCTCCGTATCCTCAAGGTCATACCAGTTCCTGTAAGCATCGGCTACGGCAAAAGGGAACCTGCTCCTGACGTTGGGGCACACGAGTTCATCAACTTCGGGGAGAATGAAGTCTATTGTCTTTTTCGAGGCCGTTGGCACGGCGACTACAATTCTGCCGGCGCCTCTCCTTTTGGCAAACCGTATCGCAGCGAGCATTGTAAATCCCGAGGCAAGCCCGTCATCTACGAGGATAACGCATTTATCCCTGAGATGAGGGAAAGGTTTTGCCTCCCTGAACAGTCGGTTCCGCCGGTGAATAACATGCATGGTCTTTTTAATCTGTGCGTCTATCTCGTTGTTGGTCAGGTCAAGCTGTTTCAGCAGGTTATCATTGAATATCGCCTCACCGTCGGGATCGATTGCGCCAAAGCCCGCCTCGGTGTTGAAAGGAATCTGGACCTTCCTCACTATGATCAGGTCCATCGGCAGATGGAGCGCATTCGCTATCTCATACCCAACAGGCGTGCCACCTGACGGTATGCTGAGAACCATGCAGCCGGAAGCTTTGTATTTTCGCAGGCTTTGAGCAATAAAAAGGCCTGCCTCTTTTCTGTCCGCAAAGACTTTCAACCTGTCCCTTAAGGGGATATGTTCAATCAGCGTGCCCGTAAAAAAAGCCTATCACATGGAGAGCGAATGTCAAGGATTAAAGTGTTTTTCGAAGTTACATGTTCAGACAGTATTTGGTAACATTATCTGATAGCGGGATTGTGTCTGTGCATAAACTCAGAATTAAGTTGTTCGTCATTCCCCGACTCGATCGGGGAATCCATGTCCCATTGAAAAAAATGGATTCCTGCCTTCGTGGGAATGATAACTTTTTGTCGGAATCGTAATTTATGGACAGACTCTAAATAGACTTACCGGGTGAGGATGAGGTTTTGATAATTTAGGACTTGGAAGAGAGCAGGGGGAATTCCATCTCCTCGCGCTGCTTGTAGAAAGCCCTCGCGCAGAGCCTTGCGAGGTTTCTCACGCGGGCGATGTAACCCGTCCTTTCGGTGACCGAGATGGCGCCGCGCGCATCGAGCAGATTGAAGGTATGCGAACACTTAAGGCAGAACTCATAAGACGGCAGCACAAGGCCGAGATTGTTCAGCCTTATCGACTCTTTCTCATATGCGTCAAACTGTTTTGAGAGAAGCCCGGTGTCGGCATAATCAAAATTGAACTTCGAAAATTCCACCTCTTCCGTGTGATGGATTTCCCTGTACTTTATGCCTTTGCACCACTGGAGGTTGTAAACATTGTCTACCTCCTGCAGATACATGGCTATCCTTTCGAGACCATA
>DCVG01000128.1:20356-27120 GCA_002328665.1 Nitrospiraceae bacterium UBA2194
TCCCAGCCAAGCCCCCAGGCGCCGAGAGTCGGTGATTCCCAATCGTCCTCGACAAAGCGAATATCGTGTCTGAGCGGATCTATTCCCAAAAACAAAAGGCTTTCCAGGTAGACCTCCTGGCTGTCGGGAGGCGATGGTTTCAGGACGACCTGATACTGATAGTAGTGCTGCAGCCTGTTCGGATTTTCTCCGTACCTTCCGTCAGTGGGTCTCCTTGAAGGCTGGACATATGCGACTTTCCACGGCTCGGGTCCGAGGACCCTGAAGAAAGTAGCCGGGTGGAATGTACCTGCGCCGACCTCTATATCATACGGCTGGAGGAGGATACATCCTTTCTCCGACCAGAACCGGTGTAGCCTGAGTATTAAATCCTGAAAATACATAAGCCGCCTCCTGAAAAGTATGGAATCATAAAAAAAGGGTAAAGTATTTGTCAAATGTAACTCAAATGTAACTCAAACAATAGTCGAGGGTACCTGAGATTGCCGCTTCCCTCCATTCTTCGCGGTGACGGCAAAGACGCTGTTTGTCAATGCGGGGCAATTTGAAGATTATTAAGGTTTATTATGGTATAATTTTCACGCATGGACAACAAGATTCTAATGAAAGGCAATGAAGTGATTGCCGAGGCTGCGATCCAGGCAGGATGCCGTTTTTATGCAGGTTATCCGATTACGCCCCAGAACGAGATCCCCGAATATATGTCGCGAAGGATGCCCGGGGTCGGGGGTATTTTTATCCAGGCGGAAAGCGAACTCGCAGCGATAAATATGGTATATGGCGCATCTGCCGCCGGAATGAGGGCAATGACATCGTCAAGCAGTCCGGGCATCAGCCTGAAGCAGGAAACAATATCGTATCTTGCAGGAGCTGAATTGCCGGCCGTTATCGTGAACATGCAAAGGGGAGGTCCGGGTCTCGGGAATATTTCGGGTAGTCAATCGGATTATTTCCAGGCTGTAAAAGGCGGAGGACACGGTGATTATAAGATGCTTGTATATGCTCCATCCAGTCTTCAGGAATTGTGGGATCTTACCATGCTCGCCTTTGATAAGGCCGACGAGTATAGAAATCCTGTGATGATACTTGGTGACGGTATCATCGGCCAGATGATGGAACCCTTTTATCCGACCCTATACACGACTCCGGATCTTCCCGAAAAGACATGGGTGCTTGACGGCTGTAAAGAGAGAGAACCCCGGGTGATAAAATCCCTTTATATGGGTGACGGTGAACTCGAGATGAGAAACAATATACTGCAGGGGAAATACAGGTCAATGAAGGATAAAGAGGTCAAGTCTGAAGGTTACTGCATTGAAGGTTCCGAGGTTATGATCGTTGCCTTCGGCACCGTTGCAAGAATTGCTCTTTCCTCGGTATTAAAGCTCAGACGCGAAGGGTTCAAAGTCGGCCTTTTCAGACCGGTTTCCCTTTTCCCTTTCCCGGAGAAAGAACTCTTTCTGCTTGCCGGAGAAAGCAGGCGGTTTGTGGTTATGGAAATGAATGCCGGGCAGATGGTTGAAGATGTCAGACTGGCAAGTAACGGGAGATCGGAAGTTGTGTTTTACGGCAGGACGGGCGGCTCCATCATAACACCTGAAGAGATAGAGGAAAAGGTCATCCGGTTAATGCATCGTCGTCCTCAGTTTGTGAATAAAAAAAGCGGTATCCGATAGTATCAAAACACTTTCTGCAGTATTCCGGTAGCAGCAGCGAATTCCTACTGGCGGGCCTCTTGTTATTCTGTGACGTTCGTTCCGGCATCGGGCGCTTCATCATCCTGTTTGAAAGCATCCTTTTTGCCCAGGCGGCGCTGTCTTTTCTCCTCCTGTTTTTTCAGGCGCGACAGCTCTTTTTTTCTCTTTTCGCTCTTATATGCTCCCGCATGTTTTGCCAATGTAGCCTCCTTAGTATCGTCTCCCCAAGATTATAGCATGGAAGACGGACAGGATGCTAAATATCGGCAGGCACAGGCAGAATACCTTTAACCGCCGGCCTTCGGCGTGAAGTGTTACATATAGTAAAGAATACTGTTTACTTTCTGTCCCCGAACATGTTACTTTATGCGTGAAGTCTCAGAAGTTTTTGTATCTGGTAAAGCCACAAAGACTTTTAGCTTTGTGGCTTTTTTAATTTTGGATGAGTATATTCCGGGACTTTAGTATTTATGTAAGGAGGTAAATATGGCTAAAGGTACAGTGAAGTGGTTCAACGAATCCAAAGGATTCGGGTTTATCACGAGCGAAGAAAGCGGAGATGTTTTTGTGCACTATTCTTCCATCGCCGGCAACGGATTCAAATCCCTTGCCGAGGGCGACGCGGTCAGCTTTGAAATTGAAAATAGCCCAAAAGGCCCCAAGGCGATTAATGTTGTGAAACTTTAATTGAGGAAAAAGCCCCCCTGATGTCAGGGGGGGCTTTTTTTATACTGGAATGGCTCACAGGCAAAACTTTTCCCTCCGGTAACCTTGACAAAAAAAAACATCTCTGGTAATATTTTCACTTGCTGTGTAATCCAGCTTTCGTAATTAAATAATTTTTGGAGGTAAAGTGCCTACTATTTCACAATTGGTTAAGAACGGGCGTGAAAAGGTGAGACTCAAAACCAAGAGTCCTGCATTAAAAGCATGTCCGCAAAAGAGGGGAGTATGCGTGAGGGTCTATACGACAACGCCCAAAAAACCTAACTCGGCTTTAAGAAAGGTCGCAAGAGTCAGACTGATGACCGGAATGGAGGTCACTGCATATATTCCTGGAGTTGGCCACAATCTCCAGGAGCATTCGATTGTAATGATAAGAGGCGGAAGGGTCAAAGACCTCCCGGGCGTGAGATATCATATTATAAGAGGCACTCTGGATTCCATGGGAGTTGCAGATCGCAGAAGAGGCAGATCAAAATACGGCGCCAAGAGGCCTAAGTAAGAGAGAGAAAAAATGCCAAGAAGAAGAGTTGTTGAAAAAAGAGATATTTTACCCGATCCCAAACATAACAGCAAAATAGTCAGCAAATTTGTTAATGCGCTGATGGAGAGCGGGAAGAAATCCACGGCAGAGAGAATTTGCTACGGCGCATTCGAAATTTTGAAGCAGAAAACAGGAAGTGATCCGATAAAGGTATTCAAGACAGCCCTCGAAAACGTCAAGCCTGTTCTCGAGGTGAAACCGAGAAGGGTCGGAGGGGCGACATACCAGGTGCCGGTGGAGATAAGGCCGCACAGGAGGGCAGCCCTGGCGTTCAGGTGGATCATTAATTATTCAAGGGCCAGAGCTGAAAAGACGATGCAGGAGAAACTGGCAGGTGAATTGCTGGATGCATATAACAGCACGGGGTCGTCCATAAAGAAGAAGGAAGATACCCACAAGATGGCTGAGGCCAACAAGGCCTTTGCACATTACAGATGGTAGGAAGAACAGAGGAGAAAAGCTTTGTCAAGGTTCCCGCTACAGAAGACTCGAAATATCGGCATCATGGCGCATATCGATGCAGGAAAGACGACGACAACCGAACGTATCCTCTATTATACCGGTGTTACTTACAAGATCGGAGAGGTGCATGACGGTACTGCTGTCATGGACTGGATGGTTCAGGAGCAGGAAAGAGGCATTACCATCACCTCTGCTGCAACAACGTGTTTCTGGAAGGACTATAAGATCAATATTATAGATACCCCAGGGCATGTCGACTTCACTATCGAAGTAGAAAGGTCATTGAGAGTGCTTGACGGTGCAGTTGCTGTTTTTGATTCCGTTGCCGGTGTTGAACCCCAGTCGGAAACAGTCTGGAGGCAGGCCAATAAATATGGTGTGCCCCGTATCGCGTTTATGAATAAAATGGACAGGGTCGGCGCCGATTTTTTTATGAGTGTTGGCAGCATGATAGAGCGCCTTGATGCAAACCCCGTCCCTGTTCAGATGCCTATCGGAGCGGAGGATGAATTTAGCGGTTTGGTAGACCTTGTGGGCATGAAGGCGATATTTTTTGACGATGAAACAATGGGTGCAAGCTATACTGAAGGCGAAATCCCCGGGACACTCCTGCCTAAAGCGGAAGAATACAGGGAGAAGATGATTGAGGCGCTGGCGGATGTGGACGATTCCTTAATGGAGAAGTACTTAAACAGAGAAGAGATCGGCGTCGGTGAGATAAAGGCGGTATTGAGAAAGGGCACTCTTGAGCTGAAGATAACACCGGTTATATGCGGCTCCGCATTCAGAAACAAAGGAGTACAGCATCTGCTCGATACGATTATAGATTACCTTCCTTCACCTCTTGATATCCCTCCGATTTCGGGTAAAGTCCCGCGGAGTGATTCTTTGATCGTGAGACATGCCGAAGACAACGAGCCGTTTGCCGCACTTGCATTCAAGGTAATGACGGACCCTTTCGTCGGACAACTCACCTTTATAAGGGTTTATTCCG
Source organism: Nitrospiraceae bacterium UBA2194 (assembly GCA_002328665.1). Taxonomy (GTDB): domain Bacteria; phylum Nitrospirota; class Thermodesulfovibrionia; order Thermodesulfovibrionales; family SM23-35; genus UBA2194. Next base: position 24,777 of record DCVG01000128.1, read on the forward strand.
GAGTGCTTTCCTCGGGTTCATATGTTTATAACTCAACCAAGGATATAAAGGAAAGGGTGGGAAGGCTTCTGAAAATGCATGCCAACAAGCGTGAGGAAGTCAAGGAAGTGTCTGCAGGCGATATTGCAGCAGTGGTCGGGCTTAAGAGCACACTTACGGGTGATACCCTCTGTGACGAGAAAAATCCGATAATTCTTGAAGCAATGGAGTTTCCCGAGCCGGTGATGTCCGTTGCGATTGAACCGAAAACAAAGGCGGATCAGGAAAAACTGTCCCAGTCACTTGCCAAGCTTACCCAGGAAGACCCTTCATTTAAAGTGTCATTCGATGAGGAGACGGGCCAGACGATTATATCGGGAATGGGAGAACTCCATCTCGATATTATTGTCGACAGGCTTCTCAGGGAGTTCAAGGTCGGAGCAAATATCGGCAAACCTCAGGTTGCCTACAAAGAAACAGTCAGGGCCGGGGCGAAGGCTGAAGGAAAATTCGTGCGGCAGACGGGAGGAAGAGGGCAATATGGACATGTTTATCTGGAAGTCGAGCCGCTGGAACAAGGCAAGGGTTTTGAATTTGAGAATAAAATAGTAGGCGGGACTATTCCGAGGGAATATATCCCAGCTGTTGAGAAGGGCGTTAAAGAGGCTGCGGACAGGGGCATTCTTGCAGGATACCCGCTTGTCGATGTTCGTGCAAGGCTCTATGACGGTTCGTATCATGAAGTTGACTCTTCTGAAATGGCGTTCAAGATTGCGGGCTCAATGGCTTTTAAGGAGGCTGTGAAGAAAGCGAAACCCGTTCTCCTCGAGCCTATCATGAGTATCGAGGTCGTTACCCCGGAAGAATACATGGGTGATGTTATCGGGGACCTTAATTCCCGCAGGGGCCGGATTCAGAACATAGAGAGACGCGGCAATGCCCAGGTGATTAAGGCGCAGGCTCCTCTTGCGGAGATGTTCGGTTACGCTACCGACTTAAGGTCCAAGACGCAGGGACGGGCCACTTATACTATGCAATTTTCTCGTTACGACGAGGTTCCCAAGGGCGTGTCAGAGGGGATTATCGCCGTGGTGAAGGGTGAATAACCGGCTGTAGTTTTTAGTTGTCGGGTGATAGTTACAGGCTAATAACTGAAAACTAAGGATTAACAGCCATGAAAAGGAGGGCATATGGCGAAGGCAAAATTTGAGAGGATAAAGCCTCATGCGAACATAGGGACGATCGGGCACGTTGACCACGGGAAGACGACATTGACGGCTGCGGTAACGAAGGTACTGGCGATAAAGGGTATGGCGCAGTTCAGGTCGTTTGACAGCATCGACAATGCGCCTGAGGAGAAGGCAAGGGGCATCACGATAGCGACGGCGCATGTAGAGTATGAGACGGACAAGCGGCACTATGCGCATGTAGACTGTCCTGGTCATGCGGACTATATAAAGAACATGATAACCGGAGCAGCGCAGATGGACGGGGCGGTGCTGGTGGTGAGCGCTGCAGACGGACCGATGCCGCAGACGAGGGAGCACATATTATTGGCGAGGCAGGTAGGGGTGCCATATATCGTGGTATTCATGAACAAAGTGGATATGGTGGATGACCCTGAGTTACTGGATCTGGTGGAGCTTGAGGTGAGGGAGCTTCTGACGAAGTATCAGTTTCCGGGGGACAAGATCCCGGTGGTCAGGGGCAGTGCGCTGAAGGCGATGAACAGCACGAGCACGGAAGCAGGGGCAGAGGAATACAAGTGCGTCTGGGAGCTTATGGAAGCGGTGGACAGCTATATACCGACGCCGGACAGGCCTGTTGACAAACCGTTTTTGATGCCGATAGAGGATGTCTTCACGATATCGGGACGTGGTACGGTAGTGACGGGGAGAGTAGAGCGCGGGATAGTGAAGGTAGGCGAAGAGGTGGAGATAGTAGGGCTGGGTGAGACGAGGAAGACGGTGGCCACTGGAGTGGAGATGTTCAGGAAGCTGCTTGATGAGGGTAGAGCCGGTGACAACATAGGGGTTCTGTTACGCGGGATAGGCAAGGAAGAGGTAGAGAGGGGGCAGGTGTTGGCGAAGCCCGGGAGCATCACGCCGCACACGAAGTTCAAGGCGGAGGTGTATATATTGACGAAGGAGGAAGGCGGGAGGCACACACCGTTTTTCAAGGGATACAGGCCGCAGTTTTATTTCAGGACGACGGACGTGACGGGAGTGGCGCAGTTGCCTGAGGGAGTGGAGATGGTGATGCCCGGAGACAATGTAACCCTGGAAGTGGAGCTTATCTCGGCAATCGCGATGGAGAAGGAATTGAGGTTTGCAATAAGAGAAGGTGGAAGGACCGTCGGTGCAGG
>DCVG01000109.1 GCA_002328665.1 Nitrospiraceae bacterium UBA2194
ACTGCCTGGAGGGGTAAAAATATCACTGACAGAATTCCCAGCCAGAGTGTCATATCAAAACCGGTCGGTTTAACCTTCCGCCGCAATGCTATGCGCAGGAGCACGAAAATTAAGCCCCCTACCCACAGCGTTACAATGAAATCATTGAGCCACTGAGGCAGGAAAGTCAGAGAAAAACGGTAATAGATATTCCCCAATCGCGCATTATGCGAGAATACTTCTTTCTGTATGCACTGCAGCAATTGGGAGGATGACGTCATGATCTCCGCCGTCCCCTTTTCACAAAAAACTTTACAGCCAAAATCGTCCGCATTGAGGGGCATAGCAAGATTGAGCATCCAGAAGAGCAGCAACCCGGTAATCGGTACTATCCACCATATCGCCGAAGGAGTACGCATAGAATCCTTTGATATCATCATTCCCATACAGTTAATTTTTCGATGTACCCTTCATTACAATGTCCTTTTGCCGTCACAACTTTTGCGTCATGACCGGTTGAATCCGGATAATTATATCATGGCCGGGAGGTGCTTATTACAGGGGTGCTTCTCTTCAAACGAAGATTGAAAGAAAGGCGACGCTAATTTTTGCGCCCTTCATTGAAAATACTTTAGCGTGCAACAGTCACCATGAGAATATCGGCCGGTTTCTGCCGTCTCCCCTTTCATTGACACCCCATAATTTTCCTTGATATACTCGTTTATCATTTATTGACTGGCATATGGCATACTGATTGCTGTATTAAATATAGTACGGATGGGCGCCTTCGGCACTAAAGGCCGGAAAAAAGGAGAGGGAACCGCAATGATCCCTGCGGGGTGTGTAACGACATGAGTCTTGTAGGACGTATTGAGGACCTTGCCCTTTCCGACATCTTCCAGATCCTCAGCATAGGCAAGAAGACCGGCACACTCATCCTTAAAGGAAGCCGCGGCAATGCGCTCATTACTTTCAGGAACGGACTTGTTGTTAGGGCTGAGACCGACGATATCGATAAAACTCCCGGGGAAGACCTGCTGGAGGCGGGGATAATCAAAGATACGATCTATCATCTGGCCGCGGAAGTAAAAAAAAAGCTGCCCTCAAAGTCTCATGCTGAAATACTGTTCGAACTCGGATCCGTCAATAGAGATACCCTTGAAAAGGTCACAAGAAAGAGGACGGAGAGGGTCGTGAGCAGGCTCCTCTTCTGGCAGGAAGGCGATTTTCAGTTCGAACTCGACGATACCGATCCCGTCGGGAAGGTGGATATCCCCGATATCGGCTGGGAGCTTTCCAAAGGGATGAGTCCCGAATACCTCCTGATGGAAGGCGCCAGGGTACACGATGAGGCGTCAAAGACAACGACGGTTCCAACCGAAGAATTTACTCTGGGAGAAGGGGAGGAAATGTGGGAGGAAGACTGGGATGTCCAGCCGCAGGGAGAAAGAAAAGATATCATGTCGCTCAGGGCGCTCACGCAGGAACTCAGGTTCCCCAATTCGGCATCCGAAATAACTTTGCTGATACTCAGGTTTGCCAGCGATATGTTCCAGAGAGGCATCCTCTTTATGGTCGGCGATACGGAGATAGTCGGACTCGGACAATTCGGTCTTGATATAGAGCAGCCTGATGAGAAGATCAGAGAGATAACATTGCCCTACCGGCAGAGTCCGTTTTTGCAGAGAATTATCACTGAAAAACGGCCGTACAAGGGGCCGGGGGAACGAGATGCCGTGATGGAATCATTGATGAACGAAATCGGCGGGCAATGGCCTGAGGAGACCGCCTTTTTCCCGCTCATTGCGGAAGGGAGGGTTGTAGCGTTCCTTTATTGCGACAATTTGCTTACAGGTGAAAAGATCGGGGAGACGGAAGGGCTCGAGATATTTATCGACCAGGCGGGCATTGCCCTCGAAAAATCCCTGCTCCAGAGAAGACTTCAGGAGATGGAAAAAAAAGGCCGGCCATAATGTTTTTTTTGTCTTAATCTGTTAGAATTTTCACACCATGCAAGAAGAGACAACCGGCAGAGCGATTCTTATTGTCGAGGACTCGGCAACCACAAGGGCGCTTATCAGGGCGGTCATCGAAGAAATGGGAGATTTTACGATCCTGGAAGCGGGGTCCGGGTTCGAGGCATTGAAACTTCTGCCTTCCCATGAATTCCATCTCGTTGTGACCGACGTCAACATGCCGGACATCAACGGCCTTGAACTGATTAACTTCATAAAGAACAACCCCCGATACAGCCGGATTCCTCTTATTATAGTCAGCACCGAGAGAAGCGAGGAAGACAAGAAAAGGGGAATGGCATTAGGTGCAAGGGCTTATATTACAAAGCCCTTCAAGGCACAGGAACTTCAGGAAGTCATAAGGCAGTCGCTCGCCGATGAAAGCCTCTAAGAAAGAATTCATTGCGGAGACAGAGGATATTCTTTTCGAGTGCCGGCAGTGCATTCTCGAAATTCAGGATACCTATCTGACCGCAGCAAATCCGGATACAATCAACGCCCTGTTCCGTTCCATGCATACCCTGAAAGGATTATCGGGCCTTTTTGGCAACCAGGGGATAACAGGGAGCAGTCACGCCCTTGAGTCCCTGTTAGACGATATACGTCTTGGAAGGATTCCCGTAACAGAAGAAGTGGTGAATTTTCTTTTTAAAAGTATTGACGTCTTAAGTTCAGCAATCAACGGACTCAAAGAAGATTCCCCTGTGGATCTCTCGGTGCATATAGAAGAAGTGAGGAATTTCCGGTCATCCATGCAGTCCGGAGAGGCAGAACCGGATATAAAGGGTCTTATTGATAATGCAATTCTCAAAGTTCTTTCTGAATATGAAGAACACAGACTGAAAGCAAATATAAGAACCGGCCATGGCATTTATCTTGTCAACGCTATCTTTGACCTTGCTACGTTCGATACTTCTTTGGAAGAGTTTACAAAGAGGATCAGGCAAGAAGGAGAACTTATATCAACGCTCCCTACCTCCACTGATGTTCCTGAAGGTTTCATAGGATTCAATCTCATGTTTGCAAGCGGCAAAAATGTGCAGGCATTGCAGCAACACTTCAGTGAAAATCTTGAGGTCCTCTTCCCCGGCAAACATACCGATCAGCAGACGATACCAAAACCGGCCCACACCATGAAGAGCTCTTCAACAACAGTAAGGGTTGACATCGATAAGCTTGACAGGATACTGAATACCATAGGCGAATTGACCCTTGCCAAGGACGCCATAAGGAGAATCGGTACAGAAATGGAAGGGGCGGATCCGTATTCACCTCTCATCAGAGATATCCACAAGATATCGGTCTCGCTTGAGAGAAGGCTCGGGGAGCTCCAGGATGAAGTGCTTGCCATCCGGATGGTACCGATTGGTCAGATAATTTCACGGCTTGCACAGGTCATCCGCCGTTATTCGAAAGAAACAGGGAAAGAAATTGAACTCACCCTGTATGGTGAAGATACGGAAGTCGACAAATCAATTGCTGAAGAAATTGTCGATCCTCTTATGCACCTGGTGAGAAACGCCATCGACCATGGGATAGAACCTGCTGAAGAAAGACTGAGCAAAGGGAAACGCAAACAGGGTACTATCGTACTTAAGGCTTCTCAGAAAGGAAATCATGTCGTCATCGAAGTCGTTGACGACGGCCGGGGGATAGACATTGCGAAGGTAAGGGAAAAAGCGATTGAGAAAGGCCTCATGGAACCGGATGCCAAACTTGAAGACAGGGAGATTATTGATTTTATCTTCGCCCCCGGGTTCAGCACCAAAGATGTGGTAAGCGAATTCTCGGGCAGGGGCGTAGGGATGGACGTCGTCAAGGAAAAACTCTCTCTGCTCGGTGGCTTTACCGAAATCCATACAAAAAAGCATAAGGGGACAACTATTACCCTCACGCTGCCCATAACCCTTGCGATTATCAGGGCCCTTTTGGTAAGAGTGGGGAACCACCGTTTTGTCATTCCGCTTTCAGCGGTATCTGAAATCATCGCGATAGAAACGAAAGATATTCAGACAATAGAACGGAAAAACGTGTATTATCTCCGGGGCGAGATGCTGCCGATCATTGATATTGGAAAAACATTCCTTCTGGAAACTGACAGGAATGAACAGAGATTCGGTGTTGTTATAGGGTTTGGAAGAAGAAAACTGGGGCTTCTTGTCGACGAGATCATGGCACAGCATGAAATTGTTATCAAATCTCTCGGTGAATATTTAAAGGGGCTCAGCGGATTTGCCGGTGCAGCTGAAATCGGCAAACATGAGGTAATCCTCGTCCTTGATGTTGAGTCAATCATTGAACATTCTTTAACGCGCCAGGAGGGGGGGGCTTATGTATGAAGCGTTCTTTGGACTGAAGCAAAAACCGATTTCCAAAATACCGGACCCGCGATTCCTCTTCCTCAGCAAAAACCGTGAAGAAGCACTCGCCCGGATACACTATGCGGTGGAAGAAAAGGAATTCGTGTTTCTTACCGGGGAAGGGCGTTTTCCCCTTCATTACCGCTGCCGACAGAAAGGCAGTCTGGTCGGGGAGAAAGTGTTGTGATAAAAAAAGAGAGCAAGCCTGACGAAAGAAAAATCCGGGAAGAAAAGCCTACAGGATCATCTGTCGGTGGAGGAGTTGCATCTGAGGGCACAAAGAACATCATTGAGATCCTCACGTTCAAGCTTCTCGGCGAAGATTTCGCCTTCAGGGTTTCCGATCTCGATGAAATACTAAAATTCCAGCATATAACGATTGTCCCGAAGTTGCCGGATTATGTCCTCGGCGTAACCTCGCTGCGGGGGAAAGTCATTCCCGTTATCGACCTGAAAGCAAAGCTCTCCCTCAGGGGAGAAGCTGCAGACGATTCTCATGGGAAAAAGATCCTGATCATGAAAGGCCCCAAAGGGCGAATCGGCGCGGCAGTCGATAAAGTTACCGGGTTTGTAAGGTTTGCAGAAACCGAACTGTTGCCCCCCCCTTCTCACCTCTCGGAGGAGCAAGCGAAATTTATTTCCGGGATAGCTGTAGTAGAGAAACGCTTCGTGTCGATATTGAATATGCAGGAGGCAATAGCACTGTCCATAAAATGAAAGGGAGGTCATATGCAAAGAAATTTCAGAGAAAGCCTTGAATTCAAGTATCTGGTATTTGTTCTCGCTTTGTTCGTCATCGGCATCCTTTTCGCTGTCATCCTCTCGGTCCGTGCAAAACAGAATCTTTACTCTTCAGCAGAAGAGCACCTGGACACAACAGCTCAAATCATCGCTATGGATATTACCAGATTGATGCATGAACCGGCAGATAAAAAGGCTGCTCTTTCCAGACAGATTGTACAGGATTTAACGACAATAAAAGGGATTGAAGATATCAATATTTTAAATGCACAGGGCAAAGAATCATTTGCAAAAGAGTCGGCTGTGGACGAAGCATCCGTCATGCAGAGGATAGCTTCACAGATGACACCGCTTTCATACAGGTCGGAAACAGCCCTGAACTTCTACAGGCCGCTGGAAAACAGCACTTACTGCCGTAATTGCCATACTCAGGAAGGAAGGGCATTGGGTGCAGTCAAGTTAACCGTATCCCTTCAGAAACTTTATGGTAAAAGCATAAATTTTATCGTATGGACAACAGCAATAACAATCATGGGGATCGCGCTCTTCACATTTCTTTTCTGGATTATACTCAGGAAACTTGTATTTGCACCTTTGAAATCTGTTGAAAGCGCTGCACATTCCCTCGCCGAAGGCAACCTTGCCCTCTCTCTGGATATACGGAGAAATGACGAGATAGGCAGACTGAGCAGCGCTCTCCATGCATCGGTGGGGTCTTTGTCAGGCATTCTTCAGCGGGTTCGGAACAGTTCAAAACGCGTTCTTGAGGTTGCTGAAAAAGTGGAGACTGAATTCAAAAGCGTATCTGATAACACCAAACGCGAATCAGAAGCGATAGCCGACATAGCTATCTCTGTTGAGCAGATGAATTCAGCATCTGCAGAGATTGCCGATAATACCGAGCATCTTGCCGTATCTACCGAACAAAAAGCCGCATCTATGGAGGAAATGGTCACGAGTATCGGTGAAGTCGCAAAAAGCGCCCGGGAGCTTTCTCTTATTATTGACTCCACATCAGCCTCGATCGAAGAATTGTCCGTCACTATAAAAGAAGTAGCGAATAAGGCCGAAGAACTCTTTGCATCTTCTGATGAGACACTAACCGCCGCCGAAGAGATCTCCTCAGCCATCAAGGAAGTCGAGCAGAGCGCGAAAGATTCAGCTCTGCTGTCCGACAAAGTCAAAACTGAGGCATCAACAATAGGAATGACGTCAGTCGAGAAAACAATAAATGGAATTCAGAATATCAAGGCATCTTTTGAAAGAACTGCAGGTTGCATTAAGAAACTCGGAACAAGATCAGAGGAAATCGGGAAGATTCTCAATGTTATTGAAGAAATCACGGATCAGACGACACTTCTCGCTTTGAATGCTGCGATACTTGCCGCACAGGCAGGCGAACATGGCAGAGGGTTCTCTGTGGTCGCAGACGAGATAAAAAATCTCTCAGAGAGAACCTCCTTTTCGACCCATGAGATTGCAGCACTGATCCAGGCGGTTCAGCAGGAAGTGAAAGATGCTATTGTTGCCATGAACGAGGGAATCAGTTCAGTTGATGAAGGTATTCATGTAGCCCAGGATGCGGGGCAAGCATTACATGCGATTGTTGAGAGCTCAACACTGTCAGCAGAAATGTCCGATGCGATAAAGCGCTCCACAATGGAACAGGCCAGGACAACACGACTTGTTTCTGACGCAATGGAGAAAGTCAAAAACATGATATCCCAGGTCGCGAAGGCAACGTTGGAACAGAGCAAGGGGGCACACCTCATTACAGGAGCCACAGAGAAGATGCGTAATGTCGCAAATCAGGTGAGCTCTGCAACAAGCGAACAGCTGATCAATACAAAACAGATAACAGAAGCGATAGAAACTGTGTCTGAAAAGAGCCGCCAGATAGCAAAAGCTACTCAGGAACAACAGACAGGTGCAAGACATGTCTTCAATTCAATAGAAAAAATACGGAATATCCCTCAAAATACGCTGGACAGCGTCTTTACCATTAACCAGTCGCTCAAAGGGCTTTTCAGGAATACGGAACTGGTGAAGAGGGAACTTGAAAAAATCACTCTGTATACGCATTATCCGGCCAAGGGTGGAGAATCCGAAATAATACGGTTCGGAATCGAACCTGTCGGAGGGTCACCATTATCGATGTCGGACAAATTCACTCCTCTTATGGAGTATCTTAACAAGAGGACCGGCAAGAAGTTTGAACTGCAGATCGTTTCTGATTATGAGGGCATAATAAGAGATATCAGTGAAGGGATAATGGACTGCTGTTTCATGAATCCTATCACCTATCTGAAAACAAGAGGCAAGTACGAGATCAGGCTCCTTGTAAAAGCCATGGTCGAGGGAAAATCCGGTTATCGTTCCGTCATCATTGTAAAAAGCGACGGTCAGATCCAAACCATTCAGGATATCAAAGGGAAAAGATTTGCATTCGGCACTCCCCATTCGTTCTCGAGCTATATAGCACCGAGGTTTATGCTCCTTAATGCCGGCATAAAGTTGCAGGACCTCCTTCATTATGAATATCTCGGACCCCATGAAAATGTCGTCAAGGCGGTCCTTGAAGGTGCATTTGAGGCCGGAGGGGTAACTGAAAGCATAGCCGATCAGAATAAAGAGAAAGGGATTAAGTTGATTCAATTTTCCGACGAGCTGCCCGGATTCGTTATAACCATCAGCAAGTCGATGCCGGAAAGCACACAGGCATCTCTGAAGCAGGCGCTCCTCGAATTAAAGGATACGACACCTGAAGGGCTATCAGTTCTTCATTCCATATATAAACGATACAGCGGATTTGCCGAGACCTCCGATAATGAATTGAGGAATTTAGAGACCATGATGAGGCGACTGGAAATGCTATGATGACAAAAGATATGAAGTTTGCCGTATTCACGATCGGCCGGGAAGCTTTTGGGATTGAGATCAACAGGGTAATTGAAATCCTGCACAGGCAGAAAGTCTATACGCTTCCGGAGTTTCCCGAATTTCTCTCCGGTGTTATAACGGTGAGGGGTGAAGTCATTCCACTGCTTGACCTCAGGAAGCGATTCGGCATAAGCTCTGCCGATGAGCGTGAACTTACTATCATTGCCCGATATGACAAAGAAAAGATCGGTCTTATTGTTGATACAGTCGAGGAAATCGTCACCCTCCGCTCCGGTGAGATTATTGACCCTCCCACCATATTTAAAGGTCTGAAGAAAAAATATCTTACAGGCATCGGGAAGAAAGATGACAGGATCATCATAGTGCTCAATCTCGATTTTCTCCTCTCCTCAGAGGAAAAGATCATGCTGAAAGAATCGGAGGAGATGTTGGAAGAGCATGCAAGAACTGGAGACTCTGCTTAAACATACTGATGTTGAGGTACGAAGGGAAGCCCTTGAGAGCCTGAAAGGACAACAGGGCGAACGGTCAATCCGTCTGCTGCTCTCTTCCATGGAAGATATAAACTGGAGGGTGCGGAACACAGCTATCGACATTCTTCTTGAAGAACATCCTGTCGAAGCCTATATTCATGGATTGATCGACCTCCTCTATCGTGAGGAAAACGCAGGCGCAAGAAACTCAGCAATAGAGGCATTGATACGCCTCAACAAGAAAATAACGCCTTTTCTCATAGATGCTTTTCAAACCTCCAACAGGGATGTGAGAAAGTTTATCATTGACGTACTGGGAGAATTCAAAGACAACAGGTCGTTGCCACTTATGCTCAATGCCCTGAAAGACGATGACGAAAATGTCCGTGTGACAGCCATCGAGCATCTGGGGAAAGTCGGGGAGCCGACCGTAGTAGACGCTCTGATCGAAATCGTCGGAAGCGACGACATCTGGACTGCCTATCCTGCGGCCGATGCACTCGGCAGGATCGGGGACAGGAAAGCGATTCCGTCCCTGGTTAAGGCATTGGAGAAAAAAACCCTGAGGGTGCCGACAATCAAGTCGCTGAGTCTGATAGCCGATCCGGCTACGCTTAAATACATCATTCCCTTTTTAAAAGACCCTTCAAAGACAGTGCAGGAAGAGTCCGTCCGGTCGATAGAGAGGTTCTACCAGAAAGGCGTCAGCGAAGAGTTTATTACCGGCGAGATGAAAGGGGCGCTCGGCGACAGGGCCTTGGCACTGCTTATAGATCATGCATGGTCTCAAAAACCGGAAGTGAGGAAATCGGCGATACTGATACTCGGCCTGATGAAGGATGAAAGTGTATATACCACTCTCCTTGAGATCTCCCAGGAGGAGGATTTCGCCGAAAACGTTAAACGGGCGTTTGTGTTTATCGGAAAGGACAAACCTGAATCGCTCCTGCCTCTCTTCGATACGGAGAACCTGTATCAGAAACGCTTTATCTGCGAGGTGGCAGGCAGGATCGCCTCTCCTGTTTATTACCCGGTATTCGAGAAGTTCCTGCAGGATGAAGACGGACATCTCCGTTCAATAGCTGCTATAGCGCTTTCAAAAATCGGTAATCCCGGGGCAATGGATCCGATAAAACAACTTCTCAACGATCCTTATCAGGACGTGCAGGAAGCTGCTGTCGAAGCCCTGTCCCGTCTCGGATCGCATCTGTCGGTCGATGAGCTCATAGCAATGCTCCGCGACGGCAACCCGAAACTCAGAAAGAATGCCGCCCTGATACTCGGCAAGACCGGCGCCAAAGGAGCGGTTCCCGCCCTCGGGTTCGCGCTCAAGGACGGGGATGTAAATATACGGAGAGCCTGTGTAGAAGCCTTTTCACTGCTGAAAACAGAGGACTCTATACGGTTCCTTATCATTGCGCTTACCGATGAGGATCCTTATATACGGATAGCGTCATCATTAAGCCTCGGACGTATCGGAGGCGAGGGGGTATTTGAGGCGCTCTCCCTTCTCATAACCGATTCGGACGATTCCGTGAGGGTCGGAGTTTCAAAAGCCTTCGGCATGCTTAAAGACAAAAGAGCCGTCGGTCTGCTCATCCGGCTCCTTTCCGATAAGAGCGGTTTTGTTGTAACAACTACAATAGAATCCCTGAGCGCTATCGGAGGAGATGAAGCGAAAGCGGCGTTGCTCCGCATGCTCTCATCCGTCGACAAGGAGGTGGTCAGAACCACGATCACGGCCCTGGCGCCGTATGATGATGTCGGCCAGGCGCTGCTTCCCTTCCTGAAGGATACCGATTGGGCGACGAGAATGGCTGCCGTCGGGGTCCTCGGGAAAAAAGCAAACGGTCATGTAAGGATCGAGCTTGAAAAACTCCTTGACACAGAGGATGACCCGATAGTGAAAAAAACGATAGAAGAAAGCCTTAAGAAGTAATTCCCGATTAATCCCATCAGGGGAAGAAAAATATAAGCAGGCCGGGCAAGAAAATTGTCGATATTCGAAAAAGAAGAAATTATACCGCTTGAAGCAGATGTATTCAGGCTTATTCGTGATTTTATAAGGGATCACTGCGGGATTTATTTTGACGACGATTCGAGGTATCTTCTTGAAAAAAGGCTTTCACGCAGGGTAAGGACACTTCACTTCAATACTTTCAGGGAATATTACAGGTATCTGCTGTACCACAGAAAACGCGACGAAGAACTCGCCTCAATCATAGATATCCTTACAGTGAATGAGACATATTTCTTCAGGGAACAGAACCAGATCAAGACATTCAGCGAGGAGATTCTGCCGGAACTCAGGGAGACCAATAAGGACAAAAGAAGGCTGAGGATATGGTCTGCAGGCTGCTCCACCGGAGAGGAGCCTTATACCATTGCCATGCTCGTGCTCGAAAAGGGATACTTTCATGGCTGGAATATTGAGATTTTCGGCAGCGATATAAACCAGAAGGTACTTCAGGTCGCGCGAAGCGGCGTCTACAGGAAAAATTCTTTCAGGATGACAGAGCCGTATTTTTTCCATAAATATTTCAGGGAAGAGAACATCTCTTCCAGAATAGCCGACAGTGTAAAACAGTACGTAAATTTCAGTCATCTCAATCTCCTTGACCCATTCAAGGTCAAGCTGGTCGGTTCAATAGATGTCATTTTCTGCCGAAACGTGCTGATTTACTTCGATAATCCTTCGAGGAGAAAGGTGATAGGGATGTTTTACGAGCGGCTTGTTGACGGCGGGTATCTGCTGCTGGGACATGCAGAATCGCTGATTAATATATCCACAGCATTCACGCTGAGACACTTCAAATATGATATGGTGTATCAGAGACCGTCAAAAAAGGAGCGCACATAGATGTCTAAAATCAGGGTGCTCATAGTTGACGATTCCGTTTACAGCAGGCAGACGATCAAAAAAATTCTCGAATCGGATTCACATATCGAAGTAGTGGGAGTCTCGGCAGACGGTATAGACGCCATGGCAAAGACGCTCAGGTTCAAGCCGGACATCATCACCCTGGATATCGAGATGCCTGAGATGGACGGCTTCAGTTTCCTCAGGTGGCTGATGCAGAACAGACCGACGCCCGTAATAATCGTCAGCTCGTATTCAGACTCCAGGACGGTATTCAGGGCGCTCGAGTTCGGCGCAGCGGATTTCATCGCCAAGCCTTCAAGGATGCCTTCGACGAAATTGGGGAAACTGGAGAAAGAACTGTTAAAGAAGGTGAAAGGGGTAAAGGACTTCCGTCTGGACAAGCTCAGCAAAAATCTCGCACTCCTCGAAAAACAGGACATCCAGCGGCAGCCGCTCGACGAATCGCCCCAGGCTATTACAGGAGTGGCCATAGGGTCTTCAACGGGAGGGCCAGCCGCACTGAAGATCATTCTGGCAAATCTGCCGTCGGATTTCCCGGCCGGCACCGTAATCAGCCAGCATATGCCGAAAGGCTTTACCGAATCCTTTGCTGAAAGACTTAACGGGATATCAAAAGTGTATGTTAAGGAGGCAAAGGAAGGTGATGAACTGGAACGCGGTAAAGTGCTGATATGCCCGGGCGGACTCCATATGTCTTTCATAAAAAAAAGGGAGCGGATACTGGTTTCCTTAGGGGAGCCGAAAAGCACCGACAAATATGTTCCTTCCGTCGACGTCATGATGTCCTCGGTTGCGGAAATATTCGGTCCCAAAGCCATGGGCGTCGTGCTTACCGGCATGGGGAACGACGGGAAGGCGGGGATGCTGGAAATTAAAAAGAGAGGAGGATATACTATTGTAGAGTCGGAGGAGAGCGCTGTAGTGTTCGGTATGCCCTCTGAGGTTATAAAGGCGGGCGCTGCCGAAAGGGTTCTCCCGATTTCCCAGATACCTGCAGAAATAATAAAGGCGGTGAAAGGGGCAAAGAAATCGGAGGGTTGATGGAAAAAGAATCCGGTATCGCAAAAAAAGCGGATGAGTTTCTCCAGATATTCAAGAGGGGCGAGGAGTTCACAAAAGACCTGATCAAAGAGAACGAGAAGCTCCGGTTCAGAATTGCACAGCTTGAAGAAGCTGCGCAGCAGGCGGGAAACGAGGAAAAGATGCGCCTCTGTGAAGACAGATTAAAAATGCTCCAGGAGGAGATCAAGTCCATTTCCGAGAGATTTGCAAAAGTGGAGGAAGAAAATAAGGATTTCGCATCAAAATACGTAGAGGTCGAGACGGAAAATAACATGCTTGCGAATCTTTATGTCGCCAGTTACCAGCTTCATTCCGTGCTGGACTTCAACGAGGTCCTGCGGATCGTCCTGGAGATCATCATTAATCTTATCGGCGCCGAGAAGTTTGCATTATTCCTTATGGATGACAAGACGAATGAACTTGTACCGGTAGCATCCGAAGGGCTGCCTCTCAATGATTTTTCTAAATTCAAGATGGGAGACGGCATAGTGGGAAAGGTAGCCAGAGAAGGAGAGAGTTATTTCCTCGAAAATGCCTCCGCTGCATCGCCAAAGGAGATAGACACCAAAAACCCCATGGTATGTATTCCTCTCAAGATAAAAGAACATGTTATCGGGGTGATTGCGATCTACTCTCTCTTTACGCAGAAGAGTTCGTTTTCGAATATAGATTATGAGCTTTTTAATCTGCTCGCCGGCCATGCTGCGACGGCGATATTTTCATCGAAGCTTTATACACAGTCGGAAAGAAAGCTCACGACCATACAGAGCTTTCTTGATCTTCTGAAAGAAAAACCGAGAAAATAGGACATGCGGAAAGGAGGTATTGATGCCGATTATCCTTGTTGTTGAAGATTCACCGACGATGAGACAGCTCATCGGCTTTGCTATTAAAAGGATACCGGAAGCAAGAGTTATCGAGGCAACGGACGGAGTCGACGCATTAAAGAAGCTGTCCGCGGAAAAAATTGACATCATACTCGCCGACATAAATATGCCGATCATGGACGGCCTCAAATTGGTCAGTCTTGTCAGGGGCAACCCCTCCTATAAAAACATCCCTGTCATCATGATCACGACGGAAGGGGCCGAGGAAGATAAAAACAAGGCACTCGCGATAGGGGCGAACGCCTATCTCACAAAGCCCATACAGACACAGGAACTGATGAAACTGGTCAACAGTTTCATCTCCTGATTCGACAGTTGCATAAATATCATCAATTCGATTTGCAGGGTTTTCCAGCACTTCTGCCTCCGTTGTCCCATGTCACTACCTGATTTTATTGAATCTTTGAAGAAAGACCGGAGATTCGGCCTGCAGATCGCCGGACATAAATATATCCCACCTGTTAAGCCGCGTTATGAGAGACTTGTCCTGTCCGAAAAGATCAGAGAGGTCTTAAAAAACAGGGGGGTTGAACTTTTCTACAGCCACCAGGTCGAAGCGATCAATCTCATCAGGGGCGGCGAAAACGTAGTTGTCATGACCCCGACCGCAAGCGGCAAGAGCCTCATATACAATATCCCGGTTCTCGAAGCTGTCATCGCCGACCCCGGTGTTACGGCACTGTATATTTTCCCGTTGAAAGGGCTTGAGCAGGACCAGGTAAAAAACCTTAATGAACTTTATGATGCAGTAACAGGCATCCACGCCCGCAACGAAGGTAAAAAGGTCGGTAAAAAAGGAGCAAGTCTGCGCCTCAGTTTTGCAGAAGTCTATGACGGCGATACTCCGCCCTACAGGAGAAAAAAAATAAGGGAGTCTGTACCGAACGTGATTTTTACAAACCCTGACATGCTCCATCTTGCCATGAACCCTTTTCACAGGAAATGGGAGACGTTTTTTAGAAACCTGAGGTTCGTGGTTATCGATGAAATCCACACTTACAGAGGAGTATTCGGTTCGAATGTCGCACATGTACTCAGAAGGTTGAGGAGGATCTGTAAATACTGGGGATCCGATCCCCGGTTTATCGCAGCCTCAGCCACCATTGCAAATCCGGAGCGGCTCGCCGGGGAACTCACCGGTTTATCTTTCAGGGTGGTGGACCGGAGCGGAGCCCCGCATTCCGGCAAACATTTCCTTTTCATCAACCCGATAGAAAGTCCTTATACGGAGGCAACGTCATTTTTCATGCAGTGCCTGCATAATGGATTAAGGACGATCGTCTTTACAAAGGCACGGAAGATCACTGAGCTTATCTATTCATGGACAATCGGACATTCCCCTGAACTCGGGGCCAGGATAAGCCCTTATCGCGCCGGCTTCCTTCCGAAAGAGCGGCGGGAGATCGAACAGCGGTTATTCAATGGGGACCTCCTCGGCGTCGTCTCGACGAGCGCACTTGAACTCGGCGTCGACATAGGGGGTCTCGACTGCTGTATCCTCTGCGGCTATCCGGGCTCCATTGCAAGCACATGGCAGCGGGCGGGAAGAGTAGGCAGACAGGGACAGGAATCCCTCATCGCCCTGATAGCCATACAGGACGCCCTTGACCAGTATTTCATGCGGCATCCGGAGGCGTTCTTCGAAAAAAGCCATGAAGAGGCCGTCATAGACCCGGACAACAGAAATATCCTTAAGAGACATATCCCCTGTGCCGCAACAGAGGTCTACCTGAGAAAAGATGACGCTGTGTACGATGTAAAAAAGCTTGGCCCCATCCTTGACGAGCTTGTCCGGGAAGAGATTCTGAATCCGGGGAAAAAGGGAGATATATGGTTCCCGAAAAACAGGACGCCCCACAGGCAGGCAGGTATAAGGGCAATAGGGGAACCGTTCGCGATTGTCGACGAAAACGGCAGGCCGGTCGGTGAGTTGAGCGGCGCAAGAATATTCAGGGAAGCATTCCCGGGCGCGATTTATCTGCACAGGGGCAGGCAGTTCCAGGTAAGAGAATTGGCTTTCGAAGAGAAAAAAGTCGTCTGCAGGGAGGTTGACGTCAATTACTTCACGCAGTCGTTGAGTAAAGAAGAAACAAAAGTGATCGCGGAAATAGAGAGAACGGATTACAGGCATTTTTCCGTCTCCTGGGGGAATGTTCAGATGACCCACAAGACCATAGGCTACGACAAGAAGAGGATCTTCGACAGGGTCAGGATTTCGAGGCATACAATTGAAATGCCGGATTACGTCTTCGAAACCGAGGGGCTCTGGATCAGGATCGACAACCCGACACAATCCTTTATCGAAGCAGAGGGATTTGATCTTGCAGGCACTCTCCATGCCGTTGAGCATGCTTCAATTGCCTGCATGCCGCTTTTTGCGCTCTGCGACAGGGGAGATATCGGAGGGTTGAGCCATACGTTTTATCCGGAATTCAGACAGCCTGCGATCTTTATTTATGACGGTTATGAAGGCGGCATCGGACTCACAAGGAGGTCCAGGGAGGTTATCACGGAGTGGTTTGAGACGACTTTAAAGGTAATCGGTGAATGCCCGTGCGAGGACGGCTGCCCTTCGTGCGTACAGGACCCGCAGTGCGGCTCAGGCAACCAGCCTCTGGACAAGGAAGGAGCAAAGCATCTTCTCGGCAGATGGCTTTCCTCCTGAGGCTATTTTTTTTCACCCTCCGGTGACCCGGTCTTTAACAGAACGTCTATCTTCGCCCTGGCCCTGAGGTCAGCAATCCATTTTTCCTTAAGTTCCCGGTTACGCTCCTGTTCAAGTTCTTTCTCGAGCTTTCCTTTGACTTCATCAAAAGACATCTGCCGCTCAGGTTTCTTATCTTCAAGCCTTATTATATAAAAGAAATCGCCTGCCTTTATGATATCGCTCACTTCACCCTGCCTGAGCTTGAACGCCGCTTCCTCTATCTCCGGGAGCATTCTGCCTTTGTGCATGTAGCCGATATCTCCGCTCTTTACGCGGTAACTGTCTTCGGACATGGTGTATGCAAGGGTTCCGAAGTCCTCTCCGGCTTTTATCCCGGCAAGTAGATCCTGCGCTTTCTTTTCATCCTTTGTAGAAATAAGCCTGAGCTTGACGCCTTCGGGTTGTTTGAATCTGTCAGAATTCTTCTCATAAAAACTCTTCAGGTCCGCCTCATTGACCTGTGACGGCTCGGTTACCGTTTTTGCCGTAACGGCTTCTATAAGCAAAGCCTTTTCGAGCTGTGTACGCATCTTTTCTTCAGTAACCCCTTCTTTATCGAGAGCAGCCTTGTATTCTTCCTGAGATTTGGACTTCTCTCTTATCTTCTGCATCCGGGCATCGACCTTTTCCTTATCCGGCTTAATGCCTTTCGCCACTGCGTCCTGGTACTGGAGTTCTCTGTTAATCATCTCTTCAAGAGCTTTATTATAGTACAGTTTCCGCTTCTCCTCGGGCACTCTCCGATGAAACGTGATCCGCGGGATCAGCCTGTCAACCTCGGCCTCAAGGTCTTTTTTTGTCAATTCCGTCCCGTTCACCTTCGCAACTATATCGTCGGCATACGAGGTTGCTGAAAAGAGGATTATCAGCGTAAAAGACAGCAATATTCTCGGCATACAATCTCCTTTTTTCTTTTTATAATGCAGCATGGAAAAGAGAAGATGCAAGGAGAAAGCTTACCGGAAGATTAAATGAGTTTAACCCGGTCTGATCTAATCTGATTCTCGCAACAACCTTGGGATATGATCATCACCGCCCCTTCTAACTCTTCACCTTACCCAGGATGAGAATGGTCTCCGG
>DCVG01000063.1:0-11980 GCA_002328665.1 Nitrospiraceae bacterium UBA2194
GCAGCAAATGCCTCCGCCTGTTTTCTGACTGTAAATTCTCCGGCGATAACGCTGAAAAGTTCGCCTCCGTCCGGTGCGGTTATTTTATTCACTTCGACCCTGTAGCCTTTTTTTGAGAATTCGGACCTCAGGGCATCTGCCTTCTTTTGCTGCCTGAAAGCTCCTATCTGCACCAAATATACAATCCCTGTCTCCGGCGAAGAAACCGTATCAGTTGTTTCTTCGACCCGGGAATCCGCCTGCAGCCCGTTTTTTTCAGCGGCTGCATCGGACAGACTTTCGCCGATTATTTCCGGAGCAGTCGCCGCATCTTCTTTTTCCTCAGTAGTTTCATTGATGTTTGCTTCGGTTTCAGGAATTATTATTACCGGTGCGGGCACAGGGTCCTCCCTGCCGCCTTTTTCTGTTGCAGCATCCGGGGGATGGACCCAACCTTCCAGAAATTCGGCCTCTTTTTTTACATACTGCATGAACGGGCTGTCAGGGAATTGACGTCCGATCCCGGAAAAGATTTTTTTCGCTTCTTCAGACGATTTTAATTGAATAAACGATTTCCCGAGCCAGAACATTACGGCATCTTTCGCCGAGCTGTCAGGAAACTCGGTGAGAAATGTCCTGAACTCCTCCACTGCCTTCTCCGGCTGATACGAAAGATAACATTTATACCCATTTTGAAAAAGTTCGAGTTCCCTGTACGATGCATGGACATGCCGGACCGGGAGAAGGAATAAAACAAGGAGCACTAAAAGGATCAGCTTTGATTTATTGTTACGGAAGTCTTTTCCCATAGTGTTTTCAGCCATTCATTGAATAATTTCCACCTCTTTATTCCGCGCAAATTATCGCGAATCTCGCCCTCTACCTCATCTGCCGGTTTAAAGCTCTCCCCGAACCGTTTTGACAACTGGAGGATATATGCCCCTTCGCTCACCCAAACGGGATCGCTCGTCTGTCCTTCCCTCAGCGCGAACGCTGCATTGTCAAGCGCCGGCACCAGAGACCCCCTTGCAAATTGTCCCAGCACGCCGCCGTGGCTTTTCAGCGGTTCATCGGAATACTCGTCAACAAGTCTGTCGAAATTATCGCCTTCCGCCAGAAGAGCGACGATTTTCAGCGCCTTCAGCTTCAGGTCCGTAATCTCCGTTACCGACGCAGACTCTCCCAGTTTGAGGAAAATTGCCTTCACCTCTATTTTCTCCGGGCTGCGGAGAAACTGATTTTTGTTTGCAAGATAGAACTCCTCGATCTCTCCCCGCCCTATAATCACTTTCGAATCCACATCTCCGTCGATGAGTTTCGATACCATGATCCGCTCTTTCGTTATTTTTCCGTAGGCATCGAGGCTCATCCCTTCTTCCAGGAGGAACCTCTCCAGTTCCTCGCCGGAGAAGCCGTTCTGATCCCTGAATTCCTCAATCGCGCTTTCCACTTCCGGATCAGTCGCAAAGATTCCCTTCCTTTGAGCTTCCTGGAGCATTATCCTTTCCTCTATCATATCCTTCAGCAGTTGCTGATCGATCTCTTCGACGTGAGCCGGAGCACCCATGCTTTTCACGAAAAGCCTGTAGTCGGCAAACGTAATCACCTCGCCCCCGACAGTAGCAAGCACTCTGTCCACCACAAGACCTTCTGCCGGACCTGTAATTATCATGGAACCTGCTGCGACGATGGCAACGAAATAATGGATGAACCGCGGCGCCGAGATCATGAATTCAGTGCGGCAAAAAGCCTGTCGTATGTCTCAAGGATATGCTCCGGGATCACCCTGACATCGTCAAAAACCGTCATAAAACTCGTGT
Organism: Nitrospiraceae bacterium UBA2194; assembly: GCA_002328665.1. Taxonomy (GTDB): domain Bacteria; phylum Nitrospirota; class Thermodesulfovibrionia; order Thermodesulfovibrionales; family SM23-35; genus UBA2194. The sequence goes on from DCVG01000063.1 coordinate 1,800, forward strand.
CTCCGGCCCATCTCGGAACCATATGCAGATGGATATGCTCCTCCATCCCCGCGCCCGCAACCCTGCCGATATTGACGCCGATGTTGAACCCTTCCGGCATAAAGGCTTTCCTGATTGAACTGACTGCATGGCGGGTAACCTTCATTATATCCAGTAAAGTCTCGTCAGGCAGGCCGTCAAGCGCCGGGACATGCTGATAGGGCACAATCATGATGTGGCCGTTGTTATAGGGGTAGCGGTTCATGATGATGAAGGCGCGAGAACTCCTGTAGAGGACAAGGTTCTCCCTGTCCCTGTTCTGTTTGGGAAGTTCGCAGAAAATGCAACCCTGCGTCTTGTCCGACAGTATATAATCCATTCTCCACGGCGCCCAAAGTACTTTCATCCGTCCTCCGTAAGCATTGGAATCGATTTTTTCGGCTTCACTCGTCTCTCAGCAGCTTTAGCACCCGCTGCGCATCGGTCCATGTGAGCCACTTGTCCCTGGGGTTCCTGATAAGATAAGCGGGGTGAAACGTGGGCATCAACGGGATGCCTTTGTAATCAAGGAAGCTGCCGCGTATCGCTGTAATCTTCAGTTTGACATCGCCCGTGAGTGTCATGGCGGATATCCTGCCCAGGGACATGATGACGCGCGGCTTTATTATCCCGATCTGCCTTTCGACAAAACCCCTGCAGATCCCGATTTCATCGGCCTCGGGGTCGCGGTTCTGCGGAGGCCTGCATTTCACGATATTCGCGATATATACGTCCTCTCTCTTAAAACCCATTTTCTCTATAAGGCGGGTCAGGAGCGTGCCCGCGTCTCCCACAAAAGGCCTTGCCTGCAAATCCTCTTCTCTTCCCGGCGCCTCACCGATAAACATGAGACTTGCATCGGAGTTGCCTTCGCCAAAGACTACATTCCTCCTCTCCCGGGAAAGCTTGCACCTCGTGCAATCTCCGATCTCCTCTCTCAACGCCTTTAATGCCGCGTCTTTACTCATACTATCAGCGGCGTGATTCATTTTCTGCATACGCAGCGGCAGGCGTTCAAAGCCTAATTCCCGGTAGAACTCGAGGGCACTCTTAATATCATGCAGGAAATCCGCATTTCTTATCCCCTCCTCGCGCAGTGCCGGTGAATTTTTCATCTCTCTCCCCATTTCAGCTTCGTCCGCAGAATCTTGAAATAGTCCCTCTCGCACGGTATAAAGAATTTCGCCTTATGCAGGGACTTTTTGACTGAAACGGTATCTCCCTGCTTCAATGAAAAACCGACCTGTCCGTCGATGGTAAGAAAGACATCCTCATTCAGCGACCTCAGGACTATTTCCACCAGAACATTGTCGGGAAGAACAATCGGCCTGTTCGTAAGTGTATGGGGACAAATCGGCGCCAGCACAACGCAGTTCAGGGTCGGATACAGGATAGGTCCTCCTGCGGAGAGGGCGTAAGCCGTAGATCCCGTCGGAGTAGAGACGATCAACCCGTCCGCCTTGAAAGTTGCAACATAATTATGGTCGATATACGTCTCGAGGTCTATTATCCTTGCCAGGGCGCCCTTGTTTACGACTACGTCGTTTACGACTATATATTCAGCAATGCATTCGCTATGCCTTAAAACACAAGCGGTCAGCATGATCCGCTCTTCTACAGAGCATTCCCCGGTGAGTACTTTTTCCAGAACCTCGTACATCTGATCTTTCTGGACTGCTGTGAGAAATCCGAGCCCCCCTATATTCACGCCGAGGACCGGGATTTCCTTCTCCCCCACCAGTCTGGTGACACTGAGCATCGTGCCGTCACCACCGAGTACGATGATGAAATCGACAAGGGAGGGTATCTGGGAACGGGGGGTGCCTTCTCGCTTTGTGATTGACGCCGTCTCGCTGTCCACATATACTTTACAGCCCTTGCGCGTCAGCCACGGCAGAAGTTCTCCTGCTATCAGCGCAGGTTCCTGCTTGCCGGACTTACCGATTATTCCGATCTTTTTCATCGATCCCCTCAATCGTAATCTCTCTCCCTGTCTCGCCGGCAGTCACTATCCTCACTTTTATCATATCGTCAGGCAGCAGTCCTTCAGCCTTCCCGGCCCATTCGATTACCGATATGCCGCCACCCCCGATCTGCTCCCACAGCCCAATGTCCTCGACTTCGTCAGCGGATTCGATCCTGTAGAGATCGACATGGGTAAAAGGTGGCGATGAACGATATTCGGATATTATCATATAGCTTGCGCTTGCGATCTCCCTGTCGCCGATACCGAGAGCTCCTGCAATTCCCTTGACCATTGTTGTTTTCCCTGCGCCCAGTTCGCCATAAAGACCCACAATGTCACCCGGCTTTAAAAGTCTTCCCAGCCTGAAACCGATTTCTCTGGTCTCTTCAGGTCCCCTGCTCATATATTTTCTCATAATGGATCATTAGTGTCTGTTTATAAACTCTGTATTTATGGACGGACTCTGATTAAAATACACCTATGAAACCTCCCTGGCTTCCGCTGTAATCTTTATGATACCTGTATGAATGATACTTTTCCGGATTGCAATGGGTACATTCGTCCGAACTCCATATATTTTCTTCGGGAATTCCGCTGCAGAGAGCCTGCAGGGTGTTCGCCGAGGGAAGATCTATGTAATACTTCCCGCCGGAGCGAATATAATAGCCCCCTTCCCCGGAAGCTTTCCGGACAGCTTCTTGTACTTCGGCTCCGACTATGTAGCAATCCCGCCTGATGCTTGGCCCCAGTGCAACAAGGATGTCTTCAGGACATGAACCGAACCGGTCCGCCATTACCTTAATGGTCTTTTTTATTATCCGGGCGGCAGTCCCTCTCCATCCGGCATGGACAGCCCCGACAACCGATCTCCTTTTATCGCAGAGCAGGATCGGGACACAATCTGCAACCCTGACACCTATCAGCATCCCCGGTTCCGCCGTCACAACTGCATCCGCTGTGCCGCCTCTGCCTTCCGCCCCGAGTACGAAAACCTTATCGGTATGTTTTTGCACCGGGAGGTAGATATTATCCTTTTTTATCGACATGGCAGCGCCTATTTTTTCAATATCAGTCCCTAAAGCCTTTCCTGTAAAAAACGCCTTTGCATAACCGTTAAATATATCCGGGCAGATCATCTGATCCATCTGCTGACCTCATAAGGCAAGGGTGTCTATCCGCTTATAAGCAGACTTTTTTTACGTCGTATTCCGGATCTGCTTCAGATAATGAAACACAGCCGGTATTTTTTCTATTATATCTGTTGCAATCAAAGAATGCTCGCCTTTTTCCGATGCTGCAATATCTCCTGCAAGCCCGTGTGCATATACGCCGAGCATACAGGCTGTCGTGGGTTCCCTGGTCTGGCTCAGAAATCCCGCGATCATCCCGGTCAACACATCTCCCGTACCGGCCGTAGCCATTCCAGGATTACCTGTTGAATTGACAAAAGCCTTCGCCACAGGCGTTGCGACAACAGTCGGCGCTCCTTTGAGCACAAGGTACGTTCCTGTCTCCTTTGCGAACGTAATCGCACTGTTGATCCTGTCCTCCTCTATTGCACGAACAATGTTTTTGGGTATATCCATCCGCCCTCCTCTGCCCAGGGATGGACTTTTTCCTGCAGACTGCTTTCTGCCGGATGCATGCTGTAACAGCCTCGCCATCTCACCCGGATGCGGAGTAAGGATGACGGGCGCCTGAGCTTTATGAAATAGCCGATGACCTCCTCTCAGGGAACTGATGCCGTCTGCGTCAATGATTACCGGAACCGCTGAATCCTCCACGATACTCCCGAGCAATTTACCCGTGCCGGCTCCGGACCCCAAACCGGGTCCGATTGCGAGCAGGTCAGCCGATTTGTCAACAAAAGACAGGATGTCATTCGAGGCTTTCACTGAAAGCGTTCCGTCACCGTTGTCCGGAAGGAGCAATATCATCTCTTCCGTAACGCGCGCCTGAAAGACCCCTGCAAGGGATTCCGGAACTCCTATGGTAACAAGCCCGGCACCCGTTCTCATGCAGGCCCTTGCAGCCATAAGCGCAGCGCCTGTCTTTCCCCTTGAGCCCGCCACAATAAGCACATGTCCGTAATCGCCCTTATGGGAATATTTTGGTCTCCCTGGAATTAATGAAGAAATGACTTCTTTTTCGAGTAATTCAACAGTTAAGCTCTCTGATTCGAGCAGTTCTCTTGGGAACCCTATATCCTCGATAAAGAGAGTCCCGGTATATTCGGCGCCGGGATATAAATAATGGCCTCTTTTAGGCAGACCGAAGGTCACGGTGCATTCCGATTTTACCGCCTCTCCCATCACCTGACCGTTATCCGATGATATGCCGGACGGGATGTCTACAGAAATAACCGGCAACTCCGCATCATTAAGCGCTTTTATAACTCCGGGCAGTTTACCGCTCACTTTCCTGCTCAATCCCGTACCAAGGATTGCGTCGACAATGACCGAATGCCTGCTGAAGACCGATGACCCTTGGCTGAGGAGTTTGTCGGCCGGCCGTATTTGCAGTCCGCATTCAATTGCAGTTCTGTATTGAAGCAATGCATCCCCTCTCAACTCTTCCGGCTTCGATGTGAGAAAGGCTTTAACATCCCACCCTTCGTTATGAAGATTCCTCGCCACGACTATGCCGTCACCGCCGTTATTGCCGCTTCCGGATACCACAATAACTTTTTTCCGGCCGAACCGCTCTTTTATCCTTGAGACAACGGCAAGGCCCGCCCTCTCCATAAGAACCGGAGAAGGAATCTGTAATTCCCGGGTGGTTTTTCTGTCGATCTCCCGCATCTCACCGGCCGTAACAATTTTCATGCTTCGCTTACCTCTTCCTCTTTATCTGAAATCCATTCTCACATCAAAATACATATAATTGAAAATTATAGCATTAAAATCGCTTGTCTTCTCTCTTTTGAAAATATTAAACTATGATTTCGGAAAGGTAAATTAGTTGCGGGAAACAAAGAATAAAACATTCGCAGACAAAATCTGGGATTCCCTGGCGTCCGTAAAGCTTGCGATCATCATCTTCGCCGTCATTGCTCTGACATCTATTGTGGGAACGGTTTTAGAGCAAAGAGCGGAGCCGGCAAGAAATATCCTGATTTTGTCAAAGCTTTTCGGTGAATCCGCCGCGCCCGTTCTCTACAATATATTCGACAAGCTCGGTTTTATGAATATGTACCGATCCTGGTGGTTTACGGCCTTACTGGTTATTTTTTCAGCCAACCTCATCATCTGTTCGCTCGACAGGCTGCCGAGGATATGGAAGCAAATCAGGGAACCCCTCAACCCGATGTCCGAAGACCAGATCAGGAAATTCTTCATCACCAGAGAGAATGTGCTGAAGGGTAAACCGGATGACGTCAGGGATTTTGTGAAAGGTGCCTTAAAGACCGCTCGGTTTAACTATGCGGAGACGAAGGAGGAGCAGGGATACCAGTTCTATGCCCAGAAGGGAGGCTACAGCAGGCTGGGCGTATATTTAACCCATTTCAGCATTCTGGTCATACTGATCGGAGCAATTATTGGTATACGCTTCGGATTCAGCGGCTATCTGAACCTGCCGGAAGGGGCCATGTCAAATGTAGCCATTTCCAGCGCCGACAGGGAGACACCATTAGGCTTTTATGTGAGGTGCGATAACTTCGATGTTGAGTTTTACGGCAAGTCAGACATGCCGAAGGAATTCAGGAGCTGGCTTACCATAATAAAAGACGGCAGGGAGATTGTCAAAAAGTCTATCGTTGTCAACGACCCGCTGACCTATGCAGGTATAACGTTTTATCAATCGAGCTACGGACTCGTCCCCGGCGGGCTCGACAGGGGCATCTTCATATTCAATCTTGTCTCACGGGATGGAAAAGGCTCTACTCTTAATCTGCGTTTAGGAGATACCTTTCATTTGCCCGAATCGGATATCTCGGGGAAGATCGTTGATTTCAGCCCGGCCCTTAAATTCGACGAACACGGGCATACCGTCACATACGCAAACCAGATGAATAACCCGGCCGCTCTTATCGAATTTTCAGAAAGCGGAATCCGCAAATTTTCAGGATGGATATTAAAACGACATCCCGAAACCTGGCAACTGCCGGGAGGAGGCAGGGTGGAATTCATAGATTATTGGGGCGTCGAGTACACAGGGCTCCAGGTGAGAAGAGACCCGGGAGTCTGGATAGTATATTTCGGGTGTATTGCCATGAGCGCCGGCCTGTTTATCGCGCTCTTTATGAGCCACCGGAAAATATGGGTAAAATTAATCGAAAATAAAAATAATACAAAGGTAATCATCGGCGCCACCGCCAATAAAAACAGGGCTGCTTTTGAGAGAAAAATAGACAGGATCGTCTCCATGCTTTCTAAAAAACAGGCAGGAGGGAAATAAATGGACAGTTCCTTTTTCTTCGGGTTATCCACCATGGCCTATATAGGGGCCATGATGATTTATATAACATACGTCTTCTTTAAAAAAGAACAGGTCGGCGTTGTGGCTACTACGGTCACAATTTTTGGATTTATAGCGCATACACTCGCCATTATCATCAGATGGAAGGAGTTTGCAGATTTAAGCGGGATGGGGTTCATACGTTCGGCTCCTCTCACCAACCTCTACGAGTCGCTCACATTTTTTGTCTGGTGCCTTATTCTGGGATATCTTGTTATCGAGTTCAGATTCAGGAACAGGTCATTCGGAGCGTTTATTACCCCCATAGCCGGCCTTGCACTCGCATTTATCGACCTTACCGGCGTGTCAAAGGAAATTCAGCCCCTGGTTCCGGCGCTTAAGAGCAACTGGCTTCTTGCCCATGTGACAATGAGTTTCATAGCTTATGCCGCTTTTGCGTTATCTTTCAGTACCGGCCTTATGTATCTCATCATGGAAACAGAAAAGAAAAACGAACCGGCATATATCTTCTGGACACTCACCTTCGGCATATTTGCGGTCCTCTTTGTCACAATGGGGATCGATTTTCTCACGTTCCAGGTTAAGGTGAGGCCCGAAATTTTCATACACAGCTACTTATTCAGAACTTCCTTTCTCAACCCGGCCGTTGTCGTAAAAATCCTCAGCTGGGCATTGGCAGGGACTACATTATTTTTGGCCTGGAGATACGGACATATTCTCAGAACACTATTGGTGAAGTTCAGTATCACCCCCGATATGCTTGATGAAATCACCTATAAAAGCATCGCTGTCGGCTTCCCGATATTCACTCTGGGCGGACTTGTCTTCGGGGCTATCTGGGCAAATAAGGCCTGGGGCGTTTACTGGAGCTGGGACCCTAAAGAGACATGGTCTCTGATAACATGGTTTATTTATGCCTTTTATCTCCACGGAAGAATGGTGCGCGGATGGAAAGGAAAAAAGGTGGCGATCGTTGCGGTAATAGGGTTTACGGCTGTAATATTTACCTACCTCGGCGTCAACCTGCTGCTTTCCGGACTGCACGCATACGGGTCACGATAACAATCTTAACCCAAAAAATGCATTTACATATAAAAGAAGAGATGGCATATGTGTAGAAAAAGCTTTCATATCGTCTCCTTTGTGAAACATAGGCATACAGTTATATCTTTCATGTTTTCGTACAGAACGAGGGGATTACGCATATAACCAAAACTGCGATTCTGAAAGGTTTTCCTGTGCATATGCCTGGTACCGATTGCATTTTCCGGGTTATTTTGGGCTTGACTCAACTTATAGGCTTTCCCCAAAATAGTGATTTATGAAGGCTCTGGTAACAGGGGCTACAGGCTTTATAGGAAGCCATTTATGCGAAGAGCTCGTCAGGAGGGGTTACGAAGTAACCTGCCTTGTCAGGAAGACCTCCAGCCTTAAATGGATCGAGAGCCTTAATCTTAACCTCGTCCACGGCGACTGCAACGACAGGGATTCCCTGGCCCCCGCAGTCACCGGCGTCGATTATATCTTCCATCTGGCCGGACTCACAAAAGCGACTTCAAGGGATGATTTTTTTTGCGCCAACACAGAAGGCACCGGGAACTTAATCAGGGCCGCTTCTGAAAAAAACCCGGGGCTGAAAAGGTTTCTCTTCGTAAGCAGCCTTGCCGCTGCCGGGCCGTGCAAAGCCGGTCCCATCCGTGAAGATTCCGTCCCCTCTCCCGTGTCGGATTACGGAATGAGCAAACTCGAAGGAGAAAAAGCCGTTTTGGCATTCAGGGACTCAATCCCCGTTACCATAGTCAGGCCGCCCGCGGTGTACGGACCCCGCGACAGGGATATGCTGGTGCTGTTCAAGATGATCAAGAAAGGTATTTTTTTTGATCTTGGGAAATGTTATTATTCAATGCTCTATGTAGATGACCTCGTTCGGGGTATAATAGTATGTGCAGAAGATAAAAAGACAGAGGGTAAAGTATATTTTCTTTCTCACAGCAAGGTTGTCACCGGAGAGGAGATTGTGAAGGAAATATGCTCCGCTCTTGATGTGAAAGCAGTGCCGTTGAAAGTTCCGAAATTCGTTATGCCTTTTTTTGCTTTTCTGGGAGAAAAGATGAACAAACAGGGGATAATTAACCGCGACAGGATAAAGGATTTCAGGCATTCTCACTGGATATGCGATGCTGAAAAGGTGCAGCGTGAAATCGGTTTCACGCCCCAGGTCGGGTTAAAGGAAGGGATAAAATGGACGGCGGACTGGTACAGGATTCACAGATGGCTGTAAAAAAACCGGCTGATCTGTTCGAGAAGTGCCTGAAATTCGATAAAGCCAAGAATCTCATGTCACATGGTTTATATCCGTTCTTCAGAACCATCCAGAGTGCGCAGGACCCGGAGATTATCCTGGATGGACGCAGAATGATCATGGTGGGCTCAAACAATTATCTCGGGCTCACAAGCCATCCGAAGGTAAAAGAGGCCGCCATTGAGGCCATAAAGAAATACGGCACCGGATGCGCCGGTTCCCGCTTCCTGAACGGCACCCTTGACATCCATGTGCAGCTCGAGGAAAAACTTGCCCGTTTCATGCGGAAGGAGGCAGCGCTTATTTTTTCTACGGGCTTTCAGGTCAACCTGGGAGTAATATCCGCCCTCGTCGGAAAAGACGACCTCGTCATAATCGACAAGATGGACCATGCCAGTATTATCGACGGCTGCAGGCTCTCGTTCGGTGAGATGAAGAAATTCAGGCATAATGATATGGCCGACCTGGAGAGGGTCCTCAGGGAACATGAAGACAAAGACAAACTGGTCGTGGTGGACGGCGTGTTCAGCATGGAGGGCGATATCGCAAAACTTCCCGAGATCCTCGGCCTCGCAAAGAAATACGGCGGCCGGCTCATGGTTGATGACGCCCACGGCATCGGCGTTCTCGGTAAGAGCGGCCGGGGCACCGCAGAACACTTCGGGGTTGAGGACCAAGTCGATCTCATTATGGGCACTTACAGCAAATCGCTTGCCTCCATCGGCGGGTTTATCTCCGGCTCGGCAGACGTAATCCATTACATAAAACACCTTGCGCGTTCATTGATATTCAGTGCAAGCCCGCCGCCTGCATCGGTTGCTTCTGTCAGCGCCGCCATAGACATCATCGAAAACGAGCCTGAAAGAAGGGAGAATCTCTGGAAGAATACGAGAAAAATGCTCGCCGGTTTCAAAAACCTCGGTTTTAAGGTAGGACACAGCGAGACCCCTATAATCCCCGTCGTGGTCGGAGAAGATGAGAAGGCGTTCAGGATGGCGGTGATGCTGCAGGAAGAAGGAGTGTTCGCGAATGTAGCCGTTACCCCTGCGGTTCCGAACGGCATGGCGCTCATACGGACGAGCTACATGGCAACCCACAGGGATGAACATCTTGATATCGTGCTCAATGCATTCGGGAAGGTCGGCAGGAAACTGGGCCTCATTGGATGATCGAAGTTGTTGAGGTTCGGTCAAAAAAAGACCTCAATGACTTCATAAAGCTGCCTTCCTGCCTCTATCCGAAAGACTCCCTGTATGTTCCTACCCTGACAAGTGAAGCAAGAAAGCAGTTCTCTTCCAAAAATCCTTTTTTCCGCCACTCGGCAGTCAGGTATTTCATCGCAAAGAAGGACGGGAAACCTCAGGGGAGAATAGTCTCCATCATCAATCGGAGGCATATCGAACTCCACAATGAAAAGGCTGGTTTCTTCGGGTTCTTCGAATCTTCAGACGATTACGCCGTTGCTTCCTCCCTGCT
>DCVG01000063.1:12016-27528 GCA_002328665.1 Nitrospiraceae bacterium UBA2194
GACCTTTATGCGTATATCCTTGATACGCCTGAAGAGCTTCCCGAGAAAATCCTCAGGGTGGCCGGGATAGCTTTTAGAAGCGGTATCCGCGTCAGACCGATAGACATGAAGAATTTTCAGCGCGACATGCGGATATTCAGGGTTGTGTATAATTCCGCGTGGGAAAAGAACTGGGGGTTTATACCGCTCACCGACGAGGAGCTGGTATATCTCGGCAACAGCCTGAAATCCATTGTGGTCCCCGAGATGATCGTCATTGCCGAAAAAAACAGCGAACCGGTCGGATTCATGGGAATGCTGCCGGATTTCAATTTCGTCCTCAGGCACATGAAAGGCAGGACGAACCCGGTAAGCATTATTAAGGCGCTCTATTATTCGAAGAAGATAAAAGACCTGAGGATGCTCCTGCTCGGCATCAAGCGGGAATACCGGAACAGGGGCGTCGATGCGATACTTTTCCGGGAAGGGTTCAAAGGGGTCAAAAAGGGCGGATATAAACGCGTGGAATTCTCATGGATACTTGAAGACAACATCCCCACACAGCGGCTCGTCGAAATGATCGGCGGACGGCTGTACAAGAAATACAGGATATATGAGAAAAAACTGCGGTAATCTCTTTTAAATCTCATCCCAAGGCAGAACGCATCCTCCTTAAAAAGCGTGTCCGTGCGCTCCTCCCGCCGGGCAGTACGTGCATGCGAAGCATCTCGCATAGGAATTGTGATGATGACAGTTCAGGCACGCTCCGGCGCCGCCGCAGTGCCGGTTATGCACATGGCAGCTTCTGCAGAATTCCTGCTCCCAGGAGCATGGATTTCCGGGTCCGCCTGCACACTGCCTGTTATAGTGACCGTTCACCGTTTTGCGCAGAAGATAAGGTTCAGTTGAACCAATGCCGTGAACACTTCCATGCGGTTCATGACAGTCTGTGCAACTGAGTATATAATTCGGCTTATTCGCAGAGAGATAGGGCTCTTTGATTGACCCCCAGTTTGCCGGGTCTGTGCCACATGTCGCATCGACCATGCCGTCAGTTCCCCAGCAACGGGTAACCGCACCATGATAATCGCCGACCAGTCCGTAAGTTCTTGCCTGCTGTGTCCAGTCTATCTGTTTGAGATTTCTCCCGAGCGAAGAGCTGTAAATAACGTTCGTCGCATTATGGCAGTCGGAACAGAAAGTCACATAGTCGGGAAGATTGGAACCGTCAGCAGTTGCGGAGCCGTCGGGTTCATAGACGGTCGTCGAATTATAGCGGAACGGGGCCTGATACTGACCCCCGCGAGCAAAGGCAAAATCGCTCATCATTTCACCCGGACTGTCACCCCAAACATTATCTCTGTCGGTCGGCCTGACGACCGGGTAACCGCGCTGTGAAAGATGAGGGTTGTGACACGCACTGCAGGGGTTGGATTCATTCCTGAATGTTTCAGGCCATTTTGCCTTCACGAAATTGAGGATGTCCTGGAGGTTATGGGCGGAACCGGCAACCGGATTAAAGGCATCATAGATATTATTTGGTGTAGTGTGGTTAGCGGTGTCGCCTCCGAACCAGTAGCTATAGTTGTAATTTATCCTGTCAAAGGATATCTGTACGGAACCCATGCCTGTGTGACAATCCATGCAGAAGTTCTGTGACTGGCTGACAAAGTTATCGCTGAATGTCATGTAAGGCGATGCGTAGCCGGTGACAGGAACAGGCTCGGAGCCCCCGATACTCGTGTGTTGTTCATGGCAATGTCCGCAGTGACCCTTTGTATACCCTATCGTCGCTGTCGAGCTTCGGTTCACTCCATATGCGGCATTACCGTGTGCCGAGTCGAGGTATGGGCCGCTGTCGGCTTTTTCGAGGCACAGAATCCAGAATAGAACGGACGAGACACAGAGCGCTACGAAGGTCAATAAAATGTTGAATCTACCTGTCATATTCGCCTCCACCTGCTATCTTTAATTTTTTGACGTATGACATACCATACACCCCGACAGGGCCGTCCCAAGAGAACCAGCCTTGTAGTCCCACCTCAGCATCTTGAAATAAGGTGAAGCATGTGCGCGATGGCATGAAAGGCACATTACAATGCTGCCTGAATTCACTACTGAGTCAGACGTTGTTGGAGAACTTTCAGCTACAGGCGCTATTACATTATAGGTTGTATATGAAGCATATTCGGAACCTGCATAATTGTTGCCTCTCACGCCGTTAAAGGCAAAATCAGCAGGATGCCTGAGCCATGGAGTACCGTCGCCTACCGAGCCCGATCCCCCCAGATTTGTATTTGCATGGTAATTTCCATGACATTCGCTGCACAGGTAACTTATTGTATTCATGCTGCCATATAAACTATCGCCCTGGTAACCGTTATGATCAATGCCTGACACGGTCTTTTCCCAATCAATGTCCTCAGCGCCTTTGATACCGTACAGGAAGCGATAACTGTTATAGACTTTATCGGCATCCGATGAACTATCTATGTCGACATTCTGATGATGCGCCCCAAAGATGGATTTGACTTCATCGGCAATACCCCTGTTGCCATGGCACCCGTATGTACCGGCGCAGGTTAGCTGCGATGCCCAGCTCGCAGGCCCTGTACCGCCGTTCGGCAGTTCAACACCTGCCTTAAAACCCGGCGGTGCATCCATGGGAGAGCTTTCCTGTGGAGAGATGTTTTTCACATTATGACCTTTGTCATATGCTCCTCCGGGTCCGGCAGAAGAATAATAAAAATTGCCCCCTGCAAGCGCTGATGATCCCGGATCATGTGCGTTCAAAACTACAGGCGTGTTATTCGCAGTAATGGTTGTTGTTCCGCTATTAAAATGACACCCGATGCAGCTGCTGATGAGCAACGCAGGGTTCGGAGATGCATCTTCAACCAGGCCTGCGTCTGTGCTTGAATAATCCCGAGCCATAGCCTGTCCGCGCTGGCTGTTATGCATGGTATGGCAGTCGCTGCATGCACCGGTTACCTTCGCCTCGGAAGGCATAGCAAAGAGCAGGAAGCAAAGAGCGTAGAGCAAACAACAGAAAGCGTTTAATGAGTATATCGAGCTTTTTGAGTTTCCTGATTTTTTTAAAGCAATAAACCCGGTGAACTCAATAAACGTTATAAACTTTTCGTTATTCATGCCTTTTGCCCTTGGTGGAGCAAAGAGTTTTGTCTGTTTGCCCTTACCGTTGGCACTTCGCTCTTTGCTATTTCTTATGACATTGGATACAAAGCTGTCTTTTTCTATCGAACTGGAGCATGAATTCGGCCTTTGCCGAATGCATGCTGTGACAGGTTTTGCATGTAATAGGTTGCCCATTACGCGGGTCTTTTACATCCGGGCCAAGAGGATGGGCAATTTCATGTTGTGCCTTATGACAGCGGGCGCAGGCAAGTATTTCATCATCCCTGAAATAGTACTGCTGAAGCGAATGAGGAGGGATATGACACTCGAAACACCGTCTTTCTCTCACCGGAACACATCGAATAGATTTCAACGCCTTTTCCATAAAAACAGTTCTTTTCCCGGTACTTTCATGGCAGGTAAAGCAAATCTGCGTTTCCCTGACCGTTAAACTCTTCCTTTTCGAAGCATGAAAGCTGTGGCACATTGCGCATCCGTTTCCGGAATCTCTTATATGGACATCATCCACTTTAAGCTTTGCGGGTTCCATTTTATGGCAGCTCATGCATAATTCCCTGCCCGATATTTTTGTGGTCACTTTCAGGCCGGGTGAAAAAGGATTGTGGCATTCTCCACATCGTTTCTCCAGGAAGTCACTGTGTCCGTATGGGCCGAGCAGACCGTCCGCAGCAGAAGCATGCCCGCCGTGGCACGATGTGCAGTCAAGCTTTTCTGTTGCGAAGACGATGGATACGCCCTGCGCCTTACACCGGGGGGAATGGCACTTTTTGCATAACGTATTCGGAGAAGCAAGAATGAGGTTTTCATTCGTGGACGCATGAGAATTATGGCATGATGAACATTCTCCGTCCTTGAACGGAATATGAACGAATGATCTGTTTAACTGCTCTTTCAGGCTGGAATGGCAAGTCCAGCAAAGGTCTTTCCTTGCCTGAACAAGAAGCTTTTCATGGTCCCCGCTGTGGGCATAATGGCAGTCCGTGCAGACTCCCTTCTTTATCGCCTGATGTACGAAATCTCTTTTCAGTTCCTGCCTGATTCCTTCGTGACAGAGCATGCATAAATCGTTTATATTTTCTTTCGTCAGGCCCTTGAGATCTCCGGCATGAGGACTGTGACAGGAAGTACACCTGCCCTGGCCGAAGGGAAAATGGACGTGCGGTTTTGACATGCTTTCCTTCAGTCCCTTGTGACATCTGTAACACAAATCAGGAATTTTTTCTTTCAGGCCGTCCTGAGCATAGGAGAACCCGCTCCAGGCAAAAATGAACACAAAGCATAAAGCGCAGAGTCCGGAGAACAGAACACAGAGTTTTATACTTTTAGCTTTCTGCTCCGTACTCTTTGCCAAAGGCTCTTTGCTCCTTGTAATCTTTTTACTCATGACAATCCCTGCAATTGCCTTTTGCAAACGGACTGTGTTTTATGCTTCTCAAAAGTCCCTGCTTTTCCGTCACATGCGGCGTATGGCAGCTGAGGCAGCGCCTCACTTTATCCATGGGTTTTATATGTATCTTCGAGAGTCTTTCCGAATCGTTGAAGTGGCATTTGCCGCACAGCGCGGGGTCTTTCTCAGCAAGTATATGTCTCAGGCCGGAATAATGAGGGAGGTGACAGCTCAGGCAGTCACCATCCTCCATCCCGATATGCCCTTTTCTCACTGTCGTTGTAACTATCCTTTGATGACATGACAGACAGAGTTCTTTCGGCCGGCTGAAGAGCAGCTTCCCGATCTTTGTACCATGCGGGCTGTGACATGCCGTGCATTTGCCCTCTTCTGCAGGAAGATGCCTGTGGTCGCTCTTCTTCATATCGGTTTGTACAATGCCGTGGCATTGATAGCAAAGCTCCTGCGTTGCCGTCACTATAACGCCGGCATGTTCACTCGCATGCGGGGTGTGACAAATCAGACATTCCTTATCCCTGAAGGGTTTATGAACCGATTCTTCTTTAATGTCGGCAAGCATGCCTGTATGACAACTCGTGCAAAGCTGCCCGGCGGATGTGGTTAACAGCTTCCCATATGCAGAAGAGTGAGGTTTATGACAGGAGAGGCATTCTCTCTTATTTACCGGGGTGTGGATATATGTTTTGAAGAAAGCCCGTTCCTCCTTCTTGTGGCAGCCGTAGCACAAAACAGAGGGAGAAGTCCTGAGCATGCCCGGATTATTGCTTCCATGAGAATCATGACAACTCTTGCACTCTACCTTCGAAAAAGGCTGATGAGCGAATCGATCCCGTAATTCGTCCTCTTGCTTCCCGTGACAGGTAAAACATATCTTCTTTTCGGGCGCCGTCAGATAAAAACGGTTCTGCGAGGCATGCGGGCTATGGCAGGCCGTGCATCCTTTCACCTTTATCGGCTCATGCAATCTGCCGGCTTTCAGAATGCCCTCTTTTTTCTGATGACAGCTTATGCAAAGGTCGTTTCTGTCCATTAACGTCACTTTCGGATAATCGGCAGCGTGGGGGCTGTGACATTTCAGACAGTTCTTTTCACGCGCAGGATGATGGATGTATTCTTTTTGAAAATCCATAGCCTCTTTTTTGTGGCACCTGTAGCAAAGCTCTCCGTCCGGGGCGACAACACGGAGAGAGTCGGGACCTCCGGCAGGCCTGTGACACGAAGAACATTGAGCCGGATTCATCGGAAGGTGAATCGATTCCCTCAGGAGCTTCGTATTCGTTGAACTATGCGGAGTGTGGCAGCCTGTGCAACTGCTTTTCTGCACCGGGTAGTTACCGTGGGCCTTCCCGAATTTTTCACCGGTAAAGCTGTGACATGATGCACAGAGGTCCGGTTCAGGCTTTATGAGATTGTTTTCGTGTTGGGAACCGTGTGCCGCATGGCAGACAAGACAACCGTCGCCTAATGGTTTGTGCTGTGTCGTCCGCGTAAATGTTGTCTCTTTATGACAGGCCAAGCATTGCTCCCTCCCTGTCTTTCTCTGTAAAAACTCGCTGTCCGAAGCATGAGGGTGATGGCACGGCAGACACTTTCCCTCCTTTATTGCGGAATGTACATGGACTGTTTTTTCGATATCCGCTGCCATCTCTGTGTGACAGAGGAAGCACAGCTTTCTTTCTTCGCGCTCTTTAAGAGACAGAACTGCAATTTTACCGTGGCGGAGGTGGCACGCCTCGCAGTCGCGATTGTTCATGGGGAAATGGACGTACTTCTTCTGAAATTCGCTTATGGTCTTCTTGTGGCAATCAAGGCAAGGTTTCGGCGCGAACCCCTTTCTCCTCGCAGCCTCTTCCGAAGCGCATGAGAACAAAGAGACAAAAACAGCCAAAATACCGAAAAGCCTCAACAAGACCGCCAGTTTTTTTCTCAAGTCTTTCTCCAGTTGCAATACAATAAAAACGGCTTTTGCTTTAGTCAGGTTAAATTTGCTTTTCAAGTTCTTCTTCAAACTTCCTGACTTTCTCTTCGTTTACCTGTATCCGTGTTTCTTCTTTCAACCGGTTGATATATTCTTTCAGAGCAGTTTTGAACTGATCATTAAAACATGCCCTGAACACATCCTCTCTTACCGCGCTGAATTCCCTTACTTCACCGCCTTTTTTACCGGCCAATTTAAGAATCCTGGAAGAGGAACCCGCCTCCATTGCAGGGCTTATATCGCCTGTCATGAATAAATCCACGGTTTTGCGGAGAGGCTCCGGAATATCTCTTCTTAACACCCATCCGGTGTCTCCTCCCTTTGAGGCCAGAGAATCAATGGATTTCTGCTTCGCAATCCATGTGAAATCAGCGCCCTGCTCCAGGGCTTCCAGAATCTTTTCTGCTTCCTCTTTGCTCCCGACTGTTATCTGTTGCAGCCGGAAATATTCGGGGCCCAGAAACTCGTCCTTGTGTTTCTCGTAATATTCCCTGAGCATTTCATCATTAACTGCAATCTGCGGCAGGATGACCCTTCTTATGAATGTCTCTTTGAGAAGCTGGTCTTCATAACGATTTATCATTTTCTTCAATTCATCCCTCTGTTCGTAATGACGGCCGAGGGCCTCCCGGTCCACTAATTTCCTGTTGATCCAGTTATCGATAAGAGTTTCATGCGACATCATGCCCGAAGGTTTCGCCAACAATACAAAATCCCTGACGGTAAGAGCATCTCCGTCAACTTCAACCAGCGGCCGCTCGTCTTTCAGCAGATATTCTCTCCCGCCATTTGGCTTATTGAGCTCGATAGAAGAGAGCAGTTCCTGATCTATCTTTATGTTTGCCCTCTTGCGAAGCACTTTCAGACAGGCATCACTGCGTTCATTTTCCCTTTGTTTCCTTATCGACTTTCTTATGCTTCCTTTTATCCCGGCAAATTGCCCCTCGGGAGCTTCTTCCCTGTCGATTAATTTGACTATATGGTATCTGTTTCTTTTATTTACAACTTCGCTGATCTCTCCCTTCTTCAAAGAAGAAACAGTGTGTTCGAAATCTTCCGGCATCGACCCTCTTGTAATTGTTATCTGTCCGCCCTTTTGTTCCGAAGGATGCTGCGAGTATTCCCCGGCGAGGCTCTCAAATTCCTGACCTTTTTTCAACCTCTCCGATATCTCCTTAATCTCTTCTTCGGATGCCGTTTCGATAATGCCGAGCGTAAACCGCTCATAATTCTTTTTGTAGTAATCCATCAGCTCTTCTTCCGTTACAGAGACTTTCTGCGCAATTTCCTCGTCGTGAAGTCTTACGACGGATTCCCTGAGGACAAATGCATCCACTGCCTTACGCACCTCAGGGTACGTATCCATGCCGATTCTGCGGGCTTCCTGAACGATCAGTCTTTCATCAACCAACTTTTTGACGTACTCCAGCAGATCCAGGCCGCCCGCGGACGAA
Organism: Nitrospiraceae bacterium UBA2194; assembly: GCA_002328665.1. GTDB lineage: Bacteria > Nitrospirota > Thermodesulfovibrionia > Thermodesulfovibrionales > SM23-35 > UBA2194. The sequence goes on from DCVG01000063.1 coordinate 19,992, forward strand.
AGGTCCTCTCTCCGGTGAGCGATATTCAGTGAATACCTTAGGTCTTCCCCGGTAACAGGTTCTCCATCGACAACCGCCAGCACGATCTCCCCCTTTGAAACAGATGTGCAGCCGTTGAAAAAAAGCAGGGAACAGAAAACACAGAGTAACAAACACGGCACATACGGTCTGATACCCCCTGCTCCCTGCCTCCTGCTTTTTGCCTTTTGTTCTCCGTCCTCCATTACCAACGCACCTTCTCCATATTCCCGACAATTTTCGACATGATTTCGTCCGTCACACTATCCGCAGACCTTATCCTGCCCCAATCGAGCATTAAGATACTGTCGTCTCCGGTACGCCGGACCGAATCGGACCACAGAAGCCTTTCGTTCCTTGCATCCAGAAGTCGTGCGCTGATTGCCGCTTCCGGCGGATTCGGGCCCGTGCCGGCACTGTATTCTTCCACCGTACCCAGGATTATTCCGTCAACTCCGGCTGATTTAGATATCGCTCCGGTCCTCTCATAGTCGATTTCGCCCTTGTCCCTGACGCGCAGATCGACAATCAGATGCCTGATCTCCCCAAACTCGAAGGGCTCGAATCGTTCACTCTTGAAGAGTTTCACGATAAACATATAAGTAGCCGCCTTGCCTGCATTTCGCACCTTGCTCCTATTCTGAAACGGCATTACGGCGATTCTGTAAACGGACTCTGACTCTTTGTCCGGCGGAATCACGCTGAAAGAGCCGAGCAGTTCATCGACCACCTCGCGGGCGAGCCTCTCCACATCTTCGATCTTTCCGAGACCCAGGAGCCCGACAGAATCCTCGCCTGTCGCAGCCGCATGATTCGCCCATACAATTCTGAAATCCGAGGCACGGACGAGTCGGGCAGACAATCCGACATGCGGATTTCCCGCATTGGAAAAGGCATTGACAGACCCCATGAGAATTGCGTCCACCCGCAATTCCTCCTTCAGTTTCCTTGCAAGCTCCAGGGAGACATAGCCGGTGCATCTGACCCTCTCCTTGAGCAGAAAAGCATTCAGATTCTCCTCGTCGAGAAGCTCGAATCCCCTGTTTCTCATCTTTTGTGCCACAAGACGCATGACATTCGCCGGGGCGTTCTTTTCCTCGCTGAAGTTTTCGAAGGGGAATACGGCTATTCTCATATTCTGAGGCACTTGCGCAGAATAAGCCGCACTTGCGGCAACAACCGCGAAGCAGAGGGTCAGGAGAAGGAGATAGAGCGGAATCTTTTTAATTTTCATAAATCCTAATATTGATATAAGGTCTGTATGGCTTCCCTGACAACCTTCAGGACCGTCTGGCTCATTGTGGGCACGCTTGTGCCGAAGTGCTTTGCCCAGAAACTCGCTCCCCCCTCTGTCTTTGTCACGGACCAGATGATGCTTCCCGTGCCCGTATCGGCCATCATCAGCGTGACAGTCACTTCAGGGGCAGAGATATTTCCCACCCTGACTTCGCCGTATTTGTTCACCGCTCCCATGACGACAGCCTGAACATTCATTTTTTTGCCCAGCGCTTTTATGTGTTCTGCGCTCAGACTTTCATCCTTTCTGACTTTTAAGGCGTCGAGCGCCGCAGTCACATCGCCCGGACAGACTACCTCCACAAGCCCTGATGCAAGCAGTTCACTTATAACCACCTGCCTGACGGCATCGGCTGCAAATTTGTCGCCCGTCAGGTTATCAAGCGGCAGGACCGCCACTCTCTTGATAAAGCTGAAGTCAATCTTCTCATTTATATAGAAGGAAGGGGTTTTTCTGCTGCCGCATCCCAAGATACATATGAGAACCAGCAGCGCGGTTATCATATGTATCTTTTGAATCCCTTCCCGCAACTTCATCTCAATCCCTCCCAACGACCTTCATCATGCTCAAAACAGCCTGTCGACAGCCTCTTCCACGGTTTTTCTTGCAGCCTCACTCAGCGTCCGTCCCTCTGAGCCGAAATGTCGCATCCAGAACCCCGGACCGCCCGACGTATGCCTTATAGACCACAGGATTTCACCGGAATAGGTTTCGATCAACCGAAGATTTATAGTGACCTCCGGATAGTTTACTGAGATTCCCCTGCTTATGCCGAATGATTCGACTGAGCCCATCATCACGGCGTCTGCCCCAAGCGATTTTCCTATATCCTGTATTTCGGCGACTTTCAGAGCGCCAAGGTACCTCACCTGCATCTCCCTGAGAGTCCGTGTAACTTCACCCGGTTCAACGACATTTCTTTCATGAGACAGGAGGACGCTTATCACTATCCTCCTCATCTTCTCTCCTGCATGTTCGTCCTGCGTAAAGTTTTCGAAAGGCAGTACGGCAATGCTCCTGATCAAACCGATATCCGCCTTTTCCTTAACGTAATACCTGGGTCCGCATCCCGAAAGCGAAAAGAGCATGGAGCAGACTGCGAAGAAGAGGATTGAGAGCCGCCATGCTCCGCTTCCTGTCAGAACATTGCCGCATCGAAAACCTTTGCGTTCCGCGGGCCGTACAACTTTCTCATTTTTTACCAGAATCTGCACGTGAGATAGCCTCCTGCGGAATAAGTTTCCGTCTTTTTTTCTTCCCGTTCCCGCGTATAACCATATCGTAACTGGAAATCGAGAAATCTTGTTACATACCACAGGAAATAACCGCTGATCATATCCGAAGTCCTCGGCCCCGGCTCGACCCGACTGTACCTGTAGCTCGCATTCAGCCTGACGGCAGGCAGGAAAAGCCAATCGGCCAGCAGACCTTCGGAGATCGAAGTATCTCCGTCCGTATCGAGCACTCTGAAGTCCGCCGAGAAACTGATGAATCTGCCGGGCCTGTATGTGAGAATCAGAGTGCTGTCTATGGTATCCGACGAGGTCTCGCCCGACAGCCTCGTAAAACCGCAGCTCAGGTTCCCGGAGAATTTCTGCGTAAGCCGAGCATCGATGATGCCCCTGATATAACGTGTCGTGGTATCTGTATCACCGATGACGGATGTTTCCCGGTCTTCCACCGCAAAGGTTTGAGTCTGCGTATATCCTATATCGGTTATCATGTTCACGTCCCTGTGGAGGCGCGATCTGATCGAGAGGAGGTACAAATCGGCGATAGACTGCCTTTCGCCGAAACTGTCGGTGTGGGTCCTGATATACGAAAAATTCGCGTCGAGAGTCGGCAAGGGGTTGGAATTGAGCGTAAGAGAATATGTGTTCGACCTCATGTCTGTTTCATCCACGTTATCGAAAACTTCGCTCCGCTGGAAGCGCACCGTAGTCGTCAGCAGACGGTGTGTCTGCCATATTGAACTTGCCCCGTATGTCCTCGTCACATTGCTTATGAGACCGCTGTTTTCGTCTATGCTGTTGCTCAGGAGGTTCTTGAATGCGCCGCTGATGGATTCCCACTCCGACTGCGGGTTCTGATCCGACCGGTTCAAAAAATAATTCACTGCGAAACTCAAAGTTCTCAGGGGTTGCGCATTGAAGTTGAAATTAATGCCGTGTGTGAAAAAAGTCGATATGTTGGTAATCTTTCCCGATCGTGGCACGAAATCCGTCCCGAAGGCCTCGATTTCGGTTACCAGGACGTCGCTTATTGAGGCTGTCTCGCGGTTGATTACCCTGAAAAAAAGCGCATTCTGGGGGGCAGTCAGGCGTATTTCATAGCGGTAGACATTGTTTACTCTGTCGAATTCGGAAACCGACACTGCTCTTATCATGACTTCCGTCCATGTGTTCGGCTGGTTGAAGTTGCTCCTGTAGACTCTCCAGTTGCCGGCAAGCGTCAGGACGTTATCCAACAGCACGTCCTGGTTCACATAGATGTAAAGGGTGTCTACCGGCCTCTCCGACGAGAATAACTGCGCGCCTATATTATGATTACGGAAGCCGTTCTGTCCGAGATTGATCGTTCCTGTGTTCGTAACCGCAGGCGCATCGTATACATTATCGATCAGGGTTATCACGGAATTCAGCGTGTCCACCTCCGGCATGATCTGGTCGCCGGAACCGTACAGGCCGAATGCAGCCGCACGCTCAAAGGGCACGTCGCCGGTCTCTGTGGCATGTTGCTCGGACTTGTTACGGACATAGTTTCCCTGATAACCGGCCGACATCCCCACACGTCCTTCCCGGATCGACCTCTTGTAGTTGATGCCGTAAAGAGCATTGAGATCGTTGTTTATCGTCCTGGATATAGTATCGAGGGGGGTTTTCGTCTCGTCCCTGGTATATGTGAAGTTATAGGAGAGCTTAAGTCCGTGGTACAAAAGATCATACCATGAACTCCCCGTGTATCTCGTGTTCGTCCTGTCCGTTTCCTTCGGGGACATATGGTCGAAGTTCTCCTCCCTGTCAACCGCCAGGGTAACCGTCGGCAAAGCATAGGGCGTTAACTGAAAACGGCTATAGTAGAATTTAGTCGTCTCTCTGCTGTCGCTGTCCAATCCTGCCGTTGACCACTCCTCAAGCAGCCTTGCGCCGACGTCTAATCCATATATCGGATTCCTCAGCAATATATCGAAGGCAGGCTCAATAGCCCGTCGGTATGTATCACTCACGTTGTCTTCGGCGTCACTTATGTGTGAATCGAGAAAGTTCGCCCGGAGATACAACTGATATGAAATGACGGGGGTAACCGGCTTGTTGAACCGGAAATAATAGTTCTGAAAAAGGGAGTCCGATTCCTGGATCTTTTCCCCGTCTTCGTACTGTTTTGTCTCAATATAATTCACATTCAGCCATGCACTCGGTCCGTCTGCAAAAGCAACTTTACAAAAAAGCAGAAAGCAAAGAGCTAATAGCGCAGAGCATACTGCAAAGTGCAATAGACGGTTACGGTCAGGGTTACAAAGCCCCTTTCGTCTATCGGTCACGAAGTAAGGTTCCTTTCACGTTGCCGTTTGACGTCAACGATACGGGCCTCCTGACCGGAGTGTATTTTGCTCCTGTGCTCCTGGATATTTACTCATACATATCAGCTAAAACGGAAACATCGCAATGCCGTAGGGTTTCCTGCCGACGGGGATCACCTTCTCTTCCCTCAGGGTCGTTTTGTCCACCACAGAGACTGTATTCGACTCCCTGTTGACAACGTAGAGCTTTCTCCCTTCCGGATCCGGCATTACGGATCTCGGAGAATTTCCTACGCGAACAGCACCCACCATGGGCGACATAACCGCGCGGGGTCCCATCGCTTCGGAAAAAGGTCTGATGACGGTTATTTCTCCCGTGGATTCTTTCACCAGATACAGCCTGTCGAACTCGGGATCTGCCGCAATTCCTGTAACGGAGTTCCCCACATTCGTTATGGAAGTGACCGCGCCCGGTATATTTTCCCGCACAATCTGCAGGATATGCACGACGGACAGATCGTCATAATCGAAGTTGGCCACATACACCCTGCCCCTCGGGTAATCCACTTCAAGCGCAATAGGGCTCCATTGGACGGGAACAGAAAAGACTCGGTCGGCTGTATTCCTTTCTCCGTCCATCCTGATAACCGAGACGTCCTTCGAATGTTTATTCGCCACATACACATTAAAAAACCGCTCCCTGTATCTCCGCAGAAGAGTGACATCGTCGAAACTCAGGAACCTCGAAGCAGAGATATTCTCCGCCGGGGGATCGACAGCCACTGCGACCGGTCCGTCCCCCACGCTGATTTTTTCCATTTCCCGGTACGTGGCGCCGTCGATTACTGAAACATTGTCAGATCCGTAATTGGTCACGAAAATCAATTCCCTTCCGGAAGGGGCTGAGAATACCGCAATCCCCTCGGGGTTTCTTCCGAACCTGACAGGGATCTCGACCTCGACTTTGTGAATAGTCGGGTCTATCACGGAGATACTGTTGGAGCCTGAATTTACGACATAGACCTTCGGGGCGTTGCGGTCCGTGCTTACCGCAATTCCCCTCGGCTTGCTCCCGACCATGATTGTTGCGACGTTCTCCCCTGTTTGTTTGTGGATCACAGAGACAGTATTCGAGTCCTCGTTTGTAACGTATATGAGCAGTGAGCTCAATTCAGGAGCCTGTCCCTTTACTGACAGGGCAGGACTAAAAAGATAGCCGTCGGAAACAGACGCGTCGGCGTCCCAGGTTATGAACAACGAGGAGCTCTGACCCCGCAGGACTCTCAAATCCGCGTCGATAACAATTCCATCAGCAGGCAGCGCAAGCCGCGCCACCCTGTCCGGCCCTTTGAGTACAGCTTCCCTGACCTCCATATGAAGTTTTTTGTACATCCCCTCAGGAAGATAAACCTCGGACAGCAGTACCTGCCTTCCAGCCAGATCTTTAGAGTCGACGGCAACAGGCGTACCCATGATTTCCCTGTGCGTCCCGTCTTCGGCCGTTATGCCGATCGAAGCAAGCTCAAAGGCGATGTTCGCCGAAATTTTTTCTGCGCCCGTCAGGAATACCGTTATATGACCACGGGAAGCTCCGGGCGGTTCCACAGCGTCCTTCACGGAGGCACAGCCGGGAAATATGAGCAAAAGCAGGATTGTGAAAAGCAGCGCCGGGACATATCCCTTCAGCTCTGACTGTCCGAAAGCCGCCCTGTTTATTAGCATATGATTAATTACTGTCACAGAAATTCTTTCCTGCTTTTGTGAATAACAATTTTGACACCAGACCGACATTTTAATCAATAGCTATATTATTGAGACTGCGACTACTGCAAAACGTCAGTGTCCGGGTACCGGAATTCTCCTCAATCCGGCTCTGCGGTCCTGAAGACCTGAACCCTGTTATTGAATGTATCCGCGACGAAAATTCTTCCCTCCCGGTCCACCGCAATGTCTTTAGGATACTGGAACCAGCCCTCGCCCCAGCCCAGTCCGCCGAATTCATAAAGATATTTGCCCTTTTCGTCATAGGCGGAAATTGTGTGGCGCATATAATCAACCACATACATCCTGCCGGTGCGATTATCTGCAGCTACTGCCTGCGGACGGCTCAGCTTTCCTGTGCTGCCGCCCTTTTCTCCAAATTTAAAAAGAAATTTCCTGTTCTCATCATAAACATAAACGCGGCCCTCTCCTTCGCTTACAATAAGCAGTCTTCCCAGCCGGTCTATCGTCACATAGTTTACGTTCACATTTCTCCCGCTCTCCTCAGGAGCAATGGACTCCATAAATCCGCCCTCATTGTTCAGCATCAGGACTCCCGGCACATAATTCCCGGCTACATAGATATTCCCTTTTTCATCCACAGCCAGCCTGTTGGGTGAGAAAGATTCAGCCCCTTCAAATCCTTCAAAATAAATATCCCGCTCCCATTTAAGGCATGCATTAAAAACCGAAATCCTGTGCCTGGGATTATCCTTTGTCGCCGGCTGAGCAAGATAAAGATTGCCCTCCCTGTCTACAGTCAATCCCTGCGGTATTTCAATTCCGTCACTCCTGGTGAGTGTAAAAACAGGGAAAAAATCAGATGTGTAAATAATTACCCCGGCGCCGCCGTCAACAACATAAATCTCGTTCCTGACCGGTTCTTCGAAAACAAAATGGGGGAATAATAACTTGTTCCCCTCTTCGTCTTCAGTTATGCT
>DCVG01000022.1 GCA_002328665.1 Nitrospiraceae bacterium UBA2194
CGGTGCAGGTGTTGTTACCGAGGTCATACAATAAATTCAATGGTTGGAAGTTTAACGATAAAAGTGAGACAAAGGTGAACCAGAAGATACGAATAAAATTAAGGGCGTATGACCACAGGATACTTGACCGATCCGTAAAAGAAATTGTTGATACAGTGCAGAGGACAGGCGCGAGGATAGCCGGACCTGTGCCGTTGCCCACAAGAATCAGCAGGGTAACCGTTCTCAGATCGCCTCACGTAGATAAAAAATCGCGTGAGCAGTTCGAGATCAGAACTCATAAAAGGCTTATAGACATTGTTGACCCGACTCCGCAGACTGTTGATGCCCTTATGAAATTGGAACTTGCTGCGGGGGTCGATGTTGAGATCAAGTTGTGATAAACGGCGTTCTTTAAAAAATACGCCAATTAATTAAGGCATATAAATATTTTGGAGAGAGAATAATGGTTGGTATTTTAGGCGTAAAGCTTGGTATGACACAGGTATATACGGAAGACGGGAAGGCTTGGCCGGTTACGGTTGTTGAGGCGGGACCGTGTTGTGTTGTACAGGTAAAAACTCTCGATAAAGACGGATATGATGCCGTAAAATTAGGTTTCATGGAAGTTAAGGAAAAGAAACTGAACAAGCCGGTCGCCGGCATGTTCAGGAAGGCGGGAGTCAAATTCTTCAGGCTGTTGAAGGAATATCCTGCGGCCGGACTGAATGTCGGGGATTTTCTGACGGTGGAGAGATTTGCAAAGGGGGATATCGTTTCCGTTTCCGGGGTTTCAAAGGGAAAGGGTTTTCAGGGTGTCATGAAGAGACATCACTTTTCCGGCGGTCCGGGGTCCCATGGCTCCATGTTCAACCGCGCACCCGGTTCCATCGGCGCAAGTTCCTATCCGTCGAGGGTATGGAAGAACCAGAAGCTTCCGGGACATATGGGTTCGGAGAGAGCGACAGTGAAAAATCTCGAAATAGTCGATGTTAAGGCGGAACAGAACATTCTCCTTATCAGAGGGGCGGTGCCTGGCTCAAAAGGCAGCATCATCGAGATTAAAAAGGAAAGTTGATATGCCGGAAATTGAGATAAAGGACAAGAACAACGCTACTGTTGGAAAGATCAATCTAAGTGACGATCTTTTCGGCGCAGCCGTCAGGCAGGGTGTCATCCACGATGCGGTGGTCAACTATCTTGCAAACCAGAGGCAGGGTACCCATGCGACAAAAACAAAGGGGCTTGTAAGCGGCGGCGGCAGAAAGCCGTGGAAGCAGAAGCATACGGGAAGGGCAAGATCAGGCAGCAACCGTTCTCCTCTCTGGAGGGGAGGAGGCATAATCTTCGGTCCTCAGCCAAGAGACTATTCATATAAACTGCCCAGGAAGGTCAGGAGACTTGCCCTGATGAGCGCCATTCAGGAGAAACTGGCGAGCGGCGAGGTTGTTGTCATCGATACCTTATCTTTGGAGAAACCAAAGACAAAAGATATGGTATCCATCCTGAAGAATCTCGATCTTGGCGATAAAAGAGTGCTTATCGTATTGCCTGAAAAGGATGATACGGTTGCTCTTTCGGCAAGAAATATCCCGGGGGTGCGTGTTGTGCGGGCAATGGATATTAACGTCTATGACGTTATCGGATCCGGCATTATGCTCATGACAAGAGATGCAGCTTTGCGTTTGGGGGAAATCAGGGAATCATGAAAAATATATATTCGATAATCAAAAAACCCCTGTTTACTGAAAAGGGAAGCGCTCTGAAAGAAACTCATAACAAGATACTTGTTGAAGTCTCGAAAGGCGCCAATAAGATCGATATCAAGAAGGCAGTGGAAGAAATTTTCAAGGTTAAGGTTGATAAGGTTTCAACGATCAACGAGCAGGGGAAATGGAAAAGATATGGCAGATCCGTCGGGAAGAGACCTGACAGGAAAAAGGCGATAATTACCCTTAAGAAGGGTGAAAAACTCGAATTTGTTGAAGGTGCATGATGGGAATGAAGAAATTTAATCCAACATCGCCGGGCAGGAGATTCCAGACAGTATCGGACTTCGCTGAGATAACGGCGGGTGTTCCGCACAAACCTCTTCTGAAATCTCTGAAGAAGACCGGCGGAAGGAATAGTTACGGACGTGTTACGGCCTGGCACAGAGGCGGCGGAAACAGAACCGCTTATAGAATTATCGATTTCAAGAGGGACAAAATCGGTGTGCCTGCCAAGGTCGGTACGATAGAGTATGACCCGAACAGGTCGGCGAGAATAGCATTGCTCCATTACCGGGACGGTGAGAAAAGATATATAATAGCTCCTGTCGGCCTCCGTGTCGGAGAAGAGATTGTATCAGGGAAAGGCGCTGAAATAAAGATTGGAAACGCCCTGCCTTTGAGTGACATGCCGTTAGGGACATTCATGCACAATATTGAACTCCGGCCCGGAGAAGGCGCCAAGCTTGTCAGAAGCGCCGGTTCTTCGGCGCAACTGATAGCGAAGGAAGACAAGTATGTGCAGGTGAAGCTTGCGTCCGGCGAGGTGCGTTTTATCCCATCGGGATGCATGGCGACTGTCGGCCAGGTTAGTAATCCCGATCATGAGAATATCTCATACGGCAAAGCCGGTAGGATCAGGTGGTTGGGCAAGAAACCTCATGTCAGGGGCGTTGCCATGAATCCTATTGACCACCCACTGGGAGGCGGAGAAGGCAAGGCCTCGGGCGGAAGGCCCGCGTGTACGCCCTGGGGGAAACCCGAGGGAGTCAAAACAAGACAGAATAAGAGAACTGACAGGTTTATCGTAAAGAGGAGGAAGTAACTTGGCTAGATCGTTAAAAAAAGGCCCTTTCGTGGATGAAAAGCTTATGAAAAAGGTGAAGGTAATGAGCGAGAGCGGCGAAAAGAAACTTATAAAGACTTGGTCAAGGCGTTCTACTATAATCCCTGAGTTTATCGGCTATACTTTTGCAGTTCATAACGGGAAAAAGTTCATACCGGTATATATAACAGAGAATATGGTCGGCCATAAACTCGGTGAATTTGCACCGACGAGGACATTCAGAAGCCATGCCGGATCTGAAAAGTCTGCGGCTAAGGGTTAAAGAGAGTTTATTATGGAAACGAAGGCGATATTGCGATATGCAAGAATTACCCCGCGGAAGGCCCGGAGAGTAGTTAACCTCATACGGAATAAAAATGCCGGGGATGCGGCTTTATATTTGCGGTTTATGCCGTACAGGGCGGCGAAGACCGTGGAAAAAGTCCTGAAATCGGCGATGGCGAATGCCGAGCAGAAGAAGGCCGTGAATCCGGAAGAGATGAAGATAGTTCAGGCATTTGTTGACCAGGGACCTGTAATGAAGAGGGTCGAACCAAGGGCAATGGGAAGAGCGAATGTAATAAGGAAGAGAACGTGTCATATAACCCTGATTTTGTCAGAAGAAGGTTAAGAGGGAGGTAGATTTTGGGTCAGAAGGCGCATCCAATAGGAAACAGGCTCGGGATAATAAAAACCTGGGATTCGAGATGGTATTCCAAAAAGGGTTACACTGAACAACTTATCGAGGATATATCAATAAGAAGGTTACTGAAGGAAAAGCTTTTTCATGCCGGGGTGCCTAAAATAGAAATGGAGCGGGCCGGGCAGAACATGAGGGTGATAATCCATACTGCAAGGCCCGGAATCATTATCGGCAAAAAAGGGTCCGAGGTCGAGAAGCTCAGGAAGGACCTGAAAGAGATGACCGGCAAAGAGGTTTCGGTTGATATAAAGGAGATAAGAAAGCCTGAAGTGGATGCGCAACTCGTTGCCGAAAATGTAGCCCTTCAGCTTGAAAAGAGGGTGGCGTTCAGACGGGCGATGAAAAAGTCTGTTGCCTCAGCTCTCAGATTCGGCACGCTGGGCGTGAAAATATCGTGCTCCGGCAGGTTGGCCGGCGCGGAGATAGCGCGGTCGGAATGGTACAGAGAAGGCAGGGTTCCGCTCCATACCTTCAGGGCTGATATCGACTATGGATATGCAAGAGCCCGGACGACATACGGCGTCATAGGAGTGAAGGTGTGGATGTATCATGGTGACATATTGCCGGAAAGCAGAGTAAAGGAACTTTAGGTGATAGTATGTTGATGCCCAAGAAGGTCAAATTCAGGAAGATGCAAAAGGGGAGAATGGACGGGAAGGCCTATAGAGGTGCAACTGTCGCTTTCGGTGAGTTCGGTCTGAAGGCAATGGAGCCCGGCTGGGTCTCGAGCCAGCAGATTGAGGCGGCCAGGATAGCGATTACCAGGCATGCCAAGAGGGGATGCAAGGTCTGGATCAGGGTTTTTCCGGATAAGCCAATCACCAAGAAGCCGGCTGAAACCAGGATGGGAAAAGGAAAGGGAGCCCCGGAGTACTGGGTCGCTGTTGTAAAACCAGGGAGGATTCTCTACGAAATGTCGGGTGTGACGGAGACAACGGCGAAAGAGGCCATGCGTCTTGCAGCACATAAACTGCCGGTCGCTACGAGATTTGTAAAGAGAGATGAGGAGGTTCTGTGAAGTCATCAGCGGTGAGAGCCATGACTGTCGATGAGTTAAATCAGAAAGAGGAAGATCTCAGGAAAGAACTTTTCAATCTCAGGTTCCAGCAGGTTACAGGCGAGATAGAGAATCCTATGCGCATCCGGACCGTAAGAAAAGATATCGCGAAGGTGTTGACAATCAAAACTGAAAAGACGAAGAAGGAAGAAAAAAGTGGCTAAAAAGAGTTATACAGGCAAAGTTATCAGCAACAGGATGGATAAAACAGTCGTTGTCGCAGTGACCAGGCTTTTTCAGCACCCTATATATAAAAAGACCGTAAAACGGGTGACAAAATTCAAGGCCCATGATGAGCAGAACAAGTGTAATGTGGGCGATACGGTCAGGATTATCGAGACAAAACCTCTCAGTAAAGAGAAACGATGGATAGTAATAGATTAGAGCTATGGTGGAGTGATCGAAGATGATTCAGTTGAGGAGCATGCTTGATGTAGCGGACAACTCAGGCGCAAAGAAAGTGCAGTGCATAAAGGTGCTCGGAGGCTTCCACAGGCGTTATGCGAGACTCGGCGACATCGTCGTTGTGAGCGTCAAGGAGGCATTGCCGGAAAGCAATATCAAAAAGGGTTCAGTGGCAAAAGCCGTTGTAGTGCGTACGAAGAAAGAACATCGCAGGCCTGACGGGTCATATATACGTTTCGATCAGAATGCGGTAGTTCTTATAAATCCACAAGGTGAGCCGGTGGGCACAAGGATTTTCGGTCCCGTGGCAAGGGAACTGAGGTGGAAGGAATTTACAAAAATCATATCCCTGGCTCCCGAGGTATTATAGGTGAAACTATGGGTTTAGGCATTAAGAAAAATGACAGTGTGCGGGTAATCGCAGGCAAGGAAAAAGGAAAAAGCGGAAGAGTCCTGTCGATCTATCCGCTGAAGGATAGGCTTTTGATCGAGAGAGTTAATATGATTAAAAAGCATATGAAACCGACGAGGAAATATACGCAGGGCGGTATTATTGAGAAAGAAGCCCCTATCCACATATCCAATGTGATGTTGATATGCCCGAAGTGCAACAAACCGACAAGGATTTCAAATTCCTTGTCGCAGGATGGAAGGAAAGTCCGTATGTGTAAAAAATGCAGGGAGGTTATAGACCAGTAATTATGCCGAGGCTCAAGGAGAAATACCTGAAAGAAGTCATTCCCAATATGGTAAAGGAATTTTCCTATAAAAATATCATGGAAGTGCCCAAGGTGCGGAAGATCGTCCTCAACGTCGGACTCGGTGAAGCGATACAGAATATAAAACTGCTCGACGCGGCGCAGAAAGAGCTTTCCTTAATAACAGGGCAGAAGGCGGTTATTACAAAGGCCAAGAAATCGATAGCGGCCTTTAAGTTAAGAAAGGGCGTTCCCATAGGTTGCAAGGTTACCCTAAGGGGTAATATGATGTATGAATTCCTCGACAGGTTCATCAGCCTTGCATTACCGAGAATACGTGATTTCAAAGGTATTTCAGGAAAGTCGTTCGACGGACGTGGAAACTATTCGCTGGGGTTCAAAGAGCAGTTTATCTTCCCGGAGATAGATTATGATAAAGTCGAAATGGTTCACGGCCTGGACATCGTATTCTGCACGACCGCAAAGACGGATAAGGAGAGTAAAGCGCTTTTGCGGTATATGGGGATGCCGTTCAGGAATTAAAACAGTTTTAGTTGTCAGTTGTCTGTTTTAAGTCCGTTTAGGAACTGACAATTAAAACCGACAACTAATAACTAAAAAATGGAGTTATGAATGGCAAAAGTTTGTATGATCGAAAAGTCGAAAAGGCCGCCGAAATTCAGGGTGAGAGCCTATAACAGGTGCAAGCTGTGCGGAAGGCCCAGGGCGTATCTGCGCAAGTATGGGATGTGCAGAATATGTTTCAGAACACTTGCGCTCGAAGGGCAGATACCCGGAGTAACAAAGGCAAGCTGGTAGTCTATGACCATCTGGAGGTAAGGAATGCTGACGGATCCAATTGCAGATATGCTTACAAGGATAAGGAACGCCATACAGATCAAGGCTGAAAAGGTTGATATCCCGATTTCGAAGATTAAGCTGGAGATTGCCAAGATATTGAAGGAAGAGGGGTTTATCAGGGCGTACAAGATATTGAAGGACAGAAGGCAGGGTATCCTGAGAGTCATCCCGAAATATACGGACCACGAAAGTGTCATATCAGGACTCAGGAGGATCAGCAAACCCGGCCGGAGAGTGTACGTCGGGAGTGAAGAAATCCCTAAAGTGATGGGCGGTCTCGGCGTTGCAATCCTGACGACTTCGAAAGGGGTGTTGAGTGACAGTGTCTGCAGGCGGTCAGGTGTAGGCGGGGAAGTCATCTGTTATGTGTGGTAAAGGAGAATAGTCGATATGTCACGCATCGGTAGAAAACCAGTGGGAATACCTGAAAAGGTTTCCGTTGATATAAAAGACGGAATAATTTATGTCAAGGGCCCCAAAGGCGAGTTGAGCTGGAACTGGCCCGACAGAGTAAAGGTATCTGTAAACGACGGCGTTGTTTCGGTTGAGAGATCGGGAGATACAAAGCTTGAAAAGGCGCTTCACGGCCTTGCGAGGAGCATAATATCCAATATGGTGGCGGGTGTTTCTCAAGGATACCAGAAAGTGCTCGATATAGTCGGTGTCGGTTACAGGGCTCAGGTCTCAGGCGGCAAAATTGTCCTCTCATTGGGTTATTCCCATCCTGTCGAGTTTCTGCTTCCCGATGGAATCAAGGCGTCGGTCGACCAAAAGCAGACGCAGATAACACTTACGGGGATCGACAAGCAGCAGATAGGACAGGTGGCGGCCAGCCTGAAATCCCTGAGATTACCGGATGCATACAAAGGTAAGGGCATCAGGTACTCGGGAGAGAGGTTGAAACTGAAGGTCGGAAAGGCAGGCAAAAAATAGATACGCAGCCCGTAGTCTGTTACGCGATACAGGAAGATCAAATCACGGGTTGCGAATAATAGAATCAGGAGGTTGGGTTGGCTGAAAACAAGAAAGAGGGTAAGCGGAGACGCCATACGCGCATCAGGAAAAAAGTCTTCGGGACTCCCGACAGGTTAAGGTTGTCGGTTTACCGTAGTCTTAACCATATATACGCGCAGATCATAGACGACTCAGCGGGTCTCACCGTTGTTGCCGCTTCGAGTCTGGACAAGGAAGTTCAAAGCGATACGCTGCACAAGGGGAATATCAAGACGGCAAAATTAGTCGGAGAACTGATTGCCCGGCGGGCGTTGGCAAAAGGGATCAGGAAGATCGTATTTGACAGGAGCGGCTATCTCTACCACGGCAGTATTAAGGCATTGGCAGAGTCAACAAGGGAAGCAGGGTTGGAGTTTTAGGAGGTTATGTGGAGAAAATTGATCCGGAAGGGCTGAATTTAAAAGATAAGGTAGTTTACATCAACAGGGTTGCGAAAGTGGTGAAAGGCGGAAGACGATTTTCCTTTACAGCGCTTGTTGTAGTCGGAGACGGAGACGGAAGAGTCGGTATGGGAAAGGGAAAGGCTGCGGAAGTTCCGGAGGCCATCAGAAAGGCGGTTGAACAGGCCAAGAAGTCGCTCCTGAAATTCCCGCTTAAGGAAGGCACAATCCCCCACAGGATTATAGGGAGATTCGGCTCGGGTACAATTGTGATAAACCCTGCGGTTAAGGGAACGGGCATTATCGCGGGCGGCGCTGTGAGAGCTGTGCTGGAAGTCGGTGGTGTTCAAAACGTTGTTGCAAAATCAATCCGGAGTCATAATCCTTTTAATTCCGTTAAGGCAACTTTAAACGGGCTTGCAAGCCTGAAGGACCCCGACTCCGTCATGAAACTTAGAGGGAAAGCCGAAGAAGAGTCCCAGGAGGCGTCATGAGGCTGGGAGATTTGAAACCTGCTGAAGGAAGCAGAAAAAAGAACAAGAGAGTGGGGCGGGGAATCGGCTCGGGCCATGGCAAGACTTCGTGCAAGGGTCATAAGGGCCAGAAGGCCCGTTCCGGCGGAACTAAAGGAGCGGGCTTTGAAGGCGGACAGATGCCTTTGCAGCGAAGGATCCCGAAGCGGGGGTTTAAAAACCGCTTTAAGATAGAGTATGCAATCATAAACTTGGGGGACATCGGTAAGATAGAGGGAGTCGACACCATAACTCCGGAAATACTCATCGAAAAGGGAGTCATAAAAGACCTGAAGAATGGTCTGAAAATTCTTGGCGAAGGTGAGATCCTCAGGCCGTTGACCATACAGGCAGATGCCTTCAGCGCTTCTGCTCTGGCAAAGATTTCTGCAGCAGGCGGTAAGGCAGAGGTGCTATAAAAAGTTGGGCATTCTCTCGAGCTTCCAGAATATCTTTAAGATCCCGGAACTTAAAAGCAGGGTATTGTTTACTCTCGCCCTCCTCGTCGTATACAGGATAGGCGCCCACATCCCGACCCCCGGGATTAACGGAGAAGAATTAAGCAGGTTCCTCCTTGAAAGGGGTGGGGCACTCATGGGCTTTTTTGATATGTT
This sequence comes from Nitrospiraceae bacterium UBA2194, assembly GCA_002328665.1. Classification (GTDB taxonomy): domain Bacteria; phylum Nitrospirota; class Thermodesulfovibrionia; order Thermodesulfovibrionales; family SM23-35; genus UBA2194. The sequence goes on from DCVG01000022.1 coordinate 9,038, forward strand.
TTCCGGCGGAGCCTTGTCAAGGGTTACGATTTTTGCCCTCGGGATTATGCCTTATATCAGTGCATCGATTATCTTCCAGTTGCTCACCGTTGTAATCCCGGCCATCGGAAAACTTGCAAAAGAGGGCGAGGCAGGCAGAAAAAAGATCGTTAAGTATACAAGATACGGCACTGTTGTCATCAGCGCGATTCAGTCGTTCGGCATCGCTGCAGGCCTCGAAGGAATGGCAGGCGGAGCATTTGTTCAGAACCCGGGCTGGTCTTTCAGGTTGATGACAATGCTTACACTTACTTCAGGCACTGCCTTTATCATGTGGCTGGGAGAACAGATTACCGAGAGGGGCATCGGTAACGGTATATCGCTTATAATATTTGCAGGAATAGTTGCAAGGTTTCCGCAGGCAATAATAAGCACTGTGCGGCTGGTGCAGGCCGGAGAACTATCCATATTTTTTGTTATTTTCCTAGTTGTTATGATGGTAGCCGTCGTAGGAGCAATAGTATTGATCGAACGGGGGCAGAGGAAGTTACCGGTGCAATATGCCAAGCGTGTGGTCGGGCGGAAAATCTACGGAGGACAGTCGACTCATCTGCCTCTGAAAATAAATACCTCGGGCGTGATACCGCCGATATTCGCCTCATCCATTATCATGTTTCCTGCAACTGTGGCGGGTTTTATAGCGATACCGTGGGTGCAGGCTCTTGCAAGACAGCTTTCTCCCGGCACCGTGCTTTACACAATGCTGTATGTCGGCATGATATTTTTCTTTGCATATTTTTATACTGCCATTATCTTCAATCCTGTTGATATCGCCGATAACCTGAAGAAGTACGGCGGGTACATTCCGGGGATAAGACCCGGACAGAAGACGTCGGAATATATATACAGAGTCTTATCGCGGTTGACCTTTGTAGGGGCTGTTTACCTGGCTGTCGTCTGTATAATTCCTGAAATTCTCATATCAAGATTTAATGTGCCGTTCTATTTCGGAGGTACTTCTCTGCTCATCGCCGTCGGCGTTTCCCTGGATACGGTCTCACAGATCGAATCACACCTGCTTACCCGTTCATACGAAGGCTTCCTCAAAAAGGGCAGGATCAAGGGGAGAAAATAAACAGAAGGCATTTCAGATAATGATTTTAAAATGCTGAATATCCGGACATATGATCATATTAAAGTCTGCAGAAGAGATAGAAAAAATGGCCCGGGCGTGTCTCATTGTTGCAAAGACGCTTGATCGGATGGGAGAGATGGTGAAGCCGGGAATAACAACGAAAGAAATAGACCGGTTTGCAGACGGCTATATACGGTCGCAGAATGCGCTTCCGGCGTTCAAGGGTTACAGGGGATTCCCTGCGAGTATCTGTGCGTCCCTGAACAACGAGGTTATTCATGGTATCCCTTCGGACAGAGTATTGAAAGAAGGAGATATTATAGGGGTAGACCTCGGCGCCTATAAAGACGGATTTTATGGTGATGCCGCGTATACCTTTCCTGTCGGCGGAATAGATGAGAAGGCGGAAAAGTTGCTTAAAATAACCGAAGAATCCCTCTATAAGGGGATAGCGAATGCGAGGCCCGAAAAGAGGCTTACCGACATCTCATGCGCAATTCAAAAGCACATAGAGGAGAACGGTTTTTCGGTCGTAAGGGCCTTTGTAGGGCACGGCATCGGCAGGGAGTTGCATGAGGACCCGCAGGTACCAAATTTCGGCACACCCGGCCGTGGCCCGAGGCTCAGATCAGGTATGACACTGGCAATAGAACCTATGGTAAACGAGGGCGGATATGAAGTGACTGTTCTGGAGGACGGCTGGACTGCCGTTACTCTGGATGGCGGGTTGTCGGCTCACTTCGAGCACACGATCCTTGTTACTTCGGATGAGCCGAGAATCTTGACTAAAATTGGTTAAAAAGATTATATTATTTAGCTAATGCCGAAAGAAGACAATATAGAAGTTGAAGGGAAAATCATAGAGACACTCCCTAATGCGATGTTTAAGGTCGAGCTCGAGAACGGTCAGGTCATTCTTGCATATGTGTCCGGGAAAATGAGGATGCACTTTATCAAGATCCTGCCGGGCGACAGGGTTACTGTTGAACTGTCGCCGTACGACCTTACAAAGGGAAGAATAACATACAGATTTAAATAGAGGGAAAAGAGGTAAACATGAAAGTCCGGTCATCGGTCAGACCCATATGTGCTAAATGCAAGCTGGTAAAGAGGAAAGGCGCCATCAGGGTAATTTGCGAAAACCCGAGGCACAAACAGAGGCAGGGGTAATTGCTCAAAGGCATAAAAGCAGTTAACATACGCAAGAGTGATGCTCCGAACCGGTTGAAGGGGGAATAAATTGGCAAGAATTGCTGGAGTCGATTTACCAAAAAATGAGCGTGTAGAAATAGGCTTGACGAGGATTTTCGGCATCGGAAGGACTCTTTCAGGCAAGATATTGTCGGAAACCCGGATCAGTCCCGATACCAGGGTCAAAGACCTTACGAATGAAGAGATCGTAAAAATAAGGAATGTGCTTGAGAGAGATTACCGGGTGGAGGGAGATCTGAGGAGGGATATATCCATGGCGGTAAAGAGGCTCGTGGATATCGGAAGCTACAGGGGGCAGAGACACCGTTCAGGACTTCCTCTGAGAGGCCAGAGAACAAAAACAAACGCCCGGACGCGTAAGGGTCCAAGAAAAGCGGTTATGGGTAAAAAGAAAGAGGCATAGGGAATGGCTCAAAGGAAAAAAGGCTCGAAGAAAGAGAAGAAAAGCATTTTGTATGGCGCAGCCCACATCCAGGCGACATTTAATAATACGATCGTTACGATTACAGATCCGAACGGAGATGTTATTACTTGGGCGAGTGCCGGGAACCTGGGGTTTAAGGGGTCGCGAAAGGGAACTCCATATGCCGCCCAGATAGCGGCTTCGAATGCGGCAAAGAAGGCAATGGATTTCGGCATGAAGCAGGTTGATATCTTTGTGAAGGGTCCGGGCGCCGGGAGGGAGTCTGCTATCCGTGCGCTCCAGGCAGCGGGTCTGGAGATTAATCTGATAAAAGATGTGACCCCTGTTCCCCACAATGGATGCAGACCTCCAAAGAGGAGGAGGGTGTAACGTGGCAAGATATATAGGAGCTTTATGCAGGATTTGCCGGAGAGAGGGAGAAAAACTCTTTCTGAAGGGCGACAGGTGTTATACGGAGAAGTGCGCTGTTGAGAGAAGAAAATATCCGCCCGGCCAGCATGGACAGGGCTTCAGAAAGTTGTCCGATTATGGAATCCAGCTCAGGGAAAAACAGAAAGTCAGAAAAATGTACGGACTTCTGGAGAAACAGTTCAGGAGGTACTTTTATGAGGCGGAGAGGAAGAAAGGCATTACAGGAGAGGTTCTCCTGCAGCTCATAGAGAGCCGCCTCGATACGATCGTGTTTCGCATGGGATTTGCACCCAACCGGCGGAGGGCGAGACAGATTATCGGACACGGCCATATTATGGTGAACGGGAAAGAAGTGAACCTTCCTTCATATTCCGTTAAGGGAGGGGATGTGGTCGAGGTTAAGGAAGTAAGCAGGGACATGCCTGAAATAGCGGACAGTCTCGCCAAGGGCGAGCACAGGGGCATCCCGGGGTGGGTGGAAGTCGACTCACCAAATTTCAGGGGAAAAGTTTCGCATATTCCATCGCGTGACGAAATACAGCTTCCTGTTCAGGAACAGCTCATAATAGAACTCTATTCCAAGTAAGAATAGCTTTTTCGTAGTTGTTGCGATTGGGCGTATTGAATAATTTATTTATGATAATAACCAAACGCGATGCGCAGGTTTTTTCTCGCAGTGAAGGCCGGCGTTATCGTAGGGCCGGTTATTGGAATCAATGTGAGGAGGCATTATGGACCTGAAGAAAGTAGGCTTTCAGCTTCCTGAAATGATCAGGTTTGACGAAGAGACTCTGACTGATATGTACGGCAAACTTGTGGCTGAGCCTTTAGAACGTGGTTTCGGTACCACATTGGGAAGTTCGCTAAGGAGGGTTTTGCTTTCCTCAATCGAAGGTGCGGCGGTGACCGCTGTAAAGATACCGGGCGCCCTTCACGAGTTTTCGACGATTAAAGGCGTTAAAGAAGATGTCGTCGATGTAATACTGAACATCAAAAAACTCAGATTCAAGCTTTTTACGAACGGAACGAGGATTGCGACCATTAAGGTGAAAGGGCCCAGGAGTGTGACGGGTGAAGACATTCACAGGGATGCGTCCTTCGAGATTCTCAACCCCCAGCAGGTCATTGCGACCCTGGACAAGGACGCCTCGTTCGAAGCCGAGATGTACATAAGGAAAGGGAAGGGATATATCTCTGCGGAGCTGAACAAGGAAGAGGACCTCCCTGTCAATATGATAGCCGTGGATTCCGTATTTACCCCTATAAAGAAAGTGAATTTTATCGTCGAAAAAACAAGGGTCGGAAGGGCAACGGATTATGACAGACTGATAATGGAGATATGGACCGACGGCGGTATCACCCCTGAAAAGGCTGTCTCGCAGGCAGCTTCAATCGTAATTGAGCATATGAAGCTGTTCGTTCTGGAAGAGGAGGAAGAGGACGAGGAGATTATGTCGGCGGAACTGGGTGATTCGGAGCATTCCATAAATGAAGAGCCTGTATTCAACAGCAATCTCCTGAAAAGCGTTGAGGAACTGGAACTGTCCGTGAGATCTTACAATTGTCTCAAGAACGCGAACATAAAGACCATTGCCGACCTTGTGCAGAAGTCCGAACAGGAGATGTTAAGGACGAAGAACTTCGGCCGCAAGTCACTGAACGAGATTAAAGAGATATTGAACGGGATGGGGCTCCGTCTCGGCATGAGAGTTGACCTTGACGCTCTCAACAGAGAAGTGGTTTTACAGAGTGGAGGTGTTGAGCAAAATGCGACACAGAGTTGACGGAAGATTATTCGGCAGAACTGCAAACCAGAGGAAAGCGTTGCTGAAAGGTCTGGTGACTTCTCTTATAGAGCATGAGAGGATAGAGACCACTGTAGCCAAGGCCAAGGAGACCAGAAAGATCGCTGAGAAAATAATCACACTCGGCATCAGGGGGGATCTGCATTCGAAGCGGCTTGCCTTTTCGTACCTTTCCAACAGGGCAACGGTTTCAAAGCTCTTCAGCGAGATAGCGCCCCGGCTGGCTGGAAGGAACGGCGGTTATCTGAGACTTTTGCATACGAGAAACAGGGTTAACGACTCTGCTCCGATGGCTGTTCTTGAATTTATCGATTATGAGGAACTAAGGAAAACAAAAGAGAAAAAAACCGGGAAAAAAGCAGAGAAAAAAGAGCCGGAAGAGTCCGGCTAACTTAGTCCCATATCGGATGACTGATGAGAAGTGAAAAGGTAATGCCTGATCCTTCTCATTTTTATTTTATAAGCGGGAATAAGATATAAAGACCATGAAAGTTCTCGTCACAGGCGGAGCAGGGTATATCGGAAGCCATATCGTAAAGGCCCTCGGCGAAAAGGGATACGATATTCTTGTCTATGACAATCTCTCCTACGGTCATGAATGGGCAGTGCTTCACGGCAGGCTGATAAAAGGAGACCTCGCCGATAAAGAGTTCCTCAAGTCTGTTATCCAGGACGAGAAACCTGATGCCGTCATACACATGGCTGCATTGATTGTAGTCGATGAGTCCGTAAGAGAGCCCTTAAGATACTACAGGAATAATTTTGTAAACGCGCTCAACCTTGTCGAAGTATGCCTGGAGCATGAAGTAAAGAGATTCATCTTCTCCTCGACGGCAGCCGTATATGGAATTCCGCAAAAAGTACCGGTAACGGAAGATACGCCGTTACTCCCCATAAACCCTTATGGTTCATCTAAGGTGATGGTCGAACATATGCTGCGAGACGCAGCGGCATCGAGTGATTTTAATTATGTGTCTCTCAGATATTTTAACGTTGCCGGAGCAGACCCCCTGTCAAGGATAGGTCAGGCCAGGGAAGACGCCACCCATCTTATAACGGTGTCCCTGAGAACAGCTCTCGGCAGGAAAAGTCATCTCGATATATTCGGGACGGACTATCCCACCCATGACGGGACCTGCATACGTGATTACATCCATGTCGACGACCTTTCCGATGCCCATATCCTTGCGCTCGAATACCTTGCGTCAGGCGGGAGCAGCAATATTTTCAACTGCGGCTACGGCCACGGCTACTCTGTAAAAGAGGTGGTTGATACTGTCAGGAAAGTGACTGGCATTAATTTTCAGGTCATCGAGACAGCCAGAAGACCGGGCGACCCGCCGACCCTTATCGCCGACTCCTCAAAACTCAGAAAAGAACTCGGCTGGACACCCCGGCACGACGACCTCGAATATATAATCAAAACCGCCTGGGACTGGGAGAAAAAAGTCAGCCGGCAGTAGAGCTACGGTCTTGCTTTATTTATTTTATCAACTTGAATTTAGTCACGTCTATCGTTCCATCCCTGTAAATTAACTCGATTATGTCTTCCTTGAAATTGATATAGATATCAATAGTATTCTGTTTGTATTTGGAATCCTCAGTAATGACTTTTTGAATTTCTCGAAAAGGTATCAATAGAATGCCATCTCTCGGCACAAGTAGAGAGCCCTCACCTTTTTGTAAAGTTTTTTTGAATTTGTCTCTGAAAGTAATCTGCCAACCCTTTTGTTTCTTACTTCCGGGTCTGATATAAACTTTAGCTCCATTTATCTTCGCTTCATATGCACCCCATTCATCAAGCTTATATCCATTTTTCTCTAAAATTTTTTTTAAATCATCTTTAAGGATTTCTTCCTGTCCCGGTTTTTCGATAAGTTTTGTAATAATATTCTTCTTCATCAGTAAAAAATTGAACTCCTCTATAAATGCATGGAAAAGCGATTTCTGAAGAGGGTTTTGTTTTTGTGGTTCTCCTTGCGCAACTACTGTGAATCGATTGGCTTTAAATAAGGCGATTAGGTATAGTTCTACTGATCTTCTTATGACAGAGTCATTAAAATCGGACTGCATTGCAGCTCTGCCATCGTTGATGATAACAGCTCTATTCCAGCCCTTTATTTTATCTTCGGGAGAAGTCAGATGAGTTTTAAGCCTGTTATGGACATCTTTTGCTTCCCCGATGTATACTTTTTTCCCAGCGGAATCGAAAAGGATATAAATACCAGGAAATTCAAGATTTCCCCATTCCTTATTCAAAACCTCAAGAGCGCGTAATGATCTTGGAATATCCCATGAGCGAAGGTTTGCAGTTGTTCTCGCCCTTATTATACTGTCGCCATTTTTGAGATCTTGATGATATCCGAATTTATCTTCCATTATTTCTCATTCTATTTGAAGTTTTCTTTAAAGTAATTATTGTCTCTCTAAGTCTATAATTCCTTATTTGTCCAGAATGTCTGTTTCTCGCTCTTTCAATTTTCTCAATTGACAAACCAAGCTCAGTGCCGATTCTTGCCAATATCAAATCTGTTGGCACATAGACATCAGCGATAAGACTATCTCCAACAACTAAGATGAAACGACCATTATGTCGCAGAGATTTAGTCACCATTTTCATAACCTTTTGCATATCATCAAAATACTTGTGAACAATATATGGCATATCCGATCGTCGATAATTTCCTCTTCTTTCAATATTTGTCGAGATATCAGCTTTTATATTTTCGATCCACTTGCTTGTATATTTTGAATTGGCCTGTGAAAATTCACGAATAAGACCTTTTGAAACATTGTCACAGACGACAAGACTATCCTTAACTTTTTTTGCATCCTTTGATTCTTTTGTGAACCCAAGCCAGCCCATTTCAATCTTGTAATTCATAACATAATCAAGACCATTCATATATGGAGGTGAAGTAATAACAAGATCAAAAAAGTGGTCATGCTTGAATTCCATAGCGTTGGCGAGAACAACATTGCTTTTTACCCGGATATTTTTCCTGTATTTGCTCTGGAGGACTATCAGGTCATTGCAAATATCATTAACCTTCTGATTCATAAGTTCCCATGGAGCATCATTTGCAACTTTTTTGTCTTTCCAATATCCAAGACATGGTGTTCTTTTAAGGTTGCTACAGTCGATTAATATTGAGGAAAATGCAAGCAAAAGCAGATTTTTTATCTTAATTTGACTTTCTGTTTTTGCAGGAATAGAGTCGATTCCACCTTTTAGAAATTCAAGATTGTTTAATACCCTTTTATTAAAATGATTTTCTGATTTAAGAAATGCAGGAGCAGAAGATCTTAAATTTTTCGGAATAATTAGAAATGTCTGCATTAATAATTTAGGATCAACATCCCATGAATTGACTTTAGTGTCAGCAATAAATTTAATCAGGGGATTTAATTCAGTTCCTATAGATACATAGCCATTTAGCTTGCTTTGAGTAAGTACCGTCCCGCAGCCTGCAAAGGGATCAAGTATTATTGGTGATTCATAATCATTTTTATACTGATCGAGTATTGATTGCACAAAAGAAGAAGAAAAACCTTGAATATATGGGGCCCATCTGTGTACATGTTCACCGAAGTTTGATGTGAATTGTATAGGTTGACGTCTCTCGATGATTTCAATTCCCAATTCCTTAAGATAAGGCTTCGAATCGATATCACATGACCCGCCGAACTTAGGAGATAAAAGAACATTCCGTCTCCTAACGTCTATCATCTCGTTTTCCATTATTGGTATTTTTAGCTGCATGCTCAATCCATTCTCCGGCTATGGCGATGAAAATAGTGGTTTTTTAGCGGGCAGCTTTAAACTGCTCCTTATCCGATTCTGGTTAATGGCGGACAAAATTATTTACCCTGCTTATTATACTTAGGGTCACTTCTTAAGATAATTCTGGATTCTTTCCCCCTTGCCGATTCGATGCTCTGCATCTGCTCAATTTGAACCTTAGAGCCCGGAACATAATCTTTGACATTAGATAGATGTTCGGCTATTCTTTCTTGAACTCGGCCCCTTTGAGCTATTCCGGTATAATTATTTTTTCCGCCTTCTGTAAGGATTTTGTAAACGACCGGTTTGTTGTTTGGCAACTTCCCTATTCTTGTTCTATTGAAATCAACTGTTTTCTTAGCCATATTCAAACCTCCAAGTTTGGAATTGTTGTTACAACCACTCCTTGAACCTGAAAATTTTCAGTCAGTATAATCGGCTTATGTTTTTTATTATTCGACTTTGGCATCAAAACAACACAATTCTTATGATGTTGAAACTCTTTTACAATTGCGTCATTGTCAATTAATGCCACAACTATATCACCATTTTTTGCCACTGATTGCTGGCGAACGAGTATTAAATCTCCTTCGTCGATCCCAGCTTGATTCATAGAATCGCCCTTAGCCCTGAGCAGGAAATATTTAAACCCGGGCTTTGCAAGGGAAACAGATACAGGAATAAATCCTTCAATATTTTCTTGGGCAAAAATAGGCACTCCACAGGTTACCATACCAACTAAAGGAATATCGACAGTCCGGGCATGGACTGAATCTGCATCAATATCTTTAATTAATTGCAAATCTCCATTTGAACGCTTTTTCAAAATACCTTTCCGAATCAATTCCTCAATAATTATAGCAGCCGATCTGGGGGATTTATATCCAAGTGCTGTCATCAACTCACGCACAGATGGAGTTTTGCCCTTATTCATAAGCCAGTTTCGTACATAACGGATTGCATCTGCCTGTTTTTGACTGAGTTCTATCTTCATAATTATACAAAGTGTATAATAGTGTATAATAAAAGTCAAGCTAAAAATTAGCGTCTCGATGAACTTCCCGGAGGGTTCAGAGCTTTAACCTTAGCTGTCACAGAGGAAGAAGGAATAAGGGTCTTGTTTCTTGTACTGTATCATGCCC
>DCVG01000085.1:0-18904 GCA_002328665.1 Nitrospiraceae bacterium UBA2194
AGGGTGAGGGGGTTTTATAGTTTATAAACAGACTCTTATCACAGCCCGTCTGCCTGGTTTTTCATTGAAAAGCCCCTGAGTTCGGGCTTTCCCTTCCCCTTGTACTGGATCATGACTTTATGTGTTTCACCGATTGTGCCCGGAAAGATCAGGCGCTTTATCTTTGCGACCTCGAAGAGATAATCGGACGAGTCCGAATATAGTTCGCCGATCATTTCGTCTATGCCGAGGGATATTAGATAAGTGCCCTGCCTGCAGAACCCGATGGTCTTTAGGCCCATATCTTCTCCCCATTTCTTTACGGAACTGAAATTGACATGCGCTGTGATGTCCTGCGCCCCGATGTTTTGGTAAGGGTTTTCATTGACCTGGTGCCTGTGATAGCAGAGCAATGTGCCCCTGTTCCTGTCCTCGCTGTAATAATCCCATGCAGGATAACCGTAGTCGATTGTGAGGACAAAACCCTCCGGCAATATGTCATTGACCGACTGCAGCCAGTCCCTGATCCTGAGGTTGACTTCAGTCCTGTATCCTTCCGCAAGCCGTATGGAGAATTCTTTCATGTAACCGTCGATGGCGTCTGTGCTGGGCGGGCCTTTTATTTCTCTTATTTCCAAGCCCTCGGCGGCAACGTATATTTCTTTCAGTTGAGCGTTCATCTCGACGAGATGCACGGGAAAGGCGTCGAGGAGTTCGTTCGAAAAGATACAGCCCCTGACAGTACTCAGTTGACCTGGTTCCGATACCCATGTAATTTTATCCATGTAGGCGTTCAGCAGTTTTCTTTGCCTCTCCTGCATGAACGGACTGCGTTCCACGATGACATATTTCAAAGAATGAAAGAGTTCCCTCTTGTTCAGGTAGTTCATAATATCGAGGCACATGAGGCCGGCTCCTGCGCCGAACTCGACAACCGTAAAATCCCGGGGCATCCCGAGTACACGGTGCATCTCCTCGAACTGTTTTCCGATCATGGCGCCGAATACCGGGTGGAGGTGCTGGCTTGTATAGAAATCACCCGCTTTTCCGATTTCCGTATTTTCAGAAGAATAATAACCGAGTCCCGGTTCGTAAAGGGCCATCTCCATAAAACTCTCGAAGGTTATCGGGCCCTCTCTTTTGATCTTCTCGATTATCTTCTGCTCAAGCGGGTTCACTTACGGATTATAGCCTTTGAAAAAGCTGTTTTACAAGGCATGCGCTGTCAGAAATTGTGCTATAATCTGCTATGCGTGTGATCATCGTCGGAGCCGGTGAAGTAGGCTATCAGATCGCAAAATACCTTTCACTTGAAGCCATAGATGTCGTTGTCATTGACAGGGACAGAAACAAGATAAAGCGTATTATCGAGGAACTTGATGTAGCTGTCATAGAGGGTGAAGGCGGTGATCCTTCAACCCTGCAGGAGGCGGAAGCGGGCAAGGCTGATATCCTGCTTGCTGTTACGGATCGGGACGAGATCAATATGATAGCCTGTCTCCTTGCCAAGGTTTTCAATGTGCCCCGCAAGATTGCGCGCATACGGAATCCGGAGTATTTCAAGAATGAGAGGTTGCTGGGCAGGGAGAATCTCGATATAGATCCTGCAATCAATCCGGAGCTTGAGGTTGCGAAGGCTATCACGAGACTCCTCGAAGTTCCACTGGCGACGGACGTGGAAGATTTTGAGGACGGCGCCATAAAGGTTATAGGGTTTAAGGTGCCCGGGGATGCTCCCATAATCGGCAAGCCCTTAAAGAGTCTCAACCTTTCAAAAAAGAAGAAGTTCCTCATAGGCATCATAGAAAGAGGGGACAGGACGATCATCCCTTCAGGGAAAGACGTTGTCAAAGTAGGAGATATCATCTATATACCGGTAAAGAGAGGAGAGATTGAAGAGACCATAGCCCTACTCGGAGTGCATGCAAAACCTGCAAAAAAGATTATGCTGCTTGGCGGAGGAAGGATAGGGTATTATGCCACATCTGTCCTGGAACTCAAATCTGATGTGAAAATTATCGAAAAAGACGCTGAGCGGTGTAAATTCCTCAGCAAGAACCTGAAGAAAGCCCTGATACTCCATGGCGACGGCGCAGACCAGCAATTACTCATGGAGGAAAATGTCAGTAATATGGATGCTTTTTTGGCTGTCTCGAATAATGACGAACTGAATATTATGGCAGCTCTTCTTGCCAAAAAGCTTGGCGCCAAAAAGACTATCGCCATCGTCAACAGGACGGATTATATGCCACTTGCCCATAGTCTCGGCCTGCAGGCCGTTTTAAGTCCCCGCCTGATTACGGCAAGTACCATACTCCGTTATGTAAGGAGAGGAGATATCCTCTCCTTGACAGCGATTGCCGGAGACAAAGCAGAGGTAATGGAAGCGAGAATTGGTAAAACTTCCCCTCTCGTGGGAAAAACCCTTGATGAGGCCCAACCGAGAGCTTCAATCATCGGAGCGATCATAAAAGGCGACGAAGTGATTATCCCTTCAGGTGCGGATATGGTGGGAGAAGGCGACCGGTTAATCATTTTCACGCTCAGGGAATCGATTAAAGACGTCGAAAAAATCCTTATGTGACAAACTGGTCAGATATGAATTTCCGGTTAATACTGAACATAGTGGGAATTACTCTCTTATTCGTGTCTTTTTTTATGATCTTCCCTGTGATTGTCTCTTTTGTCTACAGACAACCGGACGGAATCCATCTTATCACATCATTCCTGATAACACTTGCTGCGGGAATCGCACTGTTTTCCCTTACGCGACAAACCCGGCGGGAGGATATCAGGCATCGTGAGGCATTCGTCATCGTTACGGTGACGTGGCTTGCAATGTCTTTATTCGGGGCAATTCCCTATATGTTTACCGCTGGATTCGATTCCTTCACAGATGCATATTTTGAATCCATGGCCGGCTTTACGACAACGGGCGCCTCTGTCCTGAATGACATTGAAGCGCTTCCGAAAGGAATACTGTTCTGGAGGAGCATGACCCAATGGATCGGCGGTATGGGCATAATAGTTCTGGCGCTCGCTATCCTGCCGCTTCTCGGTACAGGCGGTATGCAGCTTTTTAAGGCTGAGGTCCCCGAAATCAGCCTCGATAAATTGAGGCCGAGAATCCTCGATACTGCCAAATCTCTTTGGTTCATCTATGTGGGGTTAACGGTTCTGAACATGTTGTTGCTGCTGTTTGGCGGCATGAACCTCTTTGATGCCTGCTGCCATGCCTTTACGACAATGGCTACAGGAGGATTTTCCACAAAGAACGCAAGTGTGGGACATTTCAGGAGCGCTTACATCGAATATGTTACCGGTATATTCATGTTCCTTGCAGGAGTCAATTATTCCATATACTTCTATGTTATCAAAGGTAAGGTGTCAAGATTATGGCAGAGCAGTGAATTCAAATTCTATCTTCTTATCACTGCAATGGCCACAGTCATGGTAACGTTAAACCTTTGGAAGTCATCCTATGCCTCTGTCGAAGATTCTTTCCGTTATGCTTTTTTTCAGGTGACGTCCATAATGACTACTACGGGATACGCGACCGCGGATTTTGAGAAGTGGTCGTCCTTTGCGCAGATTATGCTTGTGATTGCCATGTTTTTCGGAGGTATGATAGGTTCAACCGGCGGCGGTATCAAACAGGTCAGGGTTCTTCTGATGATCAAACAGAGCTACCGGGAGATATATCAGCTCATCCATCCCCGGGCAGTGACGATTGTCAGGCTTAATGATAAATATCTGGACAAAGAGGTGCTTGGAAGCATATGGGGGTTTGTTTTTCTCTTTCTGGGGGTGACTGCCGTTGCAATCGCCTGCATGGCTGCTGTCGGCGTCGATATGATTACCTCCGCTACAACAGTTATATCAGCAGTCTGCAATGTGGGACCCGCGCTGGGTGAAGCAGGTCCTGCGGATAATTATTCCTCTATTCCGTTTGCGGGAAAATGGATACTGATATTCTGTATGTTGACCGGCAGACTCGAGGTATACACAGTCTTGATACTGCTTGTCCCCCGGTTCTGGAGAAGATAGTGATATTTTATCCGGGGAGACAAAAAGACTTTTCGGATAATTTCCCGTCCTGCATAACCAGCAGTCTGTCCGCAAGCCGCTCTGCCTGGGCGATATCATGGGTGGTCATAATGACTATTGATCGCCTGTCCTTTTTCATTTTTAAAATGATGTCCTCGACAATTTCCGTGTTTTTATGGTCGATCGACGCGGTGGGCTCGTCGAGGAAGAATATTTCCGGCTCGGTAACCAGGGCTCTCGCAATGCCCAGTCTCTGGGTTTCGCCGCTTGAGAGTGTGAGTGCCTTTTGCTGTTTCTTGTGGATAAGACCGACAAAATCCAATGCCTTATCAACTCTGTCTTCTATAATACTTCCCCTAAAACCCCTTATCTTAAGGCCATAGGCAACATTTTTAAATACAGTTGTATTGAAGACGCCTATTTTCGGAAGAAGAAGTGTTATCCGCCGTTGCAACTGAATATTCTCATGTAAAGGTATACCATCTTCAAGGAAACCGACCTCACCCTTATCGGGTTTTTCGAGGAGTGCACATATTCTCAGAAAAGTCGACTTGCCGCTGCCGTTTGGTCCGGTCAATACATATATACCTCTGTCATGAAAAGAAAAGGAACAATCTTTCAATACACGGTTGCCGTCATAACTATTGGAAATATTTGCAACTCTTAGTTCAAGACTCATCTCTCTGTTGTTATCATCCCCTTTCTCTGAATAAGATGTAAAACGATATTGATAAGCAACGAAATAATCAAAAGGATTATCCCGAGCGCAAGGGCAAGTTCAAAGTTCCCCTTATCTGTTTCAAGGGCAATAGTTGTTGTCATAACCCTAGTATAACCTGCAATATTTCCGCCGACAATAAGTATCGCACCGACCTCTCCCATTGCCCTTCCAAGTCCTGCAATGATTCCTGAGAGGATTCCGTATCTTGCTTCCCTGATAATGGTTATTGCTGCCTGATAGGGAGTGGCTCCGAGAGTAACGGCAGCCTGCCGTATTATCGGCTTGACACTGACAATGGCAGACTGGCAAAGGGAGATGACGATGGGCAAAGCAAGAATCGTCTGTGCTGTAATCATTGCTGATGACGTATAGAGCAGACCCATAAAACCGAGCGGACCTCTTCGTGAAAGGAGGAGATAGACGAAAAGGCCGACAACCACAGGAGGAAGGCCCATAAAGGTATTCATAAGGCTGATGATAAAGCCCCTGCCTGGAAATTTCTTTAAACCTAAAACAGCACCTGCCGGAACGCCTATGATCGCTGATATAATAAGGGCCGTTCCTGAAACTTCCAGAGATAAGATTATTATACCCAGCAGTTCCCGGTCGAGATTATAGATAAGGGAAAATGCCTTTAAAAAACCTTCTATAATTGAATCCATAAATTGGTTTTATTATAAACAAATATTTGCATATTTTTATGCCGCACTATGTATGGGGATAGCGAACTGAATGAGGCGAACGGTAAGGCCGTTCGCCCCGGTCTTTCTCAGAAGTAGAACTGCATCATCGCCCTGTACCTGTTGTCATGCTGGTCATCAACGGAAACAGCGGAGCCGGGAACCGGACTAAGTTCCCTCGTCAGATAACTATAATCCACAAAGAGTTTCAGGTTGTGGCCATAAAAGTAATAGTTAAGACCAACTGTGTATTCCTGCAGGTTATCCTCAACGGCGTTATTAGTTCCTCCATTGACACTCACAAGACCGAGTCCCGAGGCACAAGAGTCGGCGGCATTATTATCTTTAAGCCGTTCGACATACGCATACCTTGCTGCCACCTCAAATTTCTTCGGTATTACGAAATAACCCGCGTCAAATCTGTAACCGAAACGATTCCATGTATTACCGCTTTCCCTGTCCTGTTCAAACCTTTCATAACCATATTCAGCGTCAGCAGAAAAACCCTTATACCTGAACAGGGCAGCAAGATTGTATCCGGAACCTTTATAATCATAGGAATTCACTGATTGTTCTTTCCCGTCTGTTGAACTCCGAACTTTGTTTAACCGGTCTGTATCGTGGAAACCTGAGACGAGGAAACAGGCCTTGGGTGTTTTACTGTAGTCTATGTCTCCCTGCTGTAGTAAATTATATTTACCGAAGGGATTTATGGAGATTCTGCCCACCCAGAGATGACCGCTGTCATGATTAGGGAGTCCCTTTGAATTCCTGCCATTATAAACACCGGCCCAGTACTGTAAGAATCCATCCTGGTCAAAGAGATTAATGTCACCTTGAAGTTGAACTCCCTGAGACCTGAAGAGATGAAGGCCACCTAATGGGAACTTTGTAACGCTGTCTTCATTGCTAACCTGGAAATTGGCATTTCCCCCAGGCCATTTTTTTGTATCCTCCTTACCGTCCGGGTCTGTCTCGCCGGAAAGAATACTTCGTTCAATACCATTAAGCAAACTCGCAGACTGCCAGAAGTGGAGACCATAAGGGAGCTTGGAACGTCCGAACTGGACCTGAGCATAAGGATATTTCTTCCAGGTTACGTATGCGTCGTGCAGGTTGACAGCGCTGGTCGGTTCCAGTTGAATGTGAAAAAAATATGTCCAGTCTTTGTTGGGCGCATTTCCACTGAAAAAGACCCTTGCGCGCCTTACGAAGAAGTTGCTCCAGTTCTCATCGTTGGCATTAATTTCCCTGTCAAAATCAAGAAAGGTATAACGGAACTGGAGAAAGAGGTTTGTCTTTAAGAGAAAATTTCCATCGGGTGTCTTCACATAAAAACCCTTATCATATCCTGCCTGTAATCCTTTCTTCTCTGTCTCTACAATCTTTTTTTCCACCTCGACAGCCATGGTCTGAGTCTCAGCCTGTGTCTTGTCCAATTCTTCTATCTTCTTTTTCAGGATAGTCTGCTCTTCGATTAATCTTTCCATCTGTCTTTTAAGCTGTTCAATCTCGCCCGGGTCTGCTGCCTCAACGGGAAATACCCATACACTCATGGCAAAAATAACGGCCGCCAAGAACACACTCAACTTCTTCATCAGTTACGTCCTCCTATGTTATTTCGCATTGGGAATGAATAATTGATTACCGTTTTTATCCTTGAAAGATGCGATAGCCTGCTGTCCTTCCTTTGAGATGAGCCAGTTGACAAATTCCATAGACTCTTTGTATTTGACATGCGCGTGTTTTTGAGGATTCACCGGCATCACCCCATACTGATTAAATAAGATGGGGTCTCCTTCGAGGACAATTATCATCTCCAGCTTGTCCTTGTCTTTTGTCGCGAGCCAGGTGCCCCTGTCTGTGAGGGTATGTGCCCGCTTTTCGTTGGCGATCCTCTGGGTCTTTTCCATACCCTGACCTACTTCGAGATACCATTTCTGCCCTTTCGGGTCAATACCGATTTTCTTCCATATAGCCAGTTCCTTTACGTTTGTCCCTGAGTTGTCTCCTCTTGAAACAAAGATATATCCCCCCTCTGCAATTTTCCGAAATGCTTCGGATGCAGATTTGATCCCTTTTATCTTTGCGGGATCACCCAGAGGGCCAATAATGACAAAATCGTTGTACATCACGTCGTGACGGTCAACGAAGTACCCTTCTTCGACGGCCTTTAGTTCCTGTTCTTTAGCATGAACGAAGACAACGTCTGCATCGCCCCGCTTGCCCATTTCGATGGCGGCTCCCGTGCCGCGAGCAACAACTTTGACCTTTATTCCGGTCTTTTTCTCAAACACGGGTAAAATGTAACCAAACAGCCCTGAGTTCTCAGTGCTTGTTGTCGATGCGCAGATGATCTCTTTTTCGACTGATGCATTGACTGCAGGATAACTCCCAATCACAGCAAGAAATACAAGAAACAGTGCTATCCTTTTCATGCCCTTTCCTCCTTTTTTTATTGACTTGCGAGCTTGGTCGCTTGAGCTAATCTTCATACTTCCTTAGCGTTCGTCGCTTCAGCAATCCCGGCGGGACGCGTGTGTGCCTCCAGCGTGTTGATTAAAGGATACGACCCCCCTCATAAGAAAGGCAAACTCATTTTATTCATTAGAAATATGAATTAAATTCATATTTGCCGGGAACAGGCATAAGGGCAGGGAAGGGCGAATAAATAAACATTAGTGGACAGACTAATCAGAATTTGTCCATAAACTAAGAGATTTATAAAAAGCGTCATTGACCCGAAAATAGATTTATTAGTAATCTCCCCCAACCCCTTTAGAAAAGAGGGGAGATACCTCCCTTTTTTCAAGGGAGGCAAGGAGGGATTACTAATTTTCATGCTCCTTTGTGAGCCAACAGCTCATGTCGATTCCCGCGAAGGCGGGAATCCAGTAAGTCCAATAGCTTCTGGATTCCGGATCAAGTCCGGAATGACAAAGAGCCGACTTTATGGACGGACTAATTATCTCCTGTAATGAGATCTGCTATTTCTTGCCACCCATCACCGAAGGCAGAGCGTCCGGGTAGAAGAGGTTGACACCATGCTTCTTGTAGTTTGCGATCAGGCGTTGTCCTTCCGGAGAAGTGACATAGGCAATAAAGTCCATTGCCTCCCTGTATCGGGTATTCGGAAATTCATCGGGGTTGACGGCAATCACACTATAAAAGTTCTTAAGGATATTGCCGCCCTTGAAAAGAATCTTCAGTCCGATTTTCGGCTCATATTTAAGGAATGTCCCCATATCGGAAAGTGTATATGCCCTTTTCTTGGATGCGATCATCAATGTATCCCCCATGTTCGCCCCGGCTTCAAAGTACCATCCCTTGCCCCTGGGGTTGATGCCTGCGTCATCCCAGATGTCCAGTTCCCGAATGTTCGTACCTGAATCATCCCCCCTGGATATAAAAGGTGCGCCGCCCTCCGCGATTTCCTCAAAGGCTTCCGCGGCTGTTCTCACCTTTCCTGTCCGTGCGGGATCTTTAGGAGGGCCGATGATGACAAAATCGTTGTGCATCACAGGTCTTCTGTTTACACCATAGCCTTCGGCAACAAGCTTTTCCTCACGGAAGGGGTCATGCACAAAGAGCATGTCGGCTTCGCCTTTCTTGGCTATGCGGATTGCCTTCCCGGTACCTACAGCGATTATTTCCACCTTCACATCATATTTTGTGGATTTTTCATAGGCAGGGATTAGGATATCGAAAAGTCCCGAATTCTGCGTGCTCGTCGTCGAGGCTATGACAAGCTTTGTTTTCTCTTTCGGCATTATGACCTCCTCTTTCTCAAGAATCAACATGAGCCTTTGGCTCACAAAGGAATATGAAAATTAGTAATCCCTCCTTGCCTCCCTTTAAAAAAGGGAGGTATCTCCCCTCTTTTCTAAAGAGGGGCTGGGGGAGATTACTAATAAATCTCTTTTCGGGTCAATGACAGCGGTAATTATTCATGAATTAATTGAGCCTGTAGAGTATCGGTATTATTATCTGGGCCTCAATGGGCGGCGCCGGAAAGGGTGACGCAGCTATAATTGTCTCAACTGCGCTTTTATCGAGTACATCTTTTCCCGAACTTTCCTTTACCTTTATCTCATTAACGCGTCCGTCGGAGACGATAATGAAGGAAACTGTAACATTTCCCTCCCACCCCATTCTCCTTGCGAGGGGTGGATAGATAATCCTTTTTTGAATCCTGTCCCTTATATAGGAAAAGTTCCTTCTGAGATACTTCCCTTTCAGTCGACTTTGGCCGCCCGAACCGCCGCCGTATGCGGTCGTTATTGTGTCTTTTACGCCGGCTGAAAAATCCGACGAGCCCGCAGATCCCAGGGCGATACTATTTAACCCGCGAGATATGACAACGCTTTTCACAGAACCGGCGGATGTCGCATCCGGGTTAATTTGGGATAATACCTGGGGTTTTTCTGATACCGATGTTTCCAGAATCTCCGGAGTTGTATGAAACGGCACTTCCTGTCTTTGCACCTGGTTGGTCGACTCCTGATCTTTCTGCTTCCTCTGGGTCTCTTTCGTTGTGCCAGCTTTTTGTCCTATATCCTTGTGAAATTTGACTTCAGAGGCTGCAAAGGTCCTGTCTCCGCCATCGGGTGAGTCTTCCATACGGAAGTCCACGACCAGTAACCTGTCCGCAGGCTTCAAGGAACTGCCCGCTCCAATGAGGATGATAAGAACTGCAACATGAATCGCAAGAGACATCTGAAGAGCCTTAAACTTATGTACCCCCGGTCCTTCTATCCTCAGACTCATCCGAAAAACTCCTCTTAACAGAACCTATTTCTATTGTATCCAGCGAGATCTGACTGAAAAACTAATAATGATATATAGTGTACTGCTTCATCTTATTGTCAGACGTATATTCTGTTTTTTTCGCCTTTTTACCAGCGCTGTCATAGTCATTTACAGTGTAAGAAGTAATTGCCCCTGTGCTGTCATATTCTGTCTTTTTCAGAACCTTTCCCTTTGAATCATAGGCATAAATCACATAAGAGTCAAGAACCTTTTCAGGTGCATACTTGTTCCTTTTCGCCCTCTTGCCAGCTGCATCGTATTCATAAACATAGATCGAGCGCAATTTGCCGTCGCCGTAAATGCTTTTTCCGTTCTCACGCCCTTGTTGTCATACTCATAAGTTGTATATCCAACCGCCTTGTCTGAAGCGTCGAATTCCGTCTTTTTCAGCCGCTTCCCTTCAGTATCGTAATCGTACGTGAAATAGGACATCAGTTTATCCGATGGAGTGAAGTGAAGCTTCTTATCCTTTCCGAAGTCATTGTACTGATAGGTGTAATAGGACTGAACCTCCCCCGCAGCGTTATAGATTACTTTTTTTGTCTTCTCCTTCTGTGCGGCCTTTACCTCATTTATCCCGAATCCAATAACAAGCAGACAAATACAGACGATAGCGAATCTGTTCTTCATAGCTAATCTCCTTTTAAACCAGTTTTAATGTCAAAGGCACTACCTTATCCCAATCAAAGCGCAACCTGTATCCCTCCATATATAAACCGTCCTGCCTGGGGGAATCCATAGCTTTGTTCATAATCCTCATCAAAAAGGTTGTCTGCACCGAGATAGAGACGCAGCCGTCCTTTAAGCAGCTCCTGATCGAGTTTCAGATTGACCACTGTATAATCATTCAAGCTTTTCTTTTCGACAGGGGTTGTCCTTGAATAGAAAACCTGGTCGGCCACATACAATAACGTTCATGTATGCTGAAAGACCAAAATTGAAGGAATATTTACTCTCGAATGTGACTGTATGCTTAGGCCTGTACTGGAGTTCGTCTCTTTCGGTGTTCGGGGACTTATCTTTTGTATATACGTATGTGTAGCCTGCCCTTAACAAAAGGTTCTCCAGGTATCGATTCTCTGCAGTCAATTCAACACCCTTAAATTGATATTCAGCGAAGTTTACAAATCTATCGCTTACAGTCTCAATAAATTCAATATAATCATCTACATCGATCAGGAAACCGTATCTTCCTTGCAAAAGAGCCCTTTACCCGGGTATTCTCATGGATATCGTAATAGGCTCCAACGAGATAACTCCCCTTATTATCGTCCCGGATGCCTCCATTTTCTACGGGTGTTTTGTCAAAATCATCTGAGAGACGAAATCCATTCCTGTCGAGAAGGCTACCGCCGAGGAAGAAGTCAACCTTTTCATGGACGGCGGAAAAATTAAGGCTGCCCAGATTATTGCTTCATCGAGACTCCTCGCACCCCTGTTTTGAATGTCTTCGGCTGTAATCTCCCTGACCGTGCCCGCCGATTCTACGGCCGGTTTCGCCTCTGAAACCACAACCTCCCCAAGCTGGTATATTCCAGTATCTTCTGCCTGCGGGAGGCATATATCGGGGCTTGCCGCTATTAATGCTGTTAGAAGAAGACACTGAAAGATGATGATACCCCTGAAGCGGGATGGTACATCCGGAAGCGCTGCCAATCGCCGAAGTTTCCTAATTCTCATCGTTTATTCCCTCCATACGCCGCCTCGCCAGTAATGGGGTAATCCAAGTTTTGAACTTAAAGGCCATTGTCGCATGTGCCGAAAGGACCCACCAAAAAAAGGATTAGCTTCAGCTTTCCCACTCCCCATTTGGTTGACAGTCTTGTTATTTGATAACTCCTTCAAGCCTGCATAGTCAAATGCATTAATTTCATGGAAAGCATGAAATATCTGCATGTTACCGGCAGTCCCTTTTTTATGATGACCTAAAATGATGACATGCTCTGCTGACTTGATAGAATGACCAATCGTGAAATCAATTACGAGCAGTTTGCTCGTTACGACGAACGAATTGTTCACATCAACGCAAGTGCAAGGCCGCTCATAATCCTGGCGGTATCAATAAGCTCTTCTTTTCCCATTGTGTAGAATGACAGCATTATGCCGAGCACGGTTCTTATTTCTCCCCCGATATATGCAGTGACAAACCAGCCGCTATATGTAAGAATTACTGCAATCATTGCGGGTACTAAGAGTTTCGATAGCGGCAGAAACCCTGAAGATGCTGTGCTTTCATGATTTGTTGACAAGGTCTCTATAAAAATTTAAAATTGACAGAACGCATATACTGAATTATAGGAATTATTATGGAAGACCACAGGCTCAGAGCATTTTGTCTTGTCGTTGAGATGCAAAGTTTCTCAAAGGCGGCAGAAGCAAAATTCATGACGCAATCCGCTATTAGCCACCTCATAAAAAACATCGAAGATGAGTTTGGAGTGAAGTTGTTTATCAGGAGAGGAGGGAAAAAAGTCATACCGACATCTGCGGGGAGAATTCTTTATGAACATGCAAAGAGTGTACTCTCGGCATACAGGGTTATGGAGAGCGACATGCATCACCTTGTCGGCAAAATCAAGGGCGTTCTCTCTATAGGGGCAAGCGCAACCGCGGCAACCTATCTGCTGCCTCAGGTCTTTTATAATTTCTCCAGGACCTATCCTGAGGCCCGCCTTAATCTCTCCGTCTCGAATACAGAGAGTGTAATGGCCGAGCTTTACCAGGGAAAGATCGACCTGGGAATGATCGAAGGCAGAGTAAGAGACGAGAAAATCAGTGCCGAAGAAATTGCAGACGACGAGATAGTTCTGATAGCATCCGATGACAACCCTCTGACAAAGAAAAAGAGTATTACTCCGCAGGATCTTATTTTACAGCCATTCATAATGCCTGAAGCAGGATCAGGCACGAGAGAAATTATTGATGAATTCCTGCGCGCTATGAAAATAGATTTGCAGGAACTGAAAATAACAATGACTCTCGGCGATCCGGAGCTGTTGGTCGAGATGGTACAGGCGGGATTGGGCATCTCTTTTGTGTCAAAATGGACTATTTTCAAAATGATGAAGGAAGGAACGATAAAAATCCTGACCATCCCGGGCAAGAGGCTTTATAGAAAATTTTGCCTTGTCAGCCTGGATGAAGACTCGTTAAACATGGTTGCAAGGACTTTTAAGAAGTTTGTCAAGGGATATAGCTTTTTCATTCCTTTCTAAAAAAAAGCTGCCTCCCATCAAACACGAAATCTATTTCTGGTATTACAATGTCATTTTTTGAAGGTCGCATGCATGCACCCTCAATAACAATTTTTACGCTTGCTATTTTAAGCTGCGAAATATGTTATAGTAGTTACAGTTAGAGTAGCCTCAGGGCTTTAAGTACTGACCTGGAGGACTTCTTATTTTATCAAGCGGGGTTAAATTATGGGCAAAAAACTGTATGTAGGAAGCATCTCTTTCAATGCGACAGAGGAGGATCTCGGAGAGCTCTTTTCGAGTATTGGAGAGGTTGCATCGGTGAAAATAATCACCGATGCGGACACAGGTCGTTCCAAGGGTTTTGGCTTTGTTGAAATGTCATCCGAAGGAGATGCTAAAAAAGCCATAGAACAATTAAACGGAAAAAAATTCATGGAACGTGCTTTGATCGTCAACGAGGCCAGACCCCAGCAGCCGAGGGAAAAGCGAGGTTTCGGCGGAGCCAGGGGCGGTTATGGACAAGGACGGGGATCAGGGTACGGAAGAGATAGGAGATAAGTTATTATAGAGATAAGAGTAGTCGGCAACGATATAGAAAAAGCTATCAAAACCCTGAAACGCAAAGTTCAGCTTGATGGTCTTCTCAAAGAAATCAAGACGAGAAGTTCCTATGAAAAGCCTTCGGTAAAGGAAAAACGAAAAAGGGCCGAAGCGCGCAAAAAAAGGGCGAAGGCTCAGAAATTCAGAAGATTTTGATCAGGTTTTTTTCCTGTTGACATCTTCAGTGCTGCCACGGATATTGCAGTCCTCGGGGGATGGGTGTCTGTCGCAGAAATGCGTATCCAGAAGGAGACATAAACAATAGCTAATCAAAGACGAGTATTGCCTGGCAGGGTCGTTGATCATACCCGTATAAACAACCAGATCAGGCTGATTAAAGCCAAACAGGTGCGGGTTATCGGCGATGAGGGACAAATCGGCATCATGGATATCGAATCGGCATTGAAGTTGGCAGGGGAACGGGATCTGGACCTTGTGGAAGTCAGTCCGGATGCTGATCCGCCGGTTTGCAAGATCATGGACTACCGGAAGTTCAAGTTCGACAATGACAAGAAACTTCAGAAGTCCAGGAAAAAACAGGCGGCGCAAACCCTCAAGGAAATCAGGATGCGGCCGTTGATCGATACCCACGATTACGAATTCAAGAAGCGCAATGCACGGAAGTTTATAGAGCACGGTGACAAGGTTAAGGTGACTATCCGTTTCAAAGGCCGGGAATTGAACCGCCAGGAACTGGGGGCCAGGGTTCTGAACAGGCTTGTAACCGAACTGGCGGACATCGCAAAAGTGGAGATACAGCCGAAGATGGAAGGCCGCCAGATGGTGATGGTTCTAATGGCTTTATAAGGGATATCTTTTCCCAGGGTTTCCGCGCCAGACCTTGAATGAAGTTTTTGGAGGAAAATCTATGAGCATTCTCCCTGAGGGCGAACAACTGAGAAGGGCAGTCAAGTGGATATCCGATGAACGTCTCGAAAATCCCGGAGCCGGCCTTTCCAAGTTAATCGGCGAGGCATGTCTGAAGTTTGATTTGCCTCCGAAAGACGCGGAATTTCTCATGAATTTTTTTACGGCAAAGGGTCCGGAAAAATCGGAATAAGGACAGGATGATGAGACAGATCAGGCTCTCACCGGATTAAAGATTACAACAGCAGGACAATCATCGGGTTCCTGCGCTTCAGGCGTTTCCTTTTTTCTCAAAGAACATAAAGCCGGCTTTCTCCTTTACCTCAAGGTTATCGATCCCGTTCTTTTCGAATTCGTCTTCATACTTTTCAATGAACGGCTGTTCTTTATCGATCAATTCATCCGCAGTCATGGTGAATACGGCGGCTTCACCGTAAGTCCTTATCAGGTCACGCCTTGCCAGTCTGTAAATGAGCTCATCCCAAAAAGTATATTCGTCATATTCTTCCCTGTAGCGCTCTATATCCTCATCTTCCTCAAACGCCCCTGACGGGAAAAAACTGTCGTGTTCTGCGTCAAATTCGACAAATCTCTCAGTACCGGAATCTCCGGAAAAAGACAGAAGATATTGTTCGAGCTCCTCGTATTTCTCCACGATGTCGTCGGTGCGGTGGGAGTTGATTATCCAGACACCTAGATAAACCAGCTTAACCAGATCCTCATATTGGTCTTTTGTAAAATCAATCTTCACGGTTTAAATTACCCCCTTTTTCAGATGGCTCTTATCCCCTGTTACAGAATATTGTAATCTATGGCCGGGGGAATGTCGATGTTTTAAGTAATCCGGGGAAAACGGTTATACTTCAATATCATTTTATCCATGGGTGCTGTGGTATAATCAAGGCTGAAAATTGGGGAATAATATCTATGCCATATCGAGCATGGTTTCAATGCATTAACCGGCAGTGCGGCGCGCAGTATCCGCTCAACTCGGTCATCTATCGCTGCAAGACGTGCGGATCGCTGCTGGAAGTGCAGCATGACCTCCATGCCCTTTCCGGCCTCGATGCCGGGGAGTGGATGAAGCTATTCGAAGACAGGTACAAGTCCACGCAGTGGCCGTACGGCTCCGGCGTGTGGGGCAAGAAGGAATGGGTCCTGCCGCAGATCGACAACGAGAACATCGTCTCTCTTTACGAGGGCGGCACCAATCTGTTCTGGGCCGAGCGGTTCGGCAAAATGCTCGGCGTCGAAAACCTCTGGGTTAAACTCTGCGGCAACTCGCACAGCGGCTCCTTCAAGGACCTCGGTATGACAGTGCTCGTGTCACAGGTCAAGCAGATGATCAGCGAGGGTGCGCCGATCAAGGCGGTCGTCTGTGCGTCCACCGGCGACACCTCCGCTGCCCTGGCGGTTTACTGTGCTGCAGCAGGCATCCAGTCCGCAGTGCTGCTGCCGAGGGGCAAGATCTCGGTGGCTCAGCTCATTCAGCCTATCTCCAACGGAGCGCTGGTTCTGTCTCTGGATACGGATTTCGACGGATGCATGAGCATAGTGCAGGAAATCACCAAAGACGAGACGATATACCTGGCAAATTCCATGAACTCTCTGCGTATCGAGGGACAGAAAACAGTCGGCATTGAGATTGTCCAGCAGTTCGACTGGGAAATACCCGATGTGATCATCATCCCCGGCGGCAACCTCGGGAACGTATCCGCCCTTGGGGGAGGGCTGCTTATGATGCGCGAACTCGGCCTGATTTCCAGGCTGCCTCGCATCGTTGTTGCCCAGGCAGAGCGAGCCAACCCGCTTTACCGTTCGTATCTGAAAAACTTCGAGACTTTCGAGCCGGTCCAGGCACAGAAGACGCTTGCGAGTGCCATCCAGATCGGCAACCCCGTGAGCATAGAGAAGGCCGTGCGCATACTGAAACAGTTCAACGGCATCGTGGAGCAAGCCACCGAGCAGGAACTGGCGGACGCAGCCGCACTCGGAGACACCACTGGCATGTTCAACGATCCGCATACCGGTGTAGCGCTCGCGGTGCTGATCAAACTGCTTGCAGCAGGCAAGATCGATAAATCAGAGCGTGTTGTGGTCATCTCCACAGCGCATGGGCTGAAGTTCACCGACTTCAAGGTTCGCTACCATGAGGAAAAGCTGGACTTTCCCAGCCACTTTGTCAATAAACCGATCGAGCTGCCTCCCCGTGTGGATGCGGTTAAGGAAGCTCTCCAGCAAGCTTTGCAGAAGAGGAGGAAACCGATGTCTAAAAAATCGTCAAAAACCAGCGACTGGAAACCGGCCACACTCGCCATACACGGCCTGGGCCGTAGTCAAAAAGCTCATTATGCCGTCTCTACGCCGATCGTCCAGACCTCCAACTACTACTTCGATTCCACTGCCGAGGTGCTGGAGTTCATGAAGGCCAAGAGAGACGGCCGCGTACTGCGCGAACATGAATATGGCCGCTACGGCAACCCGACCCAGCAGGAATGCGAGCGGAAGCTTGCAGCCATCGAAGGCGCGGAGCGGGCCCTGCTTTTCTCCAGCGGCATGAGCGCGGTGATCATGACATTGCTGGCTTACATGCGGCGCAACAGCCACATCGTCTTCACCAACGACTGTTACCGGCAGACACGGGACTTTGCCACGAGTCTGCTGGCCGAGTTCGGCATAGAGGTTTCACTGGTAGACCCCACCGCCGAGGCAATTGCCGGCGCAATCCGGCCGAACACCAATATCATCTTTACCGAATCCCCGACAAATCCATACCTGCGTGTTCTGGACATCCCGGCGGTGGTAAAGGTTGCGAAGAAGCACCGTGTGATGTGCATAATCGATGCCACTTTAGCAACGCCTTTCAATATAAAGCCGCTGGAGCTGGGAGTAGATATAGTCATCCACTCCGCCACAAAGTATCTCGGAGGACACAACGATCTGCTTGCCGGAGTCACCCTTGGAAAACACGACCTCCTGAACGACCTTAACCGCATTCAGAGGATGATCGGCGCCACCCCCGGGCCGTTTACCTGTTTCCTGCTTGAACGGGGACTGAAGACCTTTGCTCTGCGCATGGAGCATCACAACCGCGCAGGTCTGACCATCGCCCGGATGCTGGAATCGCATCCGAAGATCGAGAAGATCTGGTACCCGGGCCTGGAGTCGCACCCCGACTACCGTATTGCGAGCCGGCAGATGCGCGGGTCCGGCAGCGTGATCACCTTCCTGGTCAAGGGCGGTGACAGGGAAACGCGCAAGTTCATTGATTCTCTGGAGCTGTTCCTTATCACGCCCAGCCTCGGCGGCACCGAAAGCCTCGTGACGCAGATGGCGACGATGTCGTTCTTCGATTATCCCGAGGAATACCGCCACTCGATCGGAATGGTGGACAACCTGGTGCGTATCGCGCTCGGTCTGGAGGACGTGGATGACCTGACGGCCGATCTGAAGCAGGCGCTGGACAAAATCTGAGTATGCTCTATGAAAATATTGCTCCCCACAGACGGTTCGGAATATTCTGAAGCTTCAGTTTCATTTCTAAGAAGACTTCAGTTGTCAGACAACGATGAAATTTACGTTCTTCACGTTATCAGTGACGACCCCTTTCAGGATAAAGAGGACTATTATTATGAAAAGATCAGGGAAACCAAACAACTGATCGCGCCTAAAATAATCGACTCTGCCCTGAACATCTTAAAATCTGTTCCTGTCCGGATGAACACTATATTGATGAACGGATATCCTGATAAATGTATCGTTGACGCAGCGGTCGGTTCGAACTGCGACATAATCATTATGGGGCCGAAAAGACTGAAGGACATTAAATCACGCATTATCGGCAGTGTTACAAAATCCGTTTCCATCAGTTCTCCAAAACCGGTACTCGTTATTAAACCTCCCCAGGGAAAATCAACAGGGAACATTAAGATTCTCTTTGCAACGGACGGTTCCGATTATGCACGGAAGGCCGGAGAAACCCTGACATTGATGCCGTTTCACGG
>DCVG01000085.1:18938-25775 GCA_002328665.1 Nitrospiraceae bacterium UBA2194
CAGGAATCTCAAAGGATTATTGGGCAGGCCGCTGAATATCTGGATAATAAATTCCCTCATATCGAAAAACTGACAAGAACCGGCGACCCTTCGGATGAGATATTGACTGCTGCAAGGGAATTAAATGCGGACATCATTGTAGTCGGCAGCAAAGGCATGGGCGGATTCAGAGGTGTGGTAGGCAGCATATCCAGGTACATCCTCAGCGTTGCCGACTGCTCCGTCCTTATCGGAAAGACAGCGGCTATTTAAACCGGAAAATCCAGTCGGTATCAGGCATATGCACAGAAAAACCTTTCAGAATCGCAATTTGGCAATATATGTAACCCCCTTGTTTTGCATGAAAACGTATAAGGTACACTTGGTATGCCTATGTCTTAAAAAAGGCGATATGAAAGCTTTTTCTGCACATATGCCCTCTCTCTCTTATGTGTACATGTATTTTTTGGATTAAGGAAATATTATGTTCTGGAATCAAGCATTATCGTCACCGGCCCGTCATTGATCATCTGTACTTTCATGAATGCACCGAAGTCACCTGAAGCGACCTGTATCCCGTCCGCTTTCAATCCGTCTATAAACCGGATGTACATCTCCTTTGCTGCGTCGGGTCTTTCGGCGGAATCGAACGAAGGGCGGTTGCCCTTCCTGCAGTCTGCGGCAAGCGTAAACTGTGACACCACAAGCACCTCTCCCTTAATATCCCGTACGGAGAGATTCATTTTCCTGCTGTCGTCTTCGAATATCCTCAAGCCCGATACTTTCCTGACGAGGTAGGCGATGTCTGCTCCCGTATCGCCTTTTCCGACGCCCAGGAATACGAGGAGGCCCTTGCCGATGCGGGAGAATATAGTCCCTTCCATTTCGACGCTTGCTTCACTGACCCGCTGTATCAGAGCTTTCATCTCTTGGACGGATTATCAAAAATTATAAGTTGGGGATAGAGTATTTGAGCTCAGAGCCACATCATCGCCTCGAAGTCGGGCGTCGGTACCGTAAGAGAAATATATCCTCTCCACGGGCACCGCTCCATCTCTCCCCCGTTTTTTGTGACGGATATAAAGAGGTTAATCTCATCATTTTCGCGCGCCTGCAAATCAGCGAACGGCAGCCCCAGTTCAAAGATGTCCTGCAATGCCACATCAGGCAGGTCTTTAATCCTTTCCCATTCGCCGTTTATTTTTCTCAGGAGCGCGGCTTTTACAAAGGGCCGGATGGTGATGTCGACCTTCAGCTCTGACGGCCTAACGAGATGGATAAAAAACCTGGTGTCATCGGTAAGAGTGTCAAAAGCGACAGCAGGGTCCAATCTCAGGAAAAAGGTATCTTTGTTAAAACCGTAATAAAGGTTTGAGAGAATACTCTCTGCCTTGTGCATGCTCCCGCCTGATTTCCTGATGTCCATATGAGCGGCCTGATACCATTCATAATAGTTTGTGACGGTCCCGTCGATTTTCGGGTCTATAAAACCCCTGATGCCGACCGCCGGCGAAACGCTCCGGTCTTCTCTCAGGACGGGAATGAAAAGATATTCCGGAATCTCCTTCCCCATTTCTCTGTAGACTTTCATGAGGTTTGACCTGAAAAGTTCGTCGAAATCCTTCTGGTTTTCGGTCTCATGGTCGTCGCCATACCACCAGTTCCAGTCGCTTCCTTCAGCGATAAATAACGCTTTGAAAGCCTCTGAAAAGTCCTTTTCGGGATGCGTTTTCCGGCAGAGCTCAAGTTCTTCCCTGGTCTCGGAAAGATAATCCCATGCCCTGTTGTCTTCCTCATGCCCTATCCACACTCCGTAGTTTGCATATATCCATGACCCCGCATGGAGGCTTTTCAGCGGTTCTCCTTTGTCATGTCCGTTCAGGTATTCGGAGACGGTCACTGCTTTCAACCTGTCGTCTTTTGACAATCCTTCATAGAGATACCTGAGAAAGTCCCCGCCGTCATTCTTATAATACTCCCAGGCGTTTTCACCGTCCAGGATGACGGAGAGAAGGGCAGGTTTGTTCCCGGGGAGTGAAGACCATGCATGAACGAATTTGTTCAGCAGGTCTCCGGCTGCCTTTTTTGCGTCCCATCCCGAATAGACGAAGCCGATGAGGTCGGAAAGGTAATGGTCCCTGAAGATGATAGAGACATTTTCGAAGAGATAAGGTTTATACAGGACGGCGGGATCGATCAAGTTTCGTGAGTCATCCCGCAGTCTTCTCCCGAGGGAAGCCGAAAGGATATCCTCGTCGGTTCCGACCCATTGTATTCCTGCACGGGCTGCGAGCCTTACTACCTCTTCACTGACAGAACCTTCGGAAGGCCACATGCCGGCGGGCCTGTGTCCGAAAAGTTTTTCAAAATACTCTATCCCCATCATGATCTGCTTTTCCGCGTCTTCGGGGTGAGAGAATCTCTTATGCGGCAGGTTCACTTCAGGCATTGCGATCCTTGCGGAATTAGTATCGCAAAGCAAAGGAAGAATAGGGTGATAAAAAGGCGAGACAGAAAGTTCAATCTGCCCTTTCATGACCATCCCGCGGTACCGGGGAATTATTTTCTTTAAAAGAGCAACCTGTGTTGCAATGAGCATCTGCTTGTCTTCTTCCGAGTAGTCTCTTCCCTTTTCGACAAGCATTGTCAGAAAAGGATCCCTCTCACGGAAGAGGGGATCTATCCAGCAGAGGTTGAACAGGACCTGGAGATCGAGATATTCTCCGTCGCTGAAGTACCGCGCGATACGGCCAAGAGAGCTCTTTACGATATGTGTCCCCCTTTTTGCGAGAAGTTCATAATAACGCGGGAACGTCCTTATCATGTTGTCCCAGTTCGCAAGGAAGAAATTTTCGAGGAGGAAAACCTTTTCATCCATAGTCAGGTCTGCAGCCCTCTTCAGGCTGAGCTCGAGGTATTTATCCCGGGCGTTATCCTCGGCGTAGTCTGTGATCTGTTCGAGAAGAGAAGGGGTGAAGTTGAACGTCTGCTTTATATCGGGAAATTCAACGAGTATCTCCAGCATGTCGAGATAGTCTTTTGTGCCATGAAGTCTCACCCATGGGAGTTTGTAGAGGCCTGTCCCCGGGTCCTTATAATATGGCTGGTGCATATGCCAGAGGATGGAGATATAGAGAGGACTATCTGTCATACTGGAAGATATACTCGTCCGGTTTGGCTAATCCAAAGTCCTCTCTTGCATGTTTTTCCCGATAGAAGGGTTCTTCTTTGAGCAGCTTTATCTCCGACTTGATCTGTCTGTTTTCCTGCTGTATCCGTTCAACCTGCGCCTCCATGCGGGCCTTTTTGGTATAAAGTTCTTTGTACTGCAGCAGACCCATATCACCAAAGATAAGGTTTATCAGGAGGTAGAGAAAGCTCAGGAGGATAATAGTAAAGAATATCAGCTTCCTCTTTCTTGTTTCGGAAGTCACCTGTTTTCTTAACTGGTTGACCGGAATACTCATTACAATAGATTATAGAACGCTTCTCTGCCCTTGTACACTGCAGAGTCCGCTAATTCCTCTTCTATCCTTAAAAGCCTGTTGTACTTCGCAACCCGTTCGCTTCTGGCGAGCGAACCCGTCTTTATAAAACCGGTATTACAGGCGACTGCAAGATCTGCTATAGTCGTATCTTCCGTCTCTCCCGACCTGTGCGAAATGACTGCCGTATATTTTGCCTTTTTCGTAATCTCTATCGCATCCAGCGTTTCCGTCAGCGTGCCTATCTGGTTCAGTTTGATGAGCACCGAGTTTGCTATCCCCTCCGTGATCCCCTTTTTTATTATCCTGGTGTTAGTGACGAATATATCGTCTGCGACCAGTTGCACTCTCCTGCCGAGTCTCTGTGAGAGGGCCTTCCATCCCTCCCAGTCGTTTTCGGAAAGGCCGTCCTCTATCGAAAGGATCGGAAAAACGGAAAGGATTTTTTCATAGTAGGAGATCATTTCCTCCGAAGATAACGACTTGTCTCCGAATGAATACGCGCCGTTTTCGCAGAACTCCGATGCGGCGACATCGAGGGCAAGATAAATGTCTTTCCCGGGGGTATACCCCGAGGATTCCACAGCCTCCAGTATGAGGGAGATGGCTTCCTCATGACTTGATAAATCCGGCGCAAAACCGCCCTCATCGCCTACCGCGGTATTGAGGCCCTTTTTTTTGAGCAATCCTTTCAGGGAGTGGAAAACCTCCGATCCCGCTCTCAGCGCGCCGGCAAAATCATTCAGCCCCGCCGGCACAATCATGAATTCCTGTATGTCGAGATTGTTATCGGCATGTGCCCCGCCGTTCAGTATATTCATCATGGGCACAGGGAGTTCTCTTGCATTGCACCCCCCTATATACCTGTAAAGGGGCATCCCGGCTTCGGCCGCGCTCGCTTTGCATACGGCGAGTGAGACACCGAGCATGGCATTCGCTCCGAGCCTGTTTTTATTCTCGGTGCCGTCGAGTTCAATGAGAAGTTTATCGATATATGCCTGATCTTCCGAATTGAGGCCGATTATCCTGGGAGCAATTTCTTCATGAATGTTTCTTACCGCATTAAGAACCCCTTTGCCGTGGAAACGGCTGCCGCCGTCCCTGAGTTCAAGGGCCTCCCGCTGTCCGGTTGAAGCGCCGGATGGAACTGCCGCGCTGCCGGTGGCTCCGCTGTCGAGGAGAACGTCCGCTTCAACAGTCGGGTTTCCCCTGGAATCGATAATCTCTCTTGCGATCAAATCGATAATCTCGCCCATTTATACCCTCCGCATGACAGATATTGTATTTATAAAATCCCTCCTTGCCTCCCTTTTCCAAAGGGAGAAATAACGCCCCTCTTTGGCAAAGAAGGGATGGGGAGATTTTCTTATAAATGTACATCCAATTATGAGGCCCTTTATAACTCATAGCATGCATAGCACCGTCCTTAAAAATATCCTAAAGGCACGAATCTTTTCAAGGATTTTATTCGGATCGCATCCGGGTGAAAGGTTTTTCCGTACATATGCCCGATACCGATTGCATTTTCCGGGTTCATCTTTTAATGATGTGGATAGCTTCGCCGTGAACGTCTTCAGCCGCTTCCCTCAGCGCTTCAGAAAAAGTAGGGTGAGCATGCATGGTTTCCGAGATGTCTTTTGTAGTAAGTCCTTTCCGGACGGCGAGGGCTGCTTCATGGATGAGATCAGAAGAGCGGGGACCTATGATGTGTACGCCCAATACTTTGTCCGATAAATGATCAGATACTATTTTGACCATGCCGTCGATTTCTCCCAGTGCGTGGGCTTTGCCGAGTGCCCTGAACGGGAAATGACCGGTGCGCACCTTTATCCCTTTTTCCGCAGCCTCATATTCCTTCAGCCCAACCGAGGCGATCTCGGGAGAGGTAAAGATCGCAGAGGGTACTGCGGTATAGTCGATCCTTTCCCTTCCGCCCATGATATTTCTTGCAGCGACGATTCCCTGCATTGAGGCGACATGAGCAAGCATTATGCCTCCCGTAACGTCTCCTGCTGCGTAAATGCCCGGCACATTTGTCTCCATTGCGTCGTTAACGCATATTTCTCCGCATACCCCTTTTGCCACGCCCGCCTCCTCAATGCCGATTCCATTGGTGTTGAAATCCCGCCCTACCGAAACGAGAGCCTTCTCGGCAGCGATCTCTTTCCCGCCGGGCAGTACGACGCGGATCCCATCGGCCATGATATCGACTTTTTCGACGACAACGTTTGTGTAAAGCTTTATCTTCTTTTTTTTCAGTTCCCGTTCAAAGAGTCCGGATATCTCGGCGTCTTCAGCCGGGAGCGCTCGCGGGAGTTTCTCGATTATTGTTACTTCGGAGCCGAGTCCGTTAAATATATCGGCATATTCGCAGCCTATCACTCCGGCGCCTATGATGAGAAGGCTTTTGGGAATTTCGTTAATGCGGAGGGCGTCATCGCTTGATATAATCCTTTTGGAGTTGAACGGAAATGAAGGAATCTCAAGAGGCCGTGAACCTGTCGCAATGATCAGACGGTCGAACCCGATCTTTTCATATTCTCCGGCCGCTGCAGTGACGGACATCGAACGGGCCGATGTCAGTATCCCCTGACCTTTTTTCAGGATAATCCCGTGACTCCTGAAGATGTCGACGATTCCCCTGACCAGTGTATCGACAACCTTATTTTTTCTCTCAAGGATCCTGGAAAGGTTCGGGACTATTTTACCGGAGATATCGATTCCGAAGCTTTCGGATTTCCTGGCCGCGGCCAGTAATTCGCATGAGACTATAAGTGTTTTTGTGGGTATGCATCCCCGGTTGAGACAGACGCCGCCGACCTCGTCCCTTTCGATGACGGTGACCTCTGCACCCAATTGTGCGGCCCTGATTGCAGCCACGTATCCGCCCGGGCCGGCTCCGAGGACGGCTAATTTCATTTTGCTTCTTCTTCTACATATTTCGAGTATTCGGCTGAGTCCATAAGATCATCGATTTCCGATGCGTCGTCTATCTCGATAACCGCTATCCAGCCTTTCCCGTAAGGGTCTTCATTCAGTATCTCCGGGGACTCGGCGAGGTCATCGTTGACCTCATGAACTCTTCCGCTCACGGGAGAGATGATCGACGAAGTGGATTTGGTCGATTCTATCTCACCGATCTCGCTGTTTGCTTCCACATCCATATCGAGTTCAGGAAGATCAATATAGACAATGTCGCCGAGTGCGTCCTGTGCATAATCCGTAATACCGATAGTCGTCTTCCTGCCCGATACTTTTACCCACGTGTGTTCCTTATGGTATCTGAGATCATCTGGGTTCATTGATTCCTCCTTTAATGAATATCACCTGTGATTTCTTATCACAGGCTTTTCTTCTTTGTCAAGGAAAGTTG
>DCVG01000080.1 GCA_002328665.1 Nitrospiraceae bacterium UBA2194
AGCGCTGACTGGACTTCAATGTTTTGGCGGATAGCTCCACCTTTAAAAACAGCCCAGGAAATTCCAGGACCGCCACTGACTTTCGAAGTGCCGGAAGACAGGGTACTCAATGAAAGGGTTTCCAGGCCAATTGAGCCGCCCAGCGTAAGCCTGGGATAGAGATCTGCTGTTGCGACGCCAATCCTGGCTGTCTGCGCGGCCAGTTCCCGCTCGGCCTGTCGGACATCGGGCCGACGCCTCAGGAGGTCAGCCGGCACACCTGCTGCAATGTTCAACGGTGTAACCGGAATGGGCTCCCGTTTCTCCAGCTCCGGGTGGACATTGCCTGGTTGCTCTCCCAGGAGCACGGCGATCCGGTTCATGGCTTCCTCTAGTCCAATGCGGAGAGTCGGTATCAGAGCTCGTGTATTTTCGAGGCTATAGCGGGCCTGCTGCACGGCAAGTTCGTCACTCAAGCCCGCCTCGTTCCGCCACTGGGTCAGCTGGTAAGTCTCGCTTTGAGCCTCCAGGTTTGCTTCTGCCACAGAAATTTGGACCTGAGAGGTGCGCACATCGATGTAATTCAGCGCCACTTCTGCAAGCAGGGATACAAGGACGTCGCGCAAATTCTCCTCGCTAGCCTGCAGATCCGCTTCCGCTGCTTCCACCGAACGGCGGACACCACCAAAGATATCCAGCTCCCAGCCTGCATCAAAGTTCGCAGTGTAAAGGTCACTGGTCTTGCCGGATCCAGTGTCTTTGCTGGTATGGCTCCATTTGGCAGAGCCCGTGGAATCAAGAGTTGGAAGAAGATCAGCCTTGGCGATTCCCCGTCGGGCGCGGGCCTCACGAATCCGAGACGTGGCCTTTTTAAGATCGAGATTGCCGGACACTGCACGGTCCATCAGGCTGGAAAGCGCTGGATCATTCAGCGTGGTCCACCATCCGGCCAGCGTCTGGGGATTCATCTCTTCGGCGATGAGTCCGCCTTCTAATTCACTGTTCCATGTTGTAGATAATGGTGTATCAGGCTTGACATAATCCGGGCCAACAGTTGCGCATCCGGTCACGATCAGCAGCATCAACAGCCACGAAAAACGCGAAAGATATCCGATGTAGGTCGTTTTGCCTAAAAAATTCATAGTACCCTTTTTGCCTATTTCAGCCTTTTATTTCTTGAAAGAGTGTTTTTTAATGACTCATCCTTTATTTTGTGTATCCCAGCGAGTGAAAACTGCACCACATGATCTGCATAAGCATTCAAATTTGTAATTCCCGGCGGGCCCTCTGCATGACCTCTTCTTCCCAAGACCATCGGATTAACACACTGGCTTATGATACTTACCTCACAGAACTGAATCTGCATGTCTGAAGCCTGTTGTCCCAATAGCTCACGGATTAAACCTCGCATTCTTTTTTGCATAGGAAGAAGCATCTCACGCATGATCTCATCCAGAAGACCTGTCGGATTTGCAAATTCTTTCAGCACTATCAGAAACTCTTTGTTCTTTTTGTCGTGTATCCGATGTATAAGGGATAGTATTTGTCCTTTCAGGCGCTCTTCCGATGGTGATGCATCACTGAAGCCGGCATCCGCTGGATGTGCTTTGATGGATTCAGAAAAGGCATATCGCCATGCTTCTCGATAAAGAGTCTCTTTGTCGCCGAAATGGTAATTCACGGCTGCAATGTTTGCCTCGGCTCGCCCTGAGATTTCCGCGATAGTAGCATCCCGATAGCCTTTCTCAGCGAACACATCAACTGCGGCAGCCAGTAGGTTTTTGCAGGTTTTTTCAGTACATTTTCTTGGTGTCTTCATCTCGTCTCCAAAAGACAGTTTTTGTCTATATTTCAAATGTAATTTTAAAATGTTCATTTGAAATAGTCAAGATCAATTTAACTTCAATAAAATTGCAGTTTACGAATAAGCATCATTCCGCTGCGGTAGTTGCGGAATGATGCTTATTCGAAAGAAACAGCCTGACTTTCTTCTATGTTGTTTGCTTGATTGGGATTTAAACAAGTATCGGGCATTGATACTTTTGCGTATTAACTGTGAGAATTAGATAAAACCTTTGGCTGTTAAAATCGTTTTTTGCAAGCGAACGTCGCTTTGCACCGGGATTGGTCAAGTACTCGTCCCAGTTCCTCTGAATTATTTCACTTCAACCCGAGCACATCCTGCATGTCGTATAGTCCTGCGGGTTTGCCGTATACCCACTGAGCCGCTCTGAGAGCGCCCCTTGCAAACGTGTCCCTGCTCGACGCCTTGTGCGTGATCTCGATGCGTTCTCCGAGTCCGCCGAATATTACGGTGTGCTCTCCCACTATGTCGCCTGCGCGGACGGTCTGTATGCCTATTTCTTTTGGCGTCCTCTCTCCGATGATACCCTTTCTTGCATAAACGGCGACCTCGTCGAGGTTTCTCTGCAATGCATCCGCGATCACCTGTGCCATCTTCAGGGCGGTACCGCTCGGGGCATCTTTCTTCATCCTGTGATGTGCTTCGATGATTTCGACGTCATAGCCTTCGCCGAGCACCCTCGCAACATCATGCAATACTTTCAGCAGCAGGTTTACCCCTGTACTCATGTTCGAGGCCATTACGCACGGAATCCTCTCCGTCAGACCGGTTACTACTTTCATATCGTCCTTTGTAAAGCCGGTTGTACCGATAACGACAGCCTTCCCCTTGGATGCTGCAAGCCTGAGATGTTCCGTGGACGCACTGACCGTAGTAAAAGATACGATTACATCGGCAGAGTCGATGACAGACTCGAGGCTGTCTGCGAGCTTTACGCCTGTTTCTCCGATGCCGACGATCGGTCCGATATCTTTGCCTGCAGCCTGATGGCCTTTGCGTTCGAATGCGGCCGTCAACTGAATTTCTTCATATTCCTTCGAGAGAGCAGTAATCCTGCTTCCCATCCTGCCTGCTGCGCCTGCAACCGCTATTCTTATCATATGGACCTCCTCTGTTATACACAGCGTCATAAATCACGATATAACGCATCATTCCCGCGAAAGCGGGAATCCAGGAAAACACTGGATTCCGGGTCAAGCCCGGAATGACAATCTGCATAAGACTTATGTAATTGTGTATAGAATTTTACTAAAAATGCTATTTTTTTTCTTCCTGATTTACCTACTCTTCTTTTTCGTCCCCTTTTACCCTGTATTCCTCGGAGACCCATTTGCCGAGGTCTATGAGTTTGCACCGTTCGGAGCAGAAAGGCCTCCAGGGATTTTCCTCCCAAGTCGTCTTATTTTTACAAATCGGACAGATTACTTGCATGGAAATATGTGTTCTCAGTCAACATTCTGAACCTTTTGACCGGAAATTTTCAAGTTTTTGATCAGAAGTCCGGAGACGGCGCCGTTTGCAGTGCCTGTGAGCGTGCCGAGCAGGACCATCAGAGGGGTTATCAGGAGAACGGCTTCGATCTTCTGTATGAACAGAAAATAAGCGATGACGAGCTGGACGAGGTTATGGAAC
Organism: Nitrospiraceae bacterium UBA2194; assembly: GCA_002328665.1. Classification (GTDB taxonomy): domain Bacteria; phylum Nitrospirota; class Thermodesulfovibrionia; order Thermodesulfovibrionales; family SM23-35; genus UBA2194. The sequence goes on from DCVG01000080.1 coordinate 3,476, forward strand.
AGAGCGCCGATGATACTTAATCCGATAGCGCTGAATAAACGGGGTGCGACAGAGAATATTGATCCCATGACAAGAGCGCTTGCCAGGCCGCCGCCGAGACTGAGGATGAAGGCCGGTCCGGGAAATGTACCTGCAAACAATGACCCGAGAACTACGCGGATAAGCGTTACCGTGACTGCAGCGCCGGTCCCGTAGAGGAACAGAGTTGTGATGGTGATGATGTTTGCAAGACCGAGCCGCAGCCACGGTATCGGAGAAGGCAACAAGCTTTCAAATCCGTGAAGCCCCAATGCATACGCAGATAAGATGGCTATGCGGTATTTATCCTGTAATTGCATCGACCGGCATGTTTTCTTCAGTCTGTTTTCCTATTGTGACAACGACCCTGTTGGGGAGGCATACAAGAGCTCCGCTGCTTATCCACCCCTGTTGAACGCAGAGTTTGTTGGCGCATGGTGATCCGGATATGCGCACTCTCTGATCCTTTATCTCAACATACGTATACCCGTGGGGACCTTTTACCGGGACAGTCCTGTTCTCCGTTACCCGCAGTATATAAACCGGTTTGCCGTTCACTTCTATGCGCACCGAAGGATTTTCAGGAAGGAGCTTGTCCGCGAACAGATATCCTGACAGGGACACAATGATGAGAAGTGAAAAGAGGACCTTATCCGCCGGTGTTGTAGTGTTAAGGAGAATTCTTAAATTCAATCCTGCCTCCGATCCCGGGTGTCATGTGGATCCTTCCACGGTTGTCCACTATGACGCCGTTGAATTTCATTTCTTCAAGGACCTTCATTCCCTGTTCGGGACCCATGATAAAAATGCCTGTTGAGAAGGCATCTGTGTATGCCGCCTCGTCCGCGATTATGCTGACACTTATGCACCGACTCGCGGGGCGGCCTGTCCGGGGGTCGAGAATATGATGGTATCTCACATTATCCGAAAAGAAAAAACGTTCGTAATCTCCGGAAGTTGAAATGGCAGCATCCATAAGTTCGATTGTTGCCATGACATCGTCCTCCCGACTCTCTGCCCGGGGGTTTCGAATGCCGATATTCCACGGCCTTCCGTCGGGCTTGCTGCCGAATGCCCTGATATCTCCTGCGACAGAGATAATGCCGGAGGCGATCCCCTCTTTCTTAAGACACTCCAGAGCTTTATCAGCCGCATATCCTTTTGTTATCCCGCCGGGATCGATAAGCATGCCTTCTTTCTTAAGGAAAACGGAAGATACGCTTCTGTCGATACTTATATCCCTGTAATTCACCAGCCGCAGACCCTTCCTGACCGCATCTTTTCCGGGTAAAACTTTTTTATGGAAATCATATAGTCCGGAGACGGATCCGATAGTCATATCATAAGCGCCTCCGGTCTTTTCAGAGACATATACCGCCTTCTCAACGAGTTGAAGGACATCGGGTGATACTTTTACTCCGGAAATGCCGGCTTTTTTATTGATTAGTGATATCTCGCTGCCGGAAGAATAGAAGTCCGACAGCTTCCCGATTTTTTCGATCTCCCTGAAAGCCGAGTCAATGGCCTTTTCAGCGCCCTCCTGTGAGGCGGCGACGACTGTGATGGTGATCGCGGTGTCCATCAATACCCTGGTCTTGCTGAAGACACGGTCCTTTTGCGAAGAACAGGCGGACAAAGAAACAAGCAGCAGCAGGCAGGCGGAGAGGTGTAAAACGGAGAATATATAACGGAGGCTGCCGGGCCCGAATTCCGGATTATGGAGTATGAAATTTATTTTCATGCCGCTCCCGCATGTCTGAAAGACTTCAGCTTATCCCTCAGAAACCTTCCGGTATAAGAATGGGGATGAACGCTTACCTCTTCAGGCGTTCCCGCAGCAACTACGGTCCCTCCCTCGTCTCCTCCTCCCGGTCCAAGGTCGACAATATAGTCGGCGGATTTTATTACGTCGAGGTTATGTTCTATTACCAGGACGGAGTTCCCCGCTCCGACGAGACTGTTTATCACATCCAGAAGCTTCTGTATGTCTGCGAAATGAAGGCCGGTCGTAGGTTCGTCAAGGATATAGAGCGTATCTCCTTTTGATTTCTTTCCCAGTTCTCTCGAAAGGCGGACCCTCTGAGCCTCACCGCCTGACAGGGTTGAAGCCGGCTGGCCCAACTGGAGGTAACCGAGTCCGACCTCTTCAAGGATTTCGAGTCTCTGCTTTACCGGCGGGATTGCTGAAAAGAACAGAAGCGCTTCGGAAACGGTCATTTCCAGAACTTCCGCAATATTCCTGCCTTTAAACCTGATATCGAGGGTCTCTTTATTGTACCTCTTCCCCTTGCAGGTGTCGCACGGTATGAAGACATCGGGAAGAAAATGCATCTCAACCTTGATGAGTCCGTCTCCGCCGCATGATTCACATCTGCCGCCCCTGACATTGAAGCTGAATCTTGAAGGGGTGTATCCCCTTATCTTCGAATCGGAGACCTGGGAGAAGAGGTCCCTGATAAAAGAAAAGACTCCTGTGTAAGTCGCCGGATTTGACCGCGGTGTTTTACCAAGAGGCGACTGATCAACGCTGATCGCCCGGCCTATTTTATTCATGCCCGATATCTCTTTATGCCTGCCCGGAACAGTTTTGGCCCCGTAGAGTTCTCTGCAAAGAGCTTTGTAGAGGATCTCGAGTATGAGAGTGCTTTTGCCCGAGCCGGAGACCCCTGTAATACACGTAAAAGCGGCCAGCGGGATACTGACGTCAATATTCTTGAGATTGAATTCACGGGCGCCGGCAATCTTTATAAAGTCGCCGGAGATTCTTCGCGAGGAAGGGACCTCAATGGACAGGCAGCCTTTAAGATATTTGCCTGTAAGAGAGTTTTCGTTGTCTTCAATTTCTCCCGGACTTCCCGAGGCCATTACCCAGCCGCCCCTGAGACCAGCGCCCGGACCCATATCGATAATATTGTCCGCCCACCGGATTGTCTCTTCATCATGCTCGACCACAATAACCGTATTGCCGGCATCCCTTATGCAGGCGAGGCTCTCGAGGAGTTTTCCGCAATCACGAGGATGCATGCCGATGCTCGGTTCGTCGAGTATGTAGAGTACGCCTGTGAGGGAAGAGCCCATTTGTGCGGCAAGCCTTATTCTCTGGGCTTCTCCGCCGGAGAGTGTGAGAGACGACCTGTCAAGCGTTAGATAGCCGAGACCCACCTGCTCAAGGAAATGAAGCCTGTCCCCGACTTCCCTGAGAACGCGGGATGCTATTGTCCTTTCACGATCTGTAAGTTCCAGACCGGCGATAAACGACGCAGCATTCCTGACGGACAAACCTGCAAATTCTCCTATGTTTGTGCCATGGATTCGGATGCTTAACGCCTCCTTCCGCAAGCGCAGTCCCTCACAGACAGAGCACCGTCTCGGGTCTTCAACCTCAACAGAACCTTCATCAAGATTTTCATAACCAAGTCCGTTGCATCCCGGACAGGCTCCTTGTTTGCTGTTGAACGAGAAAAACATGGGATTGATGTCGGGATAACTGATCCCGCACCGAGGGCAGACCGCTGTTTTCGAAAAAAGCAAATCCTTTTTTTCCGAAAGGAGGTTTATTACGACAACATCGGAATAGCCCAGGGCGGTTTCGATCCCCTCTCTAATCTGACGGTCTATTCCCGGCTTTATAATGAGCCTGTCTATAACAATCTCGATGGTGTGCCGTTTATGTTTTTTTAATGATATGTCCAGGGTCAAATCCGTGATTTCACCGTCAATCCGCGCCCGGATGAATCCCTCGCGCCTCATCTGCTGAAGCTCTTTCCTGTATTCGCCTTTTCTGTCCTTTACGAGGGGAGCAAGAATCTGGATCCTGCTCCCCTTCGGCAGTGACATCACGGACCGGATGATATTCAGTGAATCCTGTTTCGTAACGGGAGAACCGCAGTTGTAGCAATACTGCCTTCCTATCCTTGTGTAAAGGACCCTCATGTAGTCGTATATCTCGGTAATGGTCCCTACGGTTGAACGGGGGTTCCTGTTGACCGTCTTCTGGTCTATGGAAATGGAAGGGGAAAGCCCCTCGATGTAGTCCACGTCCGGCCTGCGCAGTTGTTCAATGAACTGCCGGGCGTAGGCAGAAAGACTTTCAACGTAGCGCCTCTGTCCCTCGGCGTAGAGTGTATCGATAGCAAGGGATGATTTCCCTGATCCCGAGGGCCCGGTAATTACGGTAATCGCATCCCTGGGGATCGTGAGGTCGATATTCTTGAGGTTGTGCTCGCGTGCTCCTTTTATGAAAATGACGTCCTGCATATGGGTATTTTTTCAGTATAACATATGACTAACCGCAGTCTTTAAACAGACACCAAATAAATAATATGTTTTCTTTTCGGATAAAATGGTGTACTATAAAAAAATGAAAAAAATCGGTATTTTGATATTTTTGATGCTCTTGCCCGCAATCTGTTTTTCACAGCCTTCAATTGTATTCGATTCGGAAGAGTATGACCTTGGTGAAATCTCGCGGAATGATGCGATGGAACATAGGTTTGATTTTACTAATTCCGGGGATCAGGATCTCATAATTGAGAAACTGAAATCCTCCTGAGGGTGTGCTGCTGCGATGGCCAGTTCGGACCATCTGAAGCCTGGAGAAAAAGGCGGGATAACGGCGACGGTCGATACAAGGGGAAGAAAAGGGGTNNATAAGATACTCGCCCGTCCCTTGAACCGTTTCTGCAATGTTTAAAAACAGGCGCATAATAGCTTTTATCAGCATTATTCTTTATTTGTTTCTCGCCCATCATCTTTTTGCTTCCGACCCCTATGAATCAAAACGTCAGAGTATGGTCCGGGATGATATCAAGGGAAGGGGCATTAAGGACCGGACGGTGCTTGATGTAATGGGGAAAATCCCGAGACACCTCTTCGTGGGTAAGAGATACATGAGCACTGCTTATGAGGATCATCCACTTCCGATTGGTGAGGGACAGACTATTTCCCAGCCGTATGTGGTTGCGCTCATGACCGAAGCGTTGAGGCTGAAGCCGACCGACAGGGTACTTGAGATAGGCACGGGTTCCGGCTACCAGGCGGCGGTCCTTGCGGAGATAGTGAAGGATGTATATACAATCGAGATCAGGAAGTCGTTGGCCGACATGGCTCGTAAAAGGCTGGAAGACCTCGGCTATAAGAATGTGAAGGTGAAGTATGCAGACGGTTATTTCGGATGGGAAGAATATGCCCCTTTTGACGCAATAATCATAACCGCTGCTGCAAACCATATCCCTCCGCCCCTCATAAAACAGTTAAAGGAAGGGGGACGACTCATCCTTCCTCTCGGCAGCACCGTCTATTATCAGACCCTTACACTTGCCGTTAAAAGGAAGGGCGATATCGATGTCGAGCAGATGGGGCCTGTAGCTTTTGTGCCCATGATCGGTCAGAGCGAGAGGAAGAGATAACAATATACATTATCCCGGATTATCAATGAACAGTAAGCCGGGGATAGAGTATTTGAGCTCATTCTCGGTCCCGAAAGCATTCGGGACCTCCGAGGCTTTTGCCTCTTTATTATCAAAGTGTTTTTGACTATCGGCAAAAGAATCCGCTCAAAAACTCTATCCCCAACCTATCTCTTTGTTACAAAAAATCCCTGTTTTGATGTAAAATCATCAAATGAAGACATTCGAAGATATTGTTGAATTCCACGGTCACGCCTGCCCGGGCCTTGCGCTCGGCTACAGGGTTGCAAGGTTTGTTCTGAAAGAACTCGGTGAAAGGGCGACCGATGAGGAGCTTGTTGCAATAGTGGAAAATAATTCCTGTGCCGTTGATGCGGTTCAGGTGATGACAGGATGTACGTTCGGAAAGGGGAATCTCATATTCAGAGACTACGGGAAACAGGTCTATACATTCATCAGGAGGCCTTCAGGTGAAGGTGTCCGGCTTTCAATCGACTGGACGCCGCCTGAAGAAACAGATGAAGAGAAGAAAATGTGGGGCCGGTATGCAAAGGGCGACAGGACAAAAAAGGTGCTGGAAGCCGTCCATCGCAGGAAGACCAGGAAGATCGACTTCATTTTAAATGCGAAAGACAGGGAACTTTTGAAAGTAAGGAAAGGCAGGATGGAACTTCCCGGGGAGGCCGGAATATACCGGAGTCTCACGTGCTCTTCCTGCGGCGAAAAGGTGATGGAGCCGAGGGCGAGGTTAAAAGACGGGAAGATCGTGTGCATTCCGTGTTCCGAAAAATGAAACGGAGTTTATTATGAAAGACATTATCATGAAAGCCGAAATATTGATAGAGGCGCTGCCGTATATCCGTAATTTCTGGGGAAGGACATTTGTCATCAAGTACGGCGGTGCTGCGCAGGTCAGGGACGAACTCAAAGAGTCTTTTGCAAAAGATATCGTTATGCTCAATCTCATCGGTATTAAGACCACAATTGTTCACGGAGGAGGCCCGAAGATTTCTGCGATGATGCAGAAGATGGGGAAAAAACCGGCGTTTGTGCAGGGCCAGCGTGTTACCGACGAAGAGACGATGAGTATTGTCGAAATGGTGCTCGGCGGGCTCGTGAACAAGGAGATTGTCTCACTCATAAACAGCCACGGCGGTAAGGCAGTGGGGTTAAGCGGAAAGGACGGAGCTCTGATAAAAGCGAAAAAGAAACTGATCAAAAAACCTTCGGAAACAGGCGTTGACGAGATAATAGACATCGGCCTTGTCGGTGAAGTGACAAATGTAGACCCTCATGTAATAGTCAGCCTCGAAAAGGACGGTTTCATACCTGTTATTTCACCGGTAGGCGCAGGTCCTAAAGGCGAGACCTTGAATATTAATGCCGACCACGTCGCTTCAGCAGTTGCCTCTGCACTCGGGGCCGAAAAATTGATCCTCCTGACCGACGTTCCGGGAATAATCGATAAGAAAGAAAAGATTATCTCAACACTGAAGAAGCAGCAGATAAGGAAGCTTGTCGGAGACGGGACCATCAGCGGCGGGATGCTTCCCAAGGTGCAGGCCTGTCTTAAGGCGATAGAAAACGGAGTCTCCAAAACCCATATCATCGATGGAAGGATACCGCATTGCCTGTTGCTTGAGATATTCACAAAGGAGGGAATTGGCACGGAAATCCGGGCATAAAAGACCTCTGGTTTTTTTTCTGCTTCTCCTGTTTTTTGCTTCAGCGGTTTATCTCCTTTTAGTTCCTGATGTTTCCGGGTTGAAAAAGAGGAATCCTGGAAAGACCTCTTTTATGGAATACCGGGAGAGGGAGTGGAAGCGTGACGGGAAAAAATACAGGTTCCGGCAGGAATGGGTACCTCTTTCCCGGATTTCCCCTTATCTGAAAAAAGCGGTTCTCATCGCAGAGGACGACAAGTTCTGGAGTCACGAGGGATTTGACTACGAGGCGATGCAGAAGGCTGTCGAAAAAGATATCAAGGCGAAGAAGTTCAAATTGGGAGGCAGCACTATAAGCCAGCAGCTTGCAAAAAACCTGTATCTTTCACCATCCAAAAACCCGGTCAGAAAAATAAGAGAGGCGATCATCACATGGAGGATGGAGAGGGCGTTGAGCAAGAAGAGGATACTCGAACTTTATCTCAATGTCGCCGAGTGGGGAGACAGGGGTATTTTCGGTATTGAAGCGGCTGCGAGGAACTATTACGGCAAATCTGCGTCGGAGCTCGGTCCCGAAGAATCCGCAAGGCTCGCCGCCGTACTTCCGAATCCCAGGAAGTTTAATCCGCTTGGAGAAAGCAGATATGTGACGCACAGGGCAAACCTGATTTACAGCATCATGGTCAGAAGGGGGATTGTGGCGCCCGGGTATGAAGAGGTTACAGGGGCAGAGGAGATTGATGAGGGAAGCAAAGAAACCGTCGAAATCAGACCTACGGAGGAATCGCATAGCGAAGCGGCAGATGATACTCGAATACCGGAGAATCAATAAACTTATCCTGCATGTTGTGAAAATATCTAACCCGGTCAGTTCATGAAATTTACGACGATGGCGGCGGATGCAAGGTTTTTTCAGCGCACTCGGCTGCTAATGCAATGTGTGGATTATCTATTGTTCAAGTATGACAAACGCAATGCCATACTCGTTTTCATGGCTTAGGCTCAGGTGGGTTTTACTTATCAACTTTTTCTTAAAGTGGTTTTCGAGTCTTCCGTTAATTTTCAGAAAGGGCTTCCCCGAAGCAGTATTGATCACTTCCATGTCTTTATAGGATATGGGTATTTCTGACCCCAACGCTTTAAACAGCGCCTCCTTCGCTGCAAAACGTACAGCGAGTGAAAGATAGGGAATCCTCCTGGCAGAGCAATATGATATCTCGTTCTCTGTAAACACCCTTTTGAGAAATTTTTGGCCCCACTTCTCGACCACCTTTCTCATGCGCTCGATCTTGACTATATCTATGCCGATTCCGTATATCATAAAAGCGTCTGCACACAAAATAACAGGCCTTAAATAACGCCTGATTCAAGATATTTTGACATAAATAGTTGAGTTAAGATAGTATATTAAACTAATTTATTCTTGACAAGTATGTATGTCCTTAATATAATTAAGAAAAATTAAGGTAGGGTAATATGACAAAGGCTGATTTGGTTGAAAGGATTTTTGAAAAGATAGGACTCTCGAAAAAAGAAGCCCAGGAGATTATCGAGATACTCTTTGATACCATGAAACAAACGTTTATCGAAGGTGAGTCTGTCAAGATATCCGGATTCGGCACCTTCAACGTGAGGCAGAAGATGGCGAGAAGGGGGCGTAATCCAAAGACCGGCGACGACCTTGAGATTACTCCGAGAAGGGTCATAACCTTCAGGGCGAGTAATCAGTTGAAGTCGGTAATGGAAAAATAGAATGTATAAGTCTTCTCACGAAAGCATTAAGCCTTATATCTCTTTTCCGGACAAGCTCTTCTATAAGATAGGGGAAGTCAGCAAGATTGTCGGTGTTGAGCCGTATGTCCTGAGATACTGGGAAACTGAATTCCCTTTTCTTAAACCGAGGAAAAACAGATCAGGGCAGCGGGTGTATATCAAAAAAGATGTCGAGTTGCTGATTGCGATAAAAAGACTGCTGTATCAGGAAAGATATACGATAGAGGGCGTCAGGAAGAGACTTGGACCTGAAATGGCCCAGGCCGAATCCAAACCTGAGCAGGACACTCGTCCACCCGCCAGAGTGATCGAGCATGTCAAGAAAAGGCTCAGGGAAATACTGGGCCAACTCAGTTAAATCAAAAAAAATCGGGGCGTAGCGCAGCCTGGTAGCGCACTCGCTTGGGGTGTGAGTGGTCGGCAGTTCAAATCTGCTCGCCCCGACCAGTTATTTTCGAGGGTTACAGCATTTTTTATTGTAATCCATTTTCTATAATGTCGTGAAAATGTCGGAACCTTTTCAGTCATTCGTACTTAGATTGAATTTATTTTTCAGTAATCTCTTCTTACCCCTCTTTATAAAAGAAGGGAAGTATATAAATGTGTGCACGTAATATTATTTGGCTTAACCGAACGATCAGTGTGTACGATTATCTTTAGAAATACTCCGGCGAGATCGTGCAGCATCTTTAAGGTATTCAGCTAAGGCCTCCCTTTCCTCCTGGCTGAACTGTTTTGCCAATTCCTTCGTTGCATTTGAATACTGTTGCATCATAAGTCCACGCATTTCATGCAGCTTTTTGACTTCAGACTCATAAGCATTTTCATTAAATTCAGGCGCGACCAGGATGGCAAATATCTTCTCCCTTATTTCCTTCATTTGGACGTGGGTATCGCGGTTCTCCTGACGTACTTTCCTCATAGTATCCAGGAATAATTGTTCTTTTTCCGAAGATAGTTTCAAAGAAAGTTCCGGTTGTTTTCTTTTGAGAGAATCTCCCTCAAAAAAGCGATGCGACACATTTCCCATGACCAGGCCAATGAGCAATATATTCAAAATCAGTGAACAGGCAATCAATATTTTTATTTTCTTACTCATATTACATCTCCCTCATCAAAGAGGAACGCCTGCAAATTTGTTTCCTCTGCATTGTTCGAAACCGAAGTCATGGAAGGATACAAAAAGCCTACGGTAAGTCCAATCGTTAACACCAATACCGTCACAAAAGAGAGTACGGCGAGCGCCGGTTTAGAGATGCGAAATTCGCTAATCATATCCTCTATAAAAGATCCGAGACTGAACGGAGCTTTTTGTCTTTGTTGTAAAGACGCTGAGATAACACGCTGTGCAAAATTATCTGCCGGCTCTTCAAATCTTCTGGTCTTAAGCATTTTTTCAAAACTGTCATGATCTTCTTGTAAGGCCCGATATTCAGGAGAACTCCCTAAAGCTTTCATCCCTGACTGCCTTATCTTTTCAGGCCACTGATTAATGTCTGCTCCATAAAGCAGAAGATTTTCCTTAAATTGCTTTGTATCCATTATCTTATCCCTTAACCGTAATACTGTCTGACTTTTTCCTTCAGTGTCATTTTAGCACGCATGATTAGAGATTGCAGGGCTTTCAGGTTGACCCCGATCATTTCTGCTGCCTCCTGATTGCTGATTCCTTCATAGAAACAGAGATTGAGTGCCAGTTGCTGTCTTTCCGGAAGTTCCTGTATCAAATGCTCAAGCATAACCTGCTTCTGCATTTCCTGCATCCGCGCTTCATGTCCCTGCTGTTTATCTATTAGTGGCATTTCTTCGGATAAAGGCTCCGGTTTTTTTTTCCTGTTATGGTCGATACAGAGATTTATGACAACTTTATAAAACCATGTGGTAAATTTTGCCTCCTTATTCGGATTCCAGTTTAACCGTTTTTCCCACAGTTTTATAAATGCTTCCTGCACAACATCCTCTGCGTCATCTTTGTTAAAAACAAGTCTGTATGCAATTCTGTAAAATTTCTTCGAGTGACGGTTAACAATCTCCGCAAATGCATCATGCCTGCCTTCCTGGATCAGTCTTATCAGAAACTCATCGGCAACTTGAGAAAAATTGTCATCCATGGCTATTGATATCTTGATTCTATAACAAGCTTCAGGAAAAGTGTTATGGGGGAGAACAGTATTTGCTCCCCCATACACGTAGAGCAGGCTATTTGTATAAGCGAGGAGCATGCCGTTTGTGTTGACGATGTTTTTGAGGAATCATTTTTGCCAGTATTATCCGTTCTTCCTGGGAAAGCTGAGTTGCTACCCTGGCAAGCCGCTCATCAATTGCTTGCCTGTCCTTCTGACGCAGAATCTGCATGCTCGTTTTCTTTTCAAGGAACAGCTTTTCGTCGAATACAGGCGCAGTGAGTATATCAGCCATTTCTTCTTTTAGTTTCTTTATCTCTCCGCGATTTTCCGCTGTTTCTTCCCTTGCTGCTCTCATGGTCTGATGAAAAAGCATTTCTTTTTCCGGCGGCAACTGTGACAGTAGATCCTGTTTTAATGATCTGTCGCCACGTCCTTTACCCTCAAATGCATAAGCTGTTAAACATATGGATATTACCGCTATCACCATAACCGGTACTGACAGACTTTTTCTCATGACTTTTTCTCCTTTCTAATTTCAT
>DCVG01000117.1 GCA_002328665.1 Nitrospiraceae bacterium UBA2194
GTCAATTTTCGGTTGCTTTTTCGATTTGGTTTTTTCCCATTGCTGGCATCGTCATAGAAGGCTCTAAACCTGCTAAAGGTCTTATCATAAGGAATCTTATAGCATGAGATAAGACCAGGCATATTAAAACCGATTCTCTTATTTATATCGCTTGGTGGAAACACTGTGTGTATGCCTGAATCTTCAATGGTAGAATCTGACAACCCACTTTTTTTAAGGTCTTCCAGATGTAAGGGGTGTTGTAATGTGTCCATTATTTTAGGTTGATACTGTCTTTCGTCAATACCGGGCAAGTTTGAAGCCAGTTCTCGAAATCCTCTACCCGATAAAGGACTTTGCGTCCTACTCGATAAAATGTCGGGCCTTTCTTTTGGCTTCGTAAATTTGCGAGTGTGCCTTTTGACAGATCGTAAAGCATTGATGCGGTTTCGGCGGTAATCGTTCTTTTTTCTTGCTGCATGGTTTCAACCCTCCTGTGATTTAGTTTCTTCATTTGCATTCATCCTAATTCAAGAATACTTCAGTCAAAGGAATAAAAAAATGGACAAATGCAATAAGCAAATGTCCATTTTCATCAAGTGAGAAAAGCGTGAAAGATTATTTTTTCTTAGGTCTTCCTGGTAACCCCTTGCTGGTGCTTTTTCGTCTTATACTTTTTTCAGAAAGAGAAAGTCTCTCTGCTATGTTTGCATTATGGGGTTCTCTTTTTTTCAAGAAATCTATCTGCTTTTTTGTAAATGGTGAGCCTATATGTTCTCTTTTTGGCAAGAGGCCATTCCAAGCCTTTTCTAATCCACTGTGCGTTATCTTCGGTCTGTATTTGTAAGCCCTCAAAATGTTAATTAGAGCTTCAGCAATAAAAGGCAGTCTAATTACTTCCGGCTTAATATGAATGAGTTTCTGAATGGCTTCAAAAAATGCAATGACGTTTTGATCATTAATATACATATCCATTTTGACTAACTTTTTAAATACCATCCCTGCACCCTTCGCTATTGTTAACAATTCTATTTCTTCTCTTGACAGCTTCCCTTTGTGAAACAATCTACCCGCTTCTATCATAAAGTTATCATGTGCCTTTCTTTCAAAGGCTGCATAATCATTGCCAGGGAAACAACAGGAAATAAGATAATTCAAACGATCCACGCCTTTACCCGTTTTTTCCAATACAGACTTATAATAACTTTCTAAAGGTAGGTCGTTTGTTGATGGATCTTTCCAACCAGTGACCCAACCAATCGATTCTGAATCGCCGAAAACTTTGCACTGTTGATCTTTCTTCATTTCTTTACCTCCACTATATTGTTTCCATTCCTTTTCTCTGAAAAGATTTTATCCAGCATACCCGCCGCCCGCCGCTTCTCATCCGGTATCAAGTGAGCATATCGCTGAGTCATTGCAAAGGATTTATGTCCGAGAAGCTCCCGGATCGTGACAAGGCTTTCACCTTGTATCGCTAACCATGAAGCAAAGGTATGTCTCAATGAATGAAATGTGACTCTCTGCCTTCGATCCTTCACACCTATATTAAATAGTTTATCTGCCACAGTCTTGAAGATATCCACCATTTCGATATACGGATTCCCGTCTTTTCTTTTAAAAATATAATCATCCGGTCCCAGATTTATTACACACCTTGATAGCATCGAGCGTATCGCTTCAGTCATAAATATTTTTCGTGCCAACTTATTTTTAGGATCAAGAATTGTGATAAGCCCGTGTGTAAAATCGAGATCGTAGCACCTCAGATTGAATATCTCACCCGCCCTCATGCCGGTATGCAATGAGAGAAGCGCCATGTCATGAACCGCTGGTGATCTCTTCGAGAGTTCCGTTAAAAGTTTATCCGCTTCTTCGTATGATAAAAACCGCTCTCTCTGGTTCTGTAAGGTGGGGAGTTTCACGCCCTTGATCGGATTCAGTCCTTTATACAGGCCCCAGGCTATCGCCTTATTGTATGCCTGCCTGACAATGATTAGGCTATACTTCACGGTAGCAGGCGAGAGTCCTTTCTTCGTGAGCGCCGTCTTGATCCGTTCTAAGTCAAAGGCATTTATCTCGTCAAGTCTCTTCTCGGCGAGATAAGGCGCAAGGTGAAGAGTATAGCGAGTCAAATCATGAGCGCCTTTGTCGGATCGGTTTTCTTCAGTCCATGAAAGGTATTTCTTCATAAGCTCTTTGAAATATGGTACCTTCTTTTTCTCATGTGGTAGCTCTTCTCCGTGCCGGATCGAGCGGATTCTTTCGGCTCGCACATCTGCCGCCAGCTTCGGACTGTACCCTTCGCTTGACCAGCCTATTTTCTCCCACAGAAGCCGCCCATTAGTTCGGTAAGCAATATCGAAACAGACATCAGGATGGCCCTTAAATGTTTTAACGTCTGATTCACGCTCATAAACGCCCTGGTATTTTGTGCGCTTGCGATACGCTTTTGTGTTACTTTTCATGAGTCCCTCGCTTTTCTTAGCTAACGTATAGCTAACATTATCTGTTATATTGAGTTATTTTAAGTTATGTTGAATTATTTGTCAATACTTTGTAGATGCTTAATTATCAAGGTTTTGTGAAGGTTAATTATTTACAGTGAAGTGTAATGAGAAAGCTCTAAAAAGAGACTTAAAATCCCTCGTTCCCAAAGAGCGTATCGGTTCGAATCCGATCTCCGGCACCAACATTTTATATATATAACAAATACTTGTATCCACACACCTGCGATCTCCCCAAGAGTGTCTTAAAGTGTCATCAGGTGTCGGAATTGTCTTATATTACGCAGATCACTTCGTGATGAGGGCAAGTGTGCTGTACATCTTAATGCCTACGTCATCAAAGTCCCTATCATTACACGGGCAAAGCGAGGTCCTTATTTCTTGATGCCGACCAAACCGCCTGGTGGTCAGAGCATCCTTTGGAAATAAACCACATCAAATGTCTTGCCCCTTTTCCGACCAATATCCCTGAAGCGTCCACATTCCGAAAAACCATTTTTCAAGTGGAAATTGATGCTCCCTTCGTTCAATGAAGATATACTTGCCAGGACAGAACTAATACCCTTCTCTCTCCCCTTTGCAATAAGGTGTTCAAGAATCTCTCTGCCGATGCCTTGCCCTGTAAATCCGGGTCTCAAAAAATATGTCACTTCGGCTGTTTGTAAGAATGTGGGGAAGGGACTGTATGGGCGAAGCATCCCAAAACCAATTATTTGAGTCTCTTGATCTCTTGCAACTGCTGTCGGATAGCCGTTGCACACATTTAAAAGCACTTCAAAGAATTCATAAGGCACTTTTTGTTCAGAATATGCGGCAAAGCTGTTTTCAACGTAATAGTTAAATATGTCGATGATTGATTCGCGGTCGTCAGATGTTATCGGCGTAAGATTTGTGTTCATCATTTCTACTCCCCTCTCGCCCAACGGTAATTAATTTGCTGACCTTACTTTTTCAGCCAACATCACAGGAATCCCATGACGAATGGGAAATTGATGATGTTGAAGGCAACACAGGTGATCCTGTTCTATTACAACTCTGCTTCTATCAAGCGGACGGGGACTTTATTTTTTCTTTCCCTTTTTTTTGAATGCGGAAATTATCAATACGACTGCGATGATAACGATCAGAAACTTTCCGAACAGGGCCCCGAGGGACCCGATTGTCCTGAACCCGACCTGTGTTATGGTCTTGCCGAAGAGCAGGATGAGAATAATAGCTCCTACCAATAATGCGATTTTCTGGTATTTATTCATGAAAGTGCTGATACCCTTCCGCTGAAAAAGGTTTCTCCTTTCCTGCCATATCCACAATCACGCGCTTTGATTTTAAAATATCTCCTATATATATTGCCTTAACTTTTTTTGCGGCCGGTGCGGTGAACAACAGCTCATAATCCTCGCCGCCCGAGAGGGCTAATTGTATTGGAGATATGCCGAGACGGGAAGCCGTTTCCCGCAACGCAAAGGACAGGGGGACTTTTTCAAGGTATATCCGCGCACCGACACGGCTTTCATCGCACAGCCGCGATAAATCCATCAGAAGGCCGTCGCTTATGTCGATCATCGATGTTGCGTTGCGCACGAAATCCCCCGGGTCTCTTGCTTCGGGCAGAAGATGCCTTCTCAGCAGAGGTCCGGCCGTATTCCACGTCAGGTTCATTTTCAGCTTTTTCAGAGAACCCGGTGCTCTGAAAATTGTATCTCCGGTCTGCATCGGAACAGGTCTTCTGATCCTCTTTAACAGTTCAAGTCCGCATGCGGAATCACCGAGGCAGCCGGAGACGTAAATACGGTCGCCTGAATGCGCGCCGGAGCGCCGAATATATTTTTTTGCATATCCCAGCACTGTCGCCGACAGCGCCGTCCCGTTTTTTGAGGCCGAGACATCCCCTCCTATAAGGTATACGTTATAGCGATTCAAGGCGTCGTTTATCCCGGAAAACAGCATATTAATGAAATTCATATCTGTATTTTTATTTACTGCCATATCGAGCAGCATGAAGGCGGGCTTGCCTCCCATAGCGTATATATCGCTCAGGTTAACCGCCACCAGTTTATAGCCGACCTGATAGGGAGTGACATAATCGAGGTCAAAGTGTATCCCTTCGATCATCATGTCGGTGGTTGCAAGAAGAGATTTATCCGATGCCTTTACCACTGCCGCATCGTCGCCGATACCTGCGAGTATGTTTTTTGATTTTCTGGAAAAAGATCTTCGGATATGCTCTAAAAGGGTGAGTTCTCCTACTGAGGAAAGTTTCATATTAAACAAATATAAACCGGGGCAAGCCCCGGCTGTTCACTTAATACCATCATAATCGACAGACTCTATTTACTTTGCCTTTCTACTTTTTGGGGAGCGCTTGTGAACGGTCCTGCTTACAGGATTACGTTTCTTTGCGTTGCTTCTTTTCAGGGCGACCTTGAGGACGTCGTCCATCGTCTCGGCAAAACTGAATTCCATATCCCTTTTGATATACTTTGGAATATCCTCCAGGTCCTTTTTGTTCCTTTTGGGAATGATAACCTTTTTGATTCCCATCCTTTTTGCAGCCAGTGTCTTTTCTTTCAGGCCTCCGATCGGCAGAACCCTGCCTCTCAGCGTAACCTCACCGGTCATGGCAATGTTTTTATTTACAGGAAAGCCGGTCAGGGCCGACGCAATCGCAGTAGCCATTGTAATGCCTGCCGATGGGCCGTCTTTAGGAATGGCGCCGGCAGGCACATGTATATGGAGGTCTGTTTTCGAAAACACATCGTCATTTATACCCAGGGCTTTTGCCCTTGACCTCACATAACTCAAAGCAGCCTGTGCCGACTCTTTCATGACATCCCCAAGCTGTCCTGTCAGGGTCAGGCTTCCCTTTCCCTTCATGGTCGTAGCTTCGATGTAGATAATATCCCCGCCTGTTTCGGTCCATGCAAGACCCGTTGAAACGCCCACCTCGTCTTTTTCGATCTCTTCTTCAGGTAAATATTTCGGTACCCCAAGGTACCTGTGTATATTCTGCGCATTGATAACAAACGGTTTAACCTTGCCTTCAGCTATCTTTTTCGCCACTTTCCTGCAGAGATTGGCGATTTCCCTTTCAAGGTTCCTTACTCCCGCCTCCCTCGTATACTGGGAGATTAACAGAAAAAGTCCCGCGTCCGTAATCTTCAATACCTTACTGCTGATGCCGTGTTCTTCCAGTTGCTTTGGAATTAGGTAGTTCTTTGCAATGCCGGACTTCTCTTCCGTGGTATATCCTGAAAGGTATATTATTTCCATCCTGTCCCTGAGGGGACTGGGGATTGTGTCGACCATATTGCCGGTTGTTATGAACATGACATTAGACAGGTCGAAAGGCACAGCGAGATAGTGGTCGGCGAATGAATTGTTCTGTTCGGGGTCGAGCACTTCAAGAAGAGCGGAGGAAGGATCTCCCCTGAAGTCCATGCCTACCTTATCGATTTCATCCAGCATAAACACAGGATTGTTGGTCCCTGCCGTCTTGATGCCCTGAATGATCCTGCCCGGCAGGGCACCGACATATGTGCGCCTGTGCCCTCTTATTTCAGCCTCATCTCTCACGCCTCCGAGAGACATCCGGACAAATTCTCTTCCTAATGCCCGCGCAATGGATTTTCCGAGAGAAGTTTTTCCGACACCCGGAGGACCGATAAAGCTTAGAATCGGGCCTTTCATCTTTTCCTTCAGTTTTCTCACGCTGAGATATTCAAGGATACGCTCCTTTACCTTCTCCAGATCGTAGTGATCTTCGTTGAGAACTTTTTTGGCTGCCTTTATGTCGAGGCTGTCTTTTGTTGATTTGGCCCATGGCAGTTCAACCAGCCAGTCGAGATAAGTCCTGACGGTGCCTGCCTCCGCACTGTCCGGATGCATCTTTTCAAGACGCTTGAGCTGCTTTTCAGCTTCCTTCATGACTTTTTCCGGCATTTTTGCTTCTTCGATCTTTTTCCTGAACTCCTTTATCTCTTCAGCCCTCTCGTCGATGTCTCCGAGCTCCTTCTGTATCGCCTTCAACTGCTCCCTCAGAAAGTATTCACGCTGCGTCTTGTCTATCTCCCCCCTGGCCTCCGACTGGATCTTCTGCTGCACAGTAAGCAGCTCGATCTCCCTCGAAAGTATATCGTTCACGCGCTTGAGCCGCTGCACCGGGGACGTTATCTCGAGGATTTCCTGCGATTGTTCGGTCTTCAGCCCAAGGTTTGAGGCAACGAGATCCGCCAGTCTTCCGGGGTCTTCAATATTCTCGACAACCCCCATAATATCCGGGAGAATAGATTTTCCGAGGGAAACAGCCTTCTCCAGTTGTCCCTTAACAGTTCTTATTTGCGCCTCATCTTCTATTGTCAGTTTTTCGGCCTTCCGGTCCTCAATCTTTTTGATGGAAGCTGTGAAGAAGGGCTCGGTTTGCGGATAATCAACAGCCTTCGCTTTCCCCAGGCCCTGAACAAGAATTTTGACCCTCCCGTCCGGAAGTTTGAGCATCCTCATCACAAGGGCGATCGTACCTACAGTAAACAAATCCTCCGGTGTCGGATTTTCGATGTTGAGATCCTTCTGCGTAAGCAGCAGCACCATCCTGTTTGACGTGAGTGAATGTTCGATCGCCCTAATAGACATCTCCCTGCCGACAAAGAGAGGGAGTATCATATAAGGGAATACAACGATGTCTCTAACCGGAAGCACCGGCAGTTTATCCGGTATTTCTATCTCTTTATCGATTTTCTGCTCTGTCTCCAACACGTCTACCATTTTTTCTCCTCTGCCTTAATTTTTTAAGCCGCGTGCAACTTCGATAATGTACTCTTTGAACTGTCCGGAAATCAAAGGGTTTTTCAGGGCAAGATCGACCGTTGCTTTAAGGTATCCGAGCTTGTCACCGGCATCGTATCTGTTCCCTGTGAAGACATATCCGTATATCTGTCGTTTTGTCAAAAGACCGAATAACGCGTCGGTCAAATGAATCTCCCCGCCTTTCCCGGGACCGATTCCATCGAGTATATCAAAGATATCCGGTGTCAGGATATATCTCCCGATGATCGCCATGTCGGACGGAGCGCTCGACTGTGAAGGTTTTTCTACAAGGCTGTTGATCCTGTACACATTCTCTTTCTCCCTGACCCCGTCAATCACGCCGTATTTGCTGATCTCCGACAAAGGGACCTTCTGAAGCGCCAGAATGGGAGAGTCATATTCCTTATAAAGGTTAATCATGCTCTTGAGCAGGCTGTTTCCCGGTTCTATGATATCGTCGCTCAACAGCACTGCAAACGGTTCATTTTTTACATACGGTTTGGCGCAATGTATGGCATGACCGAGACCGATAGCCGCCTTCTGCCTTATATATGCAAAGCTCAGATTGTTCAAACGGCGGATATCCTCAAGGAGTTTCTTTTTGCCTGTCTTCTTAAGGCTTTCTTCCAGCTCGAAGGCAGAGTCGAAATGATCTTCTATGGCGCGTTTATATTTCCCGGTGATGATAATGAATTCTTCTATCCCGCAGGAGCGCGCTTCTTCAATCGCGTACTGTATCATCGGCTTGTCCACGATCGGCAGCATCTCCTTGGGAGAGGCTTTTGTTGCCGGGAGAAATCTTGTTCCAAGTCCTCCTGCCGGGAGTATTGCTTTTGTGATCAACTTTTCCATATTTTCCACCTTTTAATACCTTAATATTACATCAACACCTTTGAGAATTCAAGGAATGGAAAACCGCCGATGGATTGTTTTTTTTCCATGCATTTGATAACATTTCTTTATAGAGAATATCTCCGGGAGGGGATCTTCTCTGAAAAGAAGCCCTTGTAATATCCAGGAATTTTTGGCGCGAGACGTAATACCAAATTTAAGCTCATCGTATGAAAGGGGGTGAAGAATGAAGGTTGCAACTCTTATACTGAGTCTTTTAGTGGCTATCGCATTTGTCGGCAGCGCAATGGCAGTTTTACCCGGAAAAACAGTTGAGTACGCAGGCGGTGATGCCGGCAAGGTTATATTCAACGGTGACACTCACGGCACAAAGCAGGGCATGAAATGCAATGACTGCCATCCGAAACCATTCGCAATGAAAAAGGGCTCTTTCAAGATGACAAATGAGGATCATGGCAAAGCTGAATTCTGCGGCTTATGTCATGACGGCACAAAGGCTTTTTCACAGTCTTCAGAGGCGGACTGCGGAAAATGTCATATGAAGGCAGAAGCGGCGCCGGCAGCAGAACCGGCAGCGCCGGCGGCAGAACCGGCAGCGGAAGAAGCGAAAGAGAAGAAATAACAAAAAAGGGGAAGTACGGAAATACTGTACTTCCCCTTTCTATTGCGCCATTTTTTCAAACCCTCGTCAGCCAGGATTCGTACTTCTTATTCCTGCCCTTTACACAATCAAAATAAATCGATTGCAGTTTTTTCGTTATCCTGCCCGGGTTTCCGTCGCCGATAATCCTTTCGTCTACCTCGCGTATCGGCGTAATCTCGGCAGCCGTGCCTGTAAAAAATGCCTCATCGGATATGTATACCTCGTCACGGGTAAAACGCCTCTCCTCAACACGGAAATTCTCGTCGCGTGCTATCTCGATAATGCTGTTTCTCGTTATCCCTTCAAGAATTGAGGTAAGAGGGGTGGTCTTTATGAGGCCGTTGCGCACGATGAAAATATTCTCACCGCTCCCCTCGGAGACAAATCCGGCTGTGTCGAGCAGGAGAGCCTCGTCATAGCCGCTGAGTACTGCCTCCTTCTTGGCGAGCTGCGAATTTACGTAGTATCCACAGACTTTGCCGCGCGTCATATTGGCGTTCACATGACCTCTGATGAAAGAGGATATCTTCACCCTGATACCCTTTTCCAGTCCCTCTTCACCAAGATATGCACCCCATGACCATGCAGCAATAGCCACTTTGATCGGATTATCCTTAGGATAGAGTCCCATGGCGCCGTATCCGATATAGACAAGCGGTCTTATATAGCACTCCTTCAATCTGTTTACCCTAACCGTCTCCACAACAGCTTTCTTGATCTCTTGTCTTGTAAAGGGAATTTCGAGGAGGAAAATGTGCGCTGAGTCAAACAGTCTTTCTATGTGGTCGTCCAGCTTGAATATCGTAGGCCCTTCCGACGTCTCATAACAGCGAATGCCCTCAAAGACGCCGAGTCCGTAATGCAGGCTGTGGGTGAGCACATGCACCTGCGCGTCGTCCCATTTCACAAACGCCCCGTCCATCCATATCTTTTCGGTCTTCGGTATCATAGGTTTTTATTTATACCAATATACGTCATGCAATGTCAATTACATCTTCTCCGGGGCAGTTACACCCAGTATCTCAAGCCCGTCGCAAAGTACAATCCTTACCGCTTCGCAAAGCGCGAGTCTCGCTTCTGTCAACACGGTATCGTCGCTCACGACCTTGCACTTGTTGTAATACGGATGAAACATGCCCGCGAGTTCCTGTAAATAGAACGTTATCCTGTGTGGCTCATGGGCATTGGCGGCGCCTTCAAAAACCATCGGGTACATCAGGAGCTTCTTGATAAGCCTGAGTTCATCGGGCACGGAAAGCCCGCTGAAATCAGCGTCACAGAGCGTCCCGACAGGTATGTTTTTTTCGCGTGCATGGGCAAAGATGCTGTTGATCCGCGCATTGGCGTATTGCACGTAGAAGACAGGGTTTTCCGAAGATTGTGTTTTTGCAGCCTCGATGTCGAACTCGAGGTGGCTGTCGGGCCGTCTCGTAAGGAAGATGAATTTCGTCGTATCCGCACCGACCTCGTCGATAACCTCTCTCAATGTCACGAATTCCCCGGCCCGCTTTGACATCTGAACCGGCTTGCCGCCCCTCATCAGAGAAACCATCTGTACGAGCAGTACCTTCAACTTGTCCTTCGGATAACCGAGCGCCTCGATAACCGCATGCATCCTAGGTATGTAGCCGTGATGGTCGGCGCCCCAGATATCGATCAATTCATCATATCTTCTCTCTATCTTCTTCCTGTGGTATGCGATGTCCGATGTGAAATAGGTGTATTCTCCGTCATTCTTGATGATAACCCTGTCCTTATCATCACCGAATGCCGTTGCCTTAAACCATAAAGCGCCGTCTTTTTCGTATATAAAACCCCTGTTTCTCAGGTCTTCTATAGCCTTCTCCACTTCACCATTCCGGAAAAGCTCCCTTTCGCTCTGCCATGTGTCAAAGACAATGCCGAAATCCTCCAGTTCCTTCCTGATGCAGGACAACATAGTATTGTAGGAATAGTCGATAAATATATCCGATACGTCGCTGAAACTCATCTGGAGGTATTTCCCGCCATATTTCCGAATCAATTCTTTCGCCAGGTCCTCGACATAACCACCCTTGTATCCGTCATCCGGGAACGGATATTCGACCCCCAGCAGGCTCTGATATTTGGCAAAAACGGACAGGCCGAGGAGTTTCACCTGCTTCCCGGCGTCGTTGATATAATATTCACGATCGACATTGTATCCGGCGGCCCGGAGGAGGTTTGAAAGGGCCTCTCCTGTTGCGCCGCCCCTGCCGTGTCCCAAATGCAGCGGTCCGGTCGGATTCGCGCTGATAAATTCGACCTGGACCCTTCTCCCCCTGCCGATGTCCTCCCTTAAAAAACTGCTCTTCTGTTTCAGTAACTCCCCAAGTTGCAAGTACAAATATTCCTTTGTGAATTTGAAATTCAGGAAGCCCGGCCCGGCTATATCTATCCTTTCGAATATAGTCCGGTCCGTTATGGAAAGCACGATTTCGTCAGCAATCTTCCCCGGAGGTTTTTTCAGTATTTTCGACAATGACATGGCAACCGGAGTAGCCAGGTCACCCATGGAGTCGTCCGGCGGAACTTCAACCTCAATAGCAGGCATCGTCTCTATGCCGAGCAACTTCAGCGCTTCTTCAATGGTTCTTACAAGATGTTTTTTCAATAGAAGGTTATTCTACAAAACACTGAGGGTCTTCGGCAAGAAAATCATTCTCCCCGTGTGCTCTCGAAAACGCGTATGCAATCGCCCTGCAGCCTCTGCAAACCGCCCATCTCCTGCACTCACCGCATTTCCCCCGGTACCTGCTCCTGTCTCTGAGAGCTTCGAGGACCCCGGACGTTGCCCATACCTCCCTGAAAGAATCTCTCCTGATATTACCAATGGGAAGATACAACCTTCTGCAGGGCACAAGCGTACCGTCGGGAAGGATACTAAGCCCTGACAATCCTGCCGCACAGCCTCCCATGGCAATATCACCCCTGTCTTCTTTATCTTTATCAGATAACTGTGATGCAACAGGGTCGCCGGTGATAATTTTCAGGTCGCCGGATTCAACCGAGAATATTTTCTCATAGAGTTCCTTTACGGCTGCCGTACCCAGCATCGACCCGAGCATGCCCTTCCCTCTTCCCGATGGGACAAGCCGGGAAAAGCCGATCCTCTGAACCCCGAGCTTCGAAGCGAGACTGACTAAATCCGTGAAACAATCCGCATTGAGGGTCGAGAGAGTAGTGTTGAGCGTAACCTGCATACCGGCATCAAGAAGATGCATCACCCCTTTCAGAGAAGCAAAAAAACTGCCTTGCCCCCTGATGGAATCATGAACATCGAGAGGTCCTTCGATGCTCACCTGAACGCCCTTCACTCCCATTTTGGAAAGTCCCTCAGCCCTTTTTCTGTCGATGAGGATGCCGTTGGTGAGCAGATACACGTCGAACCCCCGGCTGATAATCGCAATGAGAATGTCAAATAGATCATTACGCAAAAAAGGCTCGCCTCCGGTGACATTAAAACTCGGCGAATAATCGATGTGGTAGTTTTTTCTCCATATCCCGATGGTTTCGGATATTTCCCCTATCGCCTCTTCTATCTCCGCGAAGGACATCTCGTCAAGACTCCTGCCTGTCTGATAGCAATGCCTGCATCTGAGGTTGCATCTTTCGGTAAGATGGAGCTGGATGAAAAAATCGAAGGCGTTCTTTATCGGCATATACTGATTATTGCAGAAAAAAGACAGCTATACAACACGGAAATATTCTCGCCTGACAGTTGAAAAGATAACTTACCAAGGAGTTCATAAGCAAGAAATCATTATTGAAAAATCTCCCCTTGCCCCTTCCGTCCAAATATGGACGGACCAAAGAGGGGTAAACTTCCTCCCTTTGGTCCGCCTCAGGCGGAGAGGTTAAGGAGGGATTTTATAATCAATGTCTTTATACTTATGTCCGTATCAGTAACCTGAGAAGGAGGATGCGATGAAAAAAGGTTTGCCTTTGAATTTCTGTCGATTTGCAGGGCTTTTTCAGCACGGCATGCTATGCCCGAATGGAACGTCAGTATCTGTTGCTGTAAACTCTTATATTTTTGATCCCCGTAATCCATGAAAGCAGTATGCTTATGATACTGACAATAAGAGCCCCCTTGAATGCCGGCCAGAAACCTGCTATCTGAAGGCCAAGGCTGAGAGGCCCCGAGAGACCCTCTGTAATGAGCAGCATCAGCGTATTCACCACAAGCGTAAAGAGACCCAATGTCAGTATAATCAGGGGCAATGTGAACAATGCAACCAGAGGTTTAATCAAAGAATTCACAACCCCGAAAACCGCACCGATGATAATCATCTTCCACCATTCACCTGTGAATGTTATACCATTCACCACCTTGACAG
Organism: Nitrospiraceae bacterium UBA2194; assembly: GCA_002328665.1. Classification (GTDB taxonomy): domain Bacteria; phylum Nitrospirota; class Thermodesulfovibrionia; order Thermodesulfovibrionales; family SM23-35; genus UBA2194. Next base: position 13,143 of record DCVG01000117.1, read on the forward strand.
CCGCTGCAATCGAAAGGGCGTTTATCATGATTCTAAGGATCAGATATGCCATGTTATGTCCCGGCATCGCGCTGTTTCCTGTTCGTATGGCTCTCTATTTTCCGTTTTATTTTTTTCAGAAGACTCCTTGCCCAGACATATTCCGTAGCAAGGACTCCAAGGCCGATGGGAATAACAATAAATGCGGGACCCGGTAATACGATCATTGCGGTTCCGATAAGCAGAATGGTGAACCCGACCACCCCTATGATGAACCTCTTTACCTGTTTAAGAGTTTGGAGAACCAATGCCGTCATGGAATTATTTTATACGATATCAAATAAAATTTTATTCTCCTCTGAGCGAAGAGACAGGAAATAAATAATTTTGCAGTGTTGTAAACGTGACAACGATTACTTACCGGAGCATTTTTTCCGGACTTACACCTTCTTCCAGTATAATAATCTCCACCCTCCTGTTCTGCTGTCGTCCGGCCGGCGTAGCATTGCCCGCTATCGGGTATTGTTTACCATACCCTTTCGTCATAATCCTGTCCGGACTGATTCCTCTTGCAATTAAAGCTGTTTTCGCGGCGTCAGCGCGACGCTGTGAAAGTCCTAAATTGTATGTATCTCCTCCTACACTGTCTGTATGTCCCTCGACCAGAACCTTTCGCTCCGAATGTTTCCGGAGAAATTCGGCAAGATTATCTATTGTCCTCATGGCGCCCGGCATCAGATCGGCCTTGCCGGTTTCAAAAAGAATGTCTCCCAGAGTCAGGACTATCCCTCGTTCCGACTGCTTGGCCTTTAATTCTTCAATTTCGCTTTCCAGCTGTTTTTTCCTTTCGATGGCCTGTTCAGTCTGCATCTTCGCCAACTGAGTCTCAAGTGCCTTGGCCTCGGCTTCTTTTCTTGCTTTTTCGAGTTCCAATGTCTTTGCCTCAGCTTTGCCTTTTGCACGTTCAATCTCTAACGCCTTGGCTTCCGCCTCTCTCCGCGCTTTCTCCGCCTGTTTTGACAAGGAATCCGCTTCTTCTTTTATCCGGCCTATTTCCCGTTCCCGTGCTTCCAGCAACATCTTATTTTTCTCTGAACTCAAACGCCCGATTTCCTGCTCAGCTTTTTTATGCTCAGCCTGCACGGTCGCGATTTGTGCTTTTCTCTCTGCCAGATAGGCGAGGTGGTTCATTTCTTCGGCATTTTCAGCCTGTTCGGCTTTTTTCAGGGCCTGCGTGGCTTCATACAGCGCAACCGGTGCGTTTGCAGCAACCTCAGGGTCAGCTTGAGCACGCTCGAACGCAGTGCGCGCTCGTTCGAGAGCTTCATTTCTTTCCGGCACCGTTGCACAGGCGATCAGCATGACCATCACTGCCGATACACACACTAAACCCCATAACGGCATCAGAAAATTCTTTTCATTATTTTTCATAACGCCTCCCGGTGTATAGTATTTTCATTACATACGTCCCCGTCCGATTTCCTGCCGGAGAGTTTCGAGAGTCTCTCGTATCTCGGCAGCCGTCTTCCTGGCCTTCTCGGAGCGAGTTTTTGCCTCGGCAAGTCTGGCGTCTGTCAGCGCCTCCTCGGCTAAACGTTCTGCTTTCTTATATTCTTCTTTTTCAACCGCTGCCCTCGCAGCATTCAATTTGTCCTCCGCAATTTTCAATTCCAGCGGAGCATACGCTGCCGCATCACTGCCCTCTGCTGACTTGATTGCTATCTCGGCGCCTGAGATCGCTTCCGTTGGCACAACACCCTTTGATGCGCACCCGATTAGAAAAAGCAGGACGAGGGCCGCCACACCCGTTGCCGGCCTGTAAAAAAATTTCATTTGATTCACCTCCCCTTAATCATTTTCAAGAAAACTGAATTCTCTCCGGGTCATCACTGTATATTTTTTTCTCCCTCTCACCTTTTTATGGTATAGCGCCCGGATACCCTATCCTCAGAGGTCTTCCATAACAAAAAGTCTATCAACAACTCGTTTCTCTTGTCAAATGCCGGGGGCTGACACTTGTTTGTTTTTTAATTCTGCCTTCGCCACAATTTTTCATAATGAATTATTTTCCCGTTTGTGACCTTTTATTAAGACATAATCACCCTGTTAAAAAAGCTGCCGGAAACCTTACTCGATATTCTCCGCAAACCAGCCATCTCGCCGTCCACCCATCATCGGCTAATATCTTGTAAGGCACCTCCTTCATCCGCCCCTTTCCTCATCTTCATCCTCATCCACATATTCCCTCTTCTTTTTCATAAGCCGGATGAAACCATAAACTGTAATCGCTGCTGCGAAGACAAAGAGTATGGTGTAGAGGTTGCTGCTCAGATAATAGAACCATGTGTATTTTCTTTTAAGGTGGGCATGCCATTTATCTTCAAGTTCATAAAGACTCATCGAAACACTGTTCCGTACCGCGTCATCGAGGGATTCCCCTTCTCTTAATTCTCCGAGTAACCGGAGGAGACCGTCTTTGCCGAACTCGCCGACTATATATTCCACAATGCTTCTGCTTTCTTCGTAAGCCAGGATAAGGGATTTTTCGTCATAAGGGAACCTGTCCAGTTCCCTTATCCTTATCAGCCCGCCGGAAGCAGTCGCCCCTGCAAGAGCGCGGCCCTCATATTCCGACGCAAGTTCAGCTATCCCGCCGCTCGCCCACTGGCACACTCCCTCATCCAGCCACCTGGGAAGTTTTTCGCCGTCAAGATAACGATGCAAAACGAGATGACATATTTCATGCTTGAGCGTGGATTTAAGGGTAAACGGTTTTGTATATACCCTTGACATGTCGAGAACAATCAGGTTCCTGTCCGGAACTGCGAATGCAATAATGCTGTCGACGCCGACCATTTTTCTGAAAGTATCCCTGTCCCTGGCAAGGACTATATCAGGTCTGAAATCAATCTCCCACCGAAACGTTCTTTGGAGTTCATATTTTACGGATGAATACACCTCTGTAACCTCCGCGGCTACACTTGTGAGCGGCTTTTCAAAAAAGACCGTCACGCCGCCTGTCTGCATCGATACGGTTTCTGCGGACAGAATACCCATGTCAAGAGACACGATGCAGACAAGCAGCAACAGGATTCTCCCGGGTTTTAATATCATATGTACTCTATTTTTGCCTGTTAAGGTCAGTGAAGGCAAGGGTAAAGCAGAAGGTTTTTGTTGAATTCCCGTTCTAATGCTATAATATGCAAAAATCCGAAAGCATAATTCTTTATGTATGGAGTACGTATGAGGTCATTGAGAATTGCTCTTGCACAGATCAACCCTACCGTTGGAGATTTTGACGGCAATATTTCGAAGATTATCGATTATACCCGGAAGGCCCGGCTTTCAGGCGCGGATATCGTTGCCTTTCCTGAACTTGCCATAACAGGCTATCCCCCTGAGGATCTGCTTCTGAAGACACGGTTCATTGAAGATAATCTTGAAGCCCTTAAAAAAGTTCAGGACAATGTTCGCGGCATTACCGCAATCGTGGGTTTTGTTGACAGCAGGGAAGACATCTTTAATGCTGCAGCGATAATTCACGATGGAGAACTCGTAGACGTCTATCACAAGAAATACCTTCCCAATTACGGGGTCTTTGATGAATACCGGTATTTTCAGGTCGGCACGAGATGCCCCATATATCAGGTCCGTGACTCATGGATCGGGGTAAGCATATGCGAGGACATCTGGTATCCGGAGGGGCCGGCCAGACTTCAGGCCCTTGCGGGAGCCGGTTTAATAGTCAATATCAACGCGTCTCCCTACCGCATGGGCAAAGGAAAGCACAGGGAAAATATGCTGTCTGCGAGGGCTGCCGACAACGCAGTCATAGTTGCGTATCTGAACACGGTCGGAGGCCAGGACGAGCTTGTGTTCGACGGCCACAGTCTCGTAGTTGACCAGGGCGGAACGGTAATCGCAAAGGGGAAACAGTTCGAGGAAGATCTGGTCGTAGTCGACCTCAATCTTGAAGATATACTCGTGAGGAGACTCCATGCACCGCTCAGGAGACAGGAAGTGATAAAACTCGAAAAAGCCTGCGTCGAGAAGATTGTCGTCCATACAAAAAAGAAAGCGCCCGGAAAACAAAAGGCGCCCGTCGTTAAAGCCCGGTCCGGGGGACTGAATGTTCTGGAACCTCTGGAAGAAATATACAGCGCACTTGTCCTCGGCACCCGGGATTACGTTTGGAAAAACGGTTTCAACGGCGTTGTTATAGGGATAAGCGGCGGCATCGATTCCGCGCTTGTGGCGTCGGTTGCAATGGATGCGCTCGGGAAGCGGAATGTCACAGGTCTCTTCATGCCTTCTCCGTACACATCGAAACAAAGCCGGGAAGATAGTTATGCCCTGGCAGCTCATCTCGACATCAACATAAAAGAAGTCCCGATTACGAACATCTATCAGAGTTATCTCNNATGGCATTCTCGAACAAATTCGGATGGCTCGTTCTGACAACAGGCAATAAATCGGAGATGAGCGTCGGATACGCAACCCTTTACGGCGACATGGCAGGCGGGTTTGCGGTAATCAAGGACGTGCCGAAAACAATGGTATATGAGCTCTGCCGATGGAAAAACAGCAGCGCCGGCAGGACTGTAATACCCCATAGGATGTTTTCCAAGGAGCCATCTGCAGAGCTCAGGCCTGAACAGAAAGATACGGATACGCTTCCACCCTACCCGCTTCTCGATCCTGTCCTCAGGGCGTACATAGAAGAAGACAAGGGTTTTGAAGATCTCTTATCTTCGGGCTGTGACGTCAAATGTACGCAAAAAATTATCGGGATGATCGATAGGAGTGAATACAAGAGGAGGCAGGCTCCTCCTGGAATAAAGATAACCCAGAGGGCATTTGGAAGAGACAGGCGTTTCCCGATAACCAATAAATACAGGGGGTTTTGAAATTCCAATGCGAAAATTTATCTGTATTCTGTTGGCAACATCCATATCTGCTGTTCTTATTTTCGGCCAGTCTTTTGCTGCAGACAACAGGAATTTCCAGGTAAAGAAGCAGCCTGAAATCCAGCAGGTCAAACCCAAGAAACCGGTCAGGGTTAAACTGAAGCGCACTGTCGACGGCAAATATACGTGGGACCTTTCAGGCGATGATGTCGAAGAGGTTGTCAGGGCAGACAAACGCCTGAAGAAATTGTTGAATATCGAGTAGGATCCTTTATTAACGGCATTTGAAGCTGAATAATTTATCCACCGGCCATGAAAGGCACTCTTTATATCGTCTCCACCCCCATAGGGAACCTTGAAGATATTACCTTAAGGGCCCTGCGGGTTCTCAGGCAGGCGGATATTATCGCAGCGGAAGACACGCGTCGCTCGCTGAAATTGCTTACCCATTACGGCATTTCAAAACCGCTGATCAGCTACTGGAAGGAGAAAGAGAAAGGGAAAGCCGGTCAAATTTTGAAGATATTGCTCGCCGGGAGATCGGTCGCCCTTGTCAGCGACGCAGGCACGCCCGGCATATCCGACCCCGGAGCCGTCCTGATACAGAGGGCAATCGAAGAAGACGTCAGCGTTGTTTCGATACCGGGGCCCTCAGCCTTTCTGGCCGCGTTATCCCTTTCAGGCCTGCCTGCGGAGTCGTTCACATTCATCGGTTTTCTTCCGGCCAGGAATGTCCAGCGGAAGAAAATCCTTACCGAATTGCGCCTCGAACCGAGGACGCTCATTTTTTATGAATCGCCGCACCGCATCCTCGATACTCTTGAGGACATGGAGATGACTTTCAGGGGGAGAAAGGCTGCTGTTGTGAAAGAGATCACGAAAATCCATGAAGAGGTATTAAGAGGGGTCATTTCCGGACTGCTTGATAAAATCAGGGAAACGACCATAGCAGGCGAATACGTTATTATCGTGGAAGGGAGGCAAGCCGGGAAAAACGTGGTTACCCCGGATATCATCTCTGAAATCGGTTCTTTAATGAAAAAAGGGCTCGGAAGAAAAGAGGCCGCAAAAAAAGTCGCTGGCGCGTACGGCATAAGCAAAAAGGAACTTTATGATAAAAGCCTCAATGAATTCCCTTGACTTTTTTCCTATGTACCAATAAAATTTTCAATAAAATAGCTATCAAGAGGTGATAAGTGGCATACAAGCTTCTTCTCGCAGATGACAGTATTACTATACAGAAAGTGGTCGAGCTTATCCTCACCGAAGAAGATTTCGAGATCAAATCAACAGGAAACGGGGAAGAGGCATTGGCCGCCATCCCTTCGTTCAATCCTGATATCGTTCTTGCGGACATAGATATGCCGAAGATGAACGGTTACCAGCTCTGCGAAAAGATCAAGCAGGATCCCTTTACAAGCGGAATACCCGTAATACTTCTGACAGGCGCTTTTGAACCGATCGATGAAGAGCTTGTGAACAGGGTCGGCGCAGATGACTTTATCACTAAACCCTTCGAATCCCAGGAACTAATAAGCAAGGTAAATGCCGCGCTTGCGGTTTCAGCGGTGCCTGAGATTGAAGAAGCGGAAGCTGTTGTTGAAGCAGAAGCCTTCGGCACCGGGACAGCCGCCGGGGAAGAAGATCTCTGGGTAATGGAAGAGATTCCCGAAGCCGTGGAGGTCGGGTCGTGGCCTGCCGACGAAGGCACGGGAGCGGGCACTGAAGAATTATTGGGCATAGCAGAAGAGGCCGAAGCAGAAGCTGAAGAGATATTGGAAGCTGAGATAAGCCCGCCTGACACGGATAGACCGTTAATTCCCGAGGTACAGATCCCGGCAAAAGATGAACTGGAAGAGATATTCAGAAGCGCTGTTGACCAAAGAATAGCAGCAGCAGTATCTTCACTTGATTTAAAAGAAGCTGTCCTTACCTCTTTGACGCCTTTGTTGAAGGATTCCGTCGAAAAGATACTCTGGGAAGTTGCGCCTGATCTTGTCGAGAGGATGCTGAAGGAGATGTTGAAGGGATCTCTCGAATCCCTTACAAAAGAGGTCGAGAAAGTGATATGGGAGACCGTACCTGACCTCGCAGAGACGATGATTTCCAAAGAAATAGAGAGGATAAGGTCAGAATTTTAGAAAAGGGCTTTTCTCCGCAAGGCATAGAGGAAAAGTGGTATCGATACTGGGTTTCAAAGGAATATTTTAAACCCGAACAAGACCATAAGGGTATTCCTTTTTCCATGGTCATCCCTCCCCCCAATGTTACGGGTTCGCTCCATATGGGACATGCGCTCAATACGGTCCTGCAGGATATCCTTGCCCGCTGGAAACGCATGTCGGGATACAGAACTCTTTGGCTCCCGGGCACAGACCATGCCGGCATCGCCACCCAAAACGTCGTAGAAAAACAGCTCGCTTCGGAGGGACTCGACAGGTATAAGCTCGGACGCGATGCTTTCACTGAGTTCGTATGGAAATGGAAATCCGAGTACGGCGGAAGGATAATCCACCAGCTCAAGAGGCTCGGCGCTTCGTGCGACTGGTCAAGAGAGCGGTTCACCCTTGATGAAGGTCTCTCGAAGGCGGTCAGAGAAGTCTTTGTGCGCCTTTATGAGGAAGGACTGATATACAGGGACAACAGGCTCATAAACTGGTGCCCCCGCTGCCATACCGCACTTTCAGACCTCGAGGTGGAGCATGAAGAACTGGAAGGGAAGCTGACATACATTAAATATCCTCTGTCCGGCGGGAAGGGAAAGTATATAACAGTCGCAACTACCCGTCCTGAAACAATGCTCGGCGATACAGCCGTAGCAGTGAATCCGGAAGACGACAGATACAGTGAATTCATTGGAAAGACAATAGACCTGCCGCTAACCGGCAGAAAGATACCGGTCATTTCAGACGGCGCGGTGGACGTTTCCTTCGGGACCGGGGTCGTAAAAGTTACGCCGGCACATGATTTCAATGACGAAGCGATGGCCAAAAGGCAGAGCCCTCCCCTTGCCTTCCTAACTGTTATCGGAGATGACGGCCGGATGACGGAAAAGGCGGGAGAGAAATATGCAGGCATGGACAGATTCGAAGGCAGGAAACAGGTTCTGCAGGATTTAAGAGAACTCGGCCTCATAGAGAAAGAGGAACCGCATAAACATGCGATAGGCCACTGCTACCGCTGCAAGACGATAACAGAACCCCTTTCAACACCTCAGTGGTACGTAAATGTCCAGTCCGTTGCCCGGGTGGCTGTCGGGGCCGTAAAAGAAGGGAAGATCAGGATCATCCCGAAATCATGGGAAAGTACATATTTCGCATGGATGGGGGATATAAGAGACTGGTGCATATCCCGTCAGATATGGTGGGGCCACAGGATACCCGTCTGGTACTGTCAGAAGATGCAGAATGAAAAATGCAGGCAAAAAAACGGGATAATAGTCTCAAGAGCCGATCCGCACGGTTGTCCTTATTGCGGCGCGAAAGAATTACTCCAGGATGAAGACGTCCTCGACACATGGTTCTCTTCTGCATTGTGGCCTTTTTCAACACTCGGCTGGCCTGACGAAACCGATGATCTGAGGACATATTACCCGACCAGCGTTCTTGTCACAGGATTTGATATCATCTTCTTCTGGGTGGCCAGAATGATCATGATGGGACTTAAGTTCATGGGAGAGGTGCCTTTCAGGGACGTTTATATCCACGCCCTTGTCAGGGATATGAAAGGCCAGAAGATGTCGAAGTCAAAAGGCAATGTCGTCGACCCCCTGATCATTATGGACAAATACGGGACTGATGCGTTCCGGTTTACGCTCGCTGCCTTTGCGGCACAGGGAAGGGATGTCAAGTTCTCGGAGGAGAGGGTGGAAGGTTACCGTCATTTCGTTAACAAGCTGTGGAATGCGTCCAGGTTCATCTTTCTGAACATCGAGACAGGCTCTGAGCCCCCTGACATTGTTTCCCCCGGGAAGGCTCCTTCGCCCTCATCTGATACTCCGGATCTTCCAAGCCGCTGGATTCTAAGCAGGCTCTCGGCTGTCACTGACGAGATGAATGCCGCGCTTGGTGAATACCGCTTCAACGATGCGGCAAACAGTATCTATCAGTTCCTCTGGCACGAATTCTGTGACTGGTACATCGAGATGGCAAAGATTGAGATGCAGGACCCGGAATCGAAAGCCGGGGTCAAGTCCTGCCTGCTCCACGTTCTTGATACCTCCCTGAGGCTGCTGCATCCGTTTATGCCTTATATCACAGAGGAAATCTGGCAGAAGATGAAGGCGCTGCGACCTGAAGAAGCCGGTGCAAAGGAAAGCATCATGATCTCCGCTTTTCCCGCATCTTTGCCGAGGGACCCGAAGGCCGAGGAAGACATGCAGTTTATTACAGATGCAGTGACGGGGATAAGGACCATCAGGGGCGAGCTTAACGTCTCTCCGTCTCTCAGACTCAATGCATCCATAAGAGCGCTCTCGCGGCGTGCGGAGAATATCATGAAGGAAAGCATGATGCATATAAAAAATCTTGCAAGGCTGGAAAAACTGGAGATAGGCGCCGACACCGTCAAGCCCAAAGGTTCTGCAACCGCCATAAAAAGTTCACTGGAGGTATATGTTCCCCTGAAGGGGGTCTTGAATATTACTGCGGAAATAGATAGACTGAAAAAGGAAAGGGCAAAGGTTGAAGCGTCTCTTACAACGCTCAATAAAAAACTCTTTAATGACGACTTTCTCCGGAAGGCGCCGCAGGAGATTATCGAGAAGGAAAAGTCAAAATATCAGGAGTTGACTACTGTCAGGGAAAAGATCTCGGACAGTATAAAAATGCTTATAGAAGCAGGGGGTGAAGATGATGCATAAAGAAAAAGAGCTTACAAAGAGTGACGTTGAATTTATCGAGGGCGAATTCATCAATATAAAACAGAGCACTGTAAGGTCGGTCGAAGGCGGGCACATCGAACTTCAGCAGGTGGGAGCTCTCAGCATTGACGGTGAAAGAATCGAGGTCACGCAGGGAGCCGCCGGGATCCTCAGAGGACATGACATGAATCTGAACCAGAGCATCAGCGCTGTGACGGCTGCCGATAACGTATCGCTCAACTTTTCCCTGTCTCCCATGTGCATTTCGAGAGAACAGACAACTGCCAGCAGGTCGGCAGTCGGGCTGATGGCTGCAAAGGAGATAAAATCCGACAATACTTCCGCATTCCTCCTCATCTCGAATAAAGTCGAAGGAAATGTAACGACACTCCTCGACTGGAAATCGGCCCTTGCTCTGGGCGCTGTTTTCGGAGGTCTGTGGGGCTTTGTCTCCCTGCTTTTCAACAGGAAATAAGATGGAGTTTCCTCCCGGCGTCTTCAAGACGATCCGTCGCGCACTGGAGGAGGATATCGGCCCGGCCGACATCACCACTTCCCTCCTGATACCCGGGAATAGCACGTCAAGGGCCACATACATTGCAAAAGAAAGTTTTGTGCTTGCCGGAATGCCGTTTGCAAAAGAAGTTCTTCTGATACTCGACAGCTCGGTTAGCTTTACATCGTTTTTCGAAGAGGGCAGCCGTGTCGGAAAAGGCGATATTATCGCGGAGGTGAGCGGCAAAACCTGTGTCATTCTTGAGGGCGAGAGGGTAAGCCTTAACATAGTGCAGAGGCTTTCCGGAATAGCCACCTTAACACACGCCTACGCAGAGAAAATCAAAGGCCTGAAGGCAAGGATAGTCGATACGCGAAAAACCACTCCCGGTCTTCGTTTCATGGAAAAATATGCGGTTAGGACCGGCGGAGGATATAACCACAGGTTCGGTCTTTTTGACGGAGTCCTGATCAAGGATAACCACATTAAGGCGGCGGGCGGCATCAGGGAATCGGTGAGGCGCTCAAAGCAATGCCACCACCTTTTAAAAATCGAGGTCGAGGTTGAAACCCTCGACGGTCTTACAGAAGCTATAGAAGCCGGCGCAGATATCGTAATGCTGGACAATATGTCCGTCGCCGATATGCGGAAGGCGGTCACAATATCAAAAGGCCGTGTCATGCTCGAGGCATCGGGCGGCGTTAATCTCAAAAATGTGAGAGAAGTAGCCGAAACCGGCGTTGATCTGGTATCAGTCGGTGCCCTCACTCATTCGGCTCCTGCTGTCGACATCTCCTTGATAATAGCCCCATAGTTTGATATATTTGAGCTAATCGGAGGGATTAGCAACAATTAATTAATGATAACAGGGAGAAGGGTATGATACTGAAAGAGATCAGGGAGATTGCAAAAGGAAATGGCATCCGGGTAGGAAATATGAAGAAAGATAACATCATTCGTGCCATACAAAGGGCGGAGGGAAACTTCGACTGTTTTGGCACCGCAAAAGCAGGGTTTTGCGATCAGGCGGATTGCCTCTGGCGTAAGGACTGTTTAGGCTGATTCATCACTGACGACTTGTGATTTCACTCCTTATCCTTCATAGACCGCGATTCTGTTTCGCCCCCGGTGCTTCTCCCCGCAGAGTGTGGTATCCGCGCAGGGTGTAATGACGCTCATCGAGACAATAGAGAAACATAAACTGATGGTTGCCGTTCGCACCGATACACCTGAAAGTGCTTACAAAGCGGCCATGGCTTGCATCAATGGCGGCATCCGGCTGGTCGAGATCACTTTTTCGGTGCCGGATGCGGATGAAGTCATTAAAAAATTGAGAAAAGAAACAGGCGCCCTGATCGGCGCAGGCACGGTACTCGGTATCGGTAATTTAAAGAAGGCGTTGAAGGCGGGAGCTTCATATATTGTAAGCCCCCACCTGGACGAAGATATCGTGAAATTAACAAAAAAGGCAGGCGCCGTATCAGTCCCGGGAGCCTGTACACCTACAGAAATTTACAGAGCACACATTGCCGGTGGAGATATTATCAAACTCTTCCCGTTTGTCGAGATGGGCGGGCCCGATTTCCTCAAGGCGATACGGGGACCGATGCCTTTTATCAGATTCATGTTGAGCGGTGGTGTGAATTTGGATAACCTGCCCGAATATCTTTCTGCGAAGTCCTCCTGCATACTTATAGGCTCCGCTATCCTTAAGAAAGAATTTATGCAGGCCGGAGCCTATGACTCCATCACAGGCCTTGCGAGTAAATTTATCCGGAAAATTGCATAAGTTTTTACGCATTAAAAGTGCAATTTTTTGTATAATAAGGTTTACCTTTTTCATAGTCTTCTTTCGTGAGCAAATATAACGGAGGTAACACTAAATGTTTCGTCCACAGATTAAGGTGCTCGATTGCACCATCCGAGACGGAGGTCTCATCAACAAGTGGCAGTTCAGCGATGATATCGTTCGAAAGGTTTTTCTTGCGCTTTCGGAAGCCGGTGTCGACTATATGGAAATCGGATATAAGTCTTCGGAGAAATATTTTTCGAGGGCCGAGCACGGCGCATGGAAATTCTGTACCGAGGACGACATAAAAAGGATCGTCGGTGAAGCTGACAGGAAGATAAAATTATCGGCCATGGCCGACATCGGCCGTATTGATTCCGAGGACATCCCTTTCAAAAAGGACAGTATCCTCGATATGATCAGGGTAGCTTGTTATGCAAAGGAAATAGACAAGGCAATAGTGCTTGCGCATGAGTGTCTGGAGAAAGGATACGAAGCGACAATAAATCTTATGGCTGTCTCCAAGATTCTGGAAAAGGACCTTGACGAAGCACTGGATGACCTTTCTAAAAGCCATGTACCTGTCGTATATCTTGTGGACAGTTACGGCTCACTCTACTCCGAGCAGATCCATTTCCTGATAAAAAAATACTTCGAGGCGCTCCCCGGCAAAGAACTCGGCATCCATACCCACAACAACCAGCAGTTGGCTTTTGCAAATACAATAGAAGCCATAATCGCAGGTGTAAACCGCCTGGACGCAACGCTCTACGGGATGGGGAGAGGCGCGGGCAACTGTCCTCTTGAACTCCTGCTCTCTTTCCTCAAAAACCCCAAGTTCGACATCAGGCCGCTCATAGAAGTGATACAGGAAATATTTGTCCCGATGAAAGCCGAAATAGAATGGGGTTACCATATCCCATACCTCATAACCGGAGTGTTAAACGAACATCCGAGGAGCGCCATGAAGATAATGGGACAAAATACCCTTCCGAACCTCAGGCAGTTTTACGAGGAACTTAAGGACGGCACACAACTGGATTGATACGCCACGAACTCTTTCTTAAAAAAGCCTTGCCTGTCCTTTGCTCTGTTTTCTCTCCACTTCTTCGAAAATCCTTATCTTTCCGAATTCGCCGTCATAACCGGGGATAATGTGTACATTCCCGGAACGTGTTCTTGCGATAGCCTCTTTCAGAAGGTCCCCTCCCGCTCTTTCGATTTCATTTAGCGGGATATCAAGAAGCACACTGAATTCATTGCCGAGGGCTTCGATGAGGCGCATATATTCATTCCTGACCGCCCTGCTGTTCACCCCGACTTTCAGGGTTTCGGAAATGATCTCCTGGAGCGGGATTGTCGGATAGAAGGACCTGGCGCCGGCAGGTTTAAAGCCCTCTTCCCTGTCGGCAAGTTTCTCGACCCTGTGCATCACCCCTACGGTAACTTTTTTCCCGCATGCCGGGCAGAGATAATTGTGCTTTATCGTCTCCTGCGGAGAGAGGTTCACACCGCAGGACCTGTGACCGTCATAGTGGTATTTTCCTTCCTCGGGAAAAAACTCGACTGTTCCGAGGAAACCTTTTTTCGTCCTGACGGCATGCAGCATAGCCTGGAATGAAATATCGGTATCAAAAATATTCGCTTCCCGTCCGATTTTTGGCGGCGAATGAGCATCCGAATTCGAAATAAGGGTAATCCTGTCGAGGGCTGAAAGCCTCCAGTTCATTGAAGGATCGGAAGACAGTCCTGTTTCGATTGCACATATGTGCGGGGTCAATTCATCGAAACACTCTTCGAGCGAATCGAAACCCGAGCTTGCGCCGAATACGGAGAAGTGCGGCGTCCAGGCATGGGCGGGGATAAAAAGCGCATCAGGAGATGCATCCAGTACGATCTTCAGCAGTTCCTTTGAATCGAGGCCGAGTATCGGCCTGCCGTCGGACGAAAGGTTCCCGATCCCGGACAATACACTGTTTATTTTTTCAGCAGATGCGATGTCGGGAGCAAGGACGATGCTGTGCACTTTCCTCAATTTCCCATTTTTTGTATAGATACAGCTTATCTCCGCGGAGAGCATGAAAAAAACATCTGCGGCGCATAACAACGGGACACTGTTATTACGATAATATTCCTTTAATTTAAAAAAGTTATTGTCATTTATATCAAGTTTTTCTTTTAGTTCGTGGAGCCACCTGGGGTGGGTGAAGTCTCCTGTTCCGATCACGCTTATTCCTTTAAGCTGCGCCCATCTCCACAGGCTCTCCAGAGTCATGTCGCTGCTGGTAGCGCGCGAATACCGCGAATGTATATGAAGGTCAGCGAAGAATCGCATGATTTATTAATCCTGGAAATGCATTTGATGGCAGGCATATGCACAGGCAAACCTTTCAGAATCGCAATTTGTTCTGTATGAAAACATGAAAGGTTTGCCTGTATTCATATGTCTTACAAAGGTGGCGATATGAAAGCTTTTTCTGCACATATGCCCTGTCTTCTTGTCTGCAACTGCATTTTTCGGGTTAAGTCTTCTGTCTGCGTTTATGCCAGAGGACATAAATGAAAATCAGCAGAACGCATCCGATGATAACATATGCGGTCCATTGCCTGCTGACTTCCATAATCTGTTCTTTATTGTTTCCGACAAAATATCCGATACAGGCTAATATCCATACCCAGATACCGGCGCCGAAGGCTGTGTAAAAGCAAAACTTTGCGAGGCTCATTTTGCAAAGCCCCGCGGGAAACGAAATATAATGCCTCACTCCCAAAATAAGTCTCCCGATGAAGGTGCTTATATTTCCATGCCTGAGGAAAAACTTCTCGCCTTTCATGAAATGATTCTGCGACACACCGAAGTATTTACCATATTTCAGGATAAAAGGCCTGCCCAGGCTGATTGCGATGGCATAGTTGAAAAGCGCTCCAAGGAGGCTTCCCAATGTACCGGACAGTATGACACCTGTCCAGCTCATCTGGTTCTGCGATATGAGATAACCTGCCGGCGGGATCACAAGTTCGGACGGAAGGGGGATAAAAGTGCTTTCAATGAACATCAAAACGATAATGCCCGGATACCCCATGGTCCCGACGGTCTCGACCAGCCAATTGAGAAAAGCGTGCATTTATCTCTTACGCCACATAATTCATCAAGTTTCCAGGATATCGACAGGACATAGTGTTTGAGCGGATTTATTTTGCCGATAATTTGCCGTTATTTACCCTATTTTTCATAATGTTTCCGACATTTTCACGACATTTTTTGCTCTAAGAGAAATCAAAAGATTAATCCTTATCAAGGATATTCTCAATAAGAATAACATATGATAACACAAAGTATTGTACTCGGCATAAAGCTCGATATACTATTGACAAAGACAGTCCATGAGAATCGATTGAGATCTGTCATTTGTATTGCCCCCTTCGGTTATAAGATCAGTATTGATTCATAGCACTCCTGATTTCACCTGAAATATTCCGAAGACTTTTGCATTTCCATCCGTATAAACATATAAAGGAACTTTTTAATAATTAAAAATACGGAGGCAGAACTATGAAAAAGTCGTTAATGGTTTTAATTGCAATTGCAATATGCTCGGTGATACCTTTTTCAGCTCTCGCTGATACTATCGGTTCGTCAAGAATAAGCATGATGGAAGGAGATGTCCTTTTTCAGACTAAGGATGCAGGAACTGAGTGGATGACCACGTCCATAAACATGCCTTTAATGTCAGGAGACAGAATATGGGTCCCTGAAACCGGAAGGACAGAAATACAATTTCTTGGCGGATCATATATTCGTGCCGACAAAAACACTGCTCTGGATATCACAAGGCTAAATAGGGACAGCGAAGGGAATATCACTCAAGTAGCTGTAACCCGGGGAAGAACATATATATATTGCAACGGATCCTCCGGCAGTACTTCAGTATTTCAGGTTGATACGCCCCTGATTTCCGCCATGGCTTACAATTCGGCAATATTCGATGTATCTGTTTATGAAGACGGTTATACGGAAATCTCTGTGATAAAGGGTACTGTGTTTGTTGAAGGACAATCTGCAAGCACGAAAGTCAATATGGGATATATGATTTCAGTCAGCGCTGACAGGTATGCCAAACTCTCTGCGAGGAGGTCTAATGATGGCTGGTTAAGCTGGAACGTATCGAGAGATTCTTTAATTGCAAGAGCAGGTACAAGCATAAACTATCTTCCATCGTCACTTTATGATTACGGTTCTGATTTTGACCGGCATGGTCGTTGGGTTCATACAGCAGATTATGGCTATGTCTGGAGTCCCCGCGTAACAGTTGCTACGTGGGCGCCTTACAGTGACGGGAGGTGGGTATGGAGAAATCATGACTATATATGGGTTTCATATGAACCCTGGGGATGGGTTCCATATCATTACGGCAGATGGGGGTTCGGAGTCGGAATCGGATGGTTTTGGGTCCCTCCTGCGGTAAATGATGTTTTCTGGGGACCCGGGTTCGTGGCATGGATTAATACGCCGACATATGTATCATGGGTTCCGCTTGCACCGCGTGAAATATATTATGGACATGGTCATTATGGCCGTCATAGTGTAAACGTTACAAAGGTCAATATAAAGAATATAAATGTAACGAACGTATATTTGAACGCCAAAGTGGCTCATGCTGTCAGGGTTGTTCACCATGATACATTTGTTAAAGGAAAACGTGTCAAGGTTACCAATGCCCCGGCAAATCCGTTTATTTCCGGCTTGATGGTCTCAGCAGGAAGACCTTCTGTAAAACAGGTCAATCATTCCCCTCTGCCTTTAAAG
>DCVG01000108.1 GCA_002328665.1 Nitrospiraceae bacterium UBA2194
GGAAAGTTGACGTCCTTGACAGTTTTTCATGATAATTTTTATAATTTAATACCTTTGCGTTTGGTCTTTACAATGATGAAGATAAATATTTCCGATATCCCAAAGGAAGGGTTTGATGTAGAATTAAAGGAGACGACAGGAGCAGGTGACACGGCATCGCCTGTCAGAGCGCGGTTAAGGATAGACAAGAGGGATGCCGAAATTGTCGTAAAAGGCGATCTCGAAGTCGAAGTGAGACTTCAATGCAGCAGGTGTCTGAAAGATTTCATCAGTTCGTTGTCCATTCCGGTCGATGTGGTATATCATCCGGTCGAGGAACTGAAGGCTGAAGACAGATACGAGGTCAAGACAGAAGAACTTGACACCGATTTTTATGCCGGGGAAGAACTCGACCTGCTTTATCTTTTAAATGAGCAGATAGCTCTGAATACACCGATGAAGCCTCTCTGTTCGGATCTGTGCAAGGGCATGTGTCCCAAATGCGGCGCGGATCTTAATGTTGACAATTGCAGATGTACGGCGGGGGGCATTGATCCCCGTTTTGAGGCATTGAAAAAATTATTAAAATAAGGAAAGGAGTACAAATTGGCAAATCCAACCCACAGACATACAAGGACAAGGAGAGATAAAAGGAGGGCCAACTGGAAGGGAGATCTTCCCAACATGAGCCTGTGTCCCGACTGCAGCGAGTTGAAACTTTCCCACAAGGTATGCCCTAATTGCGGGTCGTACAGCGGCCGCAGAGTCCTCGATATCATAGAAAAAGAAGAATGAGGGTAGCCCTCGATGCAATGGGGGGCGATTATGCCCCTGCGGTTACAATTGAAGGCGCTATCGATACGATAAATGATTTTGAGGATATGGAAATCGTCCTCGTAGGCGATGAAGCTGTTATCACGAGAGAGTTGGACGGCAAGAGATTTCTCTCGCAGCGGATATCAATAAAGCACTCCTCACAGGTAGTCGCCATGGATGAATCGCCTACCGTTGCCATCAGAAAGAAAAAGGACTCATCGATAAGGAGGGGTATCGAACTCGTAAAGAACGGCGAAGCGGATGCTTTTGTAAGCGCCGGACATTCCGGCGTGGTCATGGCAACGGCATTGCTGGTGCTCCGTGCTTCGGATTTTGTCGACAGGCCTGCAATAGCAACGATAATGCCCACACTGAAATCGCCCCTCATCCTTATTGATGCGGGCGCCAATCTCTACTGCAAGCCGAATAACCTTCTCCAGTTCGCGCTCATGGGCAGCACTTATTGCAAGATGATCCTCGGCAGGCCGGAACCCAGGGTGGCCCTCGTTAGTACCGGCGAAGAGGACACGAAGGGAAATGAGTTGATAAAAGAGACGTTCAAGCTGCTGAAAGAAGCCGATATACATTTTATCGGAAATGTCGACGGCAAGGATATCTTTACCGGCGATTACGACGTCATTGTCTGCGACGGTTTCACGGGAAACGTTATACTGAAGACGAGCGAGGGCCTTGCAGACATCCTCATCAAGATGCTGAAAAGGGAAGTGGCAAACCTGACCGCAGGAAGAATAGGCTATCTCTTATTAAAACCCGCCTTAAGGAATTTCAAGAAAAAGACCGATTATGACGAATACGGCGGCGCCCCCCTGCTCGGCATCAACGGTACGTGCATTATCAGCCATGGAAGATCAACCTCAAAGGCGATCAAGAACGCTCTTCGCGTTGCCTCCGATTTTGCTGAAAATAAGGTATATGAGACGATCTCGGCCGCCATCGAAAGAGATATCGCGCACCATGAAAGGGGGAAGCTTGCAAAGAAGTAGGATCATATCAACGGGGTCTTATCTGCCACCGAAGGTCATGTCCAATTCAGATATGGAGAAACTTGTGGATACATCGGAGGAGTGGATTATTGAGAGGACGGGGATAAAGGAGAGAAGGATTGCCGACGAGAGTCAGGCGGCGTCCGATCTGGCCTATGAGGCGTCCAAAATCGCGCTGGAAAGGGCGGGGTTGCAGGCGGAAGATATTGATCTTATCATTGTCGCCACCGTTACCGGCGATATGCCTTTCCCGGCGACCGCATGTTTTCTCCAGAATAAGCTCGGCGCTGTGAACGCTGCGGGATTTGACATTAATGCGACATGCTCCGGTTTTCTCTACGGCCTTTATGTCGCCGACGGGTTAATTAAATCCGGCATGCACAGGAAAATTCTCGTGGTCGGCGCCGAGGTGCTATCGAAGATTACCGACTGGGATGACAGAACTACGTGCGTACTTTTTGGAGATGGAGCGGGTGCGGTAATCGTTGGTCCGACGGAAGAAGACCGTGGCATACTCTCGATGCACATAAATTCCGACGGCAGGATGTGGGACCTCCTCCATGTGCCGGGCGGCGGTTCAAGGAATCCGGCCTCGAAGGAGACTATTGATAAAAAACTTCATTATATAAAGATGAAGGGGAATGAGACGTTCAAAGTTGCTGTCCGCACCCTCGAGGAGCTTGTGGTCAGGACCCTTGAAGAAAACGGCCTGGATTCCTCTCAACTTTCTCTCCTCATCCCGCATCAGGCAAACCTGAGGATAATACAGGCGACTGCGGATAGGCTGAAATTGCCTTTTGACAAGGTTGTGGTCAACCTTGACAAATACGGGAACACGTCTGCTGCTTCCATACCGATAGCCCTTGATGAGGCGGTAGCTTCAGGAAGGATCGGTAAGGGAGACTATATTCTGCTTGAAGCGTTTGGAGGCGGACTTACATGGGCGTCCGCTTTAATAAAGTGGTGATCTCCTGGCGCCTGTATCAAGTAGCTGCCTGATGGACGAGAGCAGCTCGATGCCTTCGAACGGTTTCCTGATAAAGGCATCCGCCAATTTTTCCTTATTCACAGCTTCGCTGCTGTAACCGGAAACCACGATTATCTTGATGTCCGGCTTTATTTTCCTGAGATTCCGTATTAACTCGTCACCTTCCATTAAAGGCATAACAATGTCTGTAATGACGAGTTGTATATTTCCCGAAATGTTCCTGAAAGTCTCGATGGCTGTCAGGGCATTATTCACCGGCACGACCGCATATCCATGCGCTTCCAGTATATCCCTGGTGAAGTTCAGTACATCTCTGTCGTCGTCCACCAGCAGGATATTCTCGTTGCCCTTTACCGCAGGAGGTTCGGGTTTGGTGATGCTCCGGACGATTTTCCCGGAGACCGG
>DCVG01000070.1 GCA_002328665.1 Nitrospiraceae bacterium UBA2194
TCCTTTCCCGCGGCAATAAAAAAAGCCGCGAAAGCTTTTTTGACCTCCCGGTCAAACTATAAGCCTTCGTGGCCTGGTTTCTGAAATTAAGATATCAGAGATGTATTTTAAATGTCAAGCTCTTTACGGCCGGGAATTCAATCAAGCTTGCCTGGAAATGCATTTTGTGCGGCAGGGAGAAAGCGTCTAATTCCTGAGTTCCCCTCCGGTTTTTTCGACCAGGTATTTTACTAAAGAACCGTGGAGGCTTTCGACTTCTTCGTCCCTTAGTGTCCTCTCCTTCGAGCGGTATACGAAATTGAACGCCAGACTCTTCTTGCCAGCCGGGATATTCCCGCCTTGAAAACAGTCAAACACGGAAACCTCTTCAATAAGGTCTGTGGGGAATGTGCTGATTACCTCCTGAACACGGGAAGACGGAATGGTTTCATCAAGGACAATGGCGATATCACGCTCGACCGAGGGATATTTGGGAACCGGACTGTATTGTATTGAATCAGGCACACATTTCAAAAGCAGATCAAGGTTAAGTTCAAACAGGACAATCTCCGGCTTCTGCTTTTTCAAAGCCAGTTTTTCCACCACATCCGGTCCAAGCACACCAAGATACCCTATGAGGGAATCTGAGACATAAATATCAGATGCCTGTCCCGCATGGAAAAACGGTTCTGAAGACGGAGAGAATAAATACCCTCTGATTTTTAACTCTTCAAACAGAGATTCCACGGCACCTTTCGTTAGAAAAAATCCCCTTGCGTCTTCTTTCCACAGAGCGGGAGATTTTTCTTTGTAAAATATTCCGCCCAGTTTTAATTCCTCCGATGGAAGACTTTCGCCTGTATCTGCAAAAACCTTCGCGGTTTCAAATATCCTGATATCTTTCATCCCACGGTCAAGGTTGTATTTGAGGTTTCCAATCAACGCCGGCATCAGGGTCGTCCTCAACAGGTATTCGTCCTGACTGAGCGGATTACCGATTGAAATTGTTTTTCTCCTCCTGTCTGATTCGGGAATTTCAATGATATCGAGACTTGATTTCCCCATGAAACTGTAATTAATCACCTCTGTAAAACCTGTTTTCCTCATTGCCTCACGAATCCTGCTGAGATTCATTCTTCTCTTGTTTAAACGGCCGGAAGAAAGTGAGCTCCTCGGGATTGTCGTTGGAATACTACCGTAGCCGTAAATCCTTGCTATCTCTTCAGCCACATCGCTTTCTCTTGTGATATCACGCCTGTGCGCAGGAGGATATACAAAAAAACCACCTCCTCTCTCTTCAGCAGGGATAGAAAGCCTTTCCAGAATTTCAAGCATTTCAGAGTGTGAGAGAGCGGTTCCTAAAAGTTTATTTATTCTTTCAAATCTTGCTGCAACAGGTTCCTTCACATACCTCACGGGATACTCATCTATAATTTCATGGATAGTTCCCCCGGCAATGTCCTGTATCATGAGCACGGCCCTGTCCAGCGCCTTTTCAAGAAATTCTATATCGGTGCCCCGCTCGAACCTGTATGAGGCTTCGCTGACAAGGCCGAGTTTCTTTGATGTCCTCCTGACCGAAACCGGATCAAAGTACGCGCTCTCGAGAAATATATTTTTTGTCTTCTCAGTTACCTCAGTGTCTGACCCTCCCATCACACCCGCAACAGCCACAGGATTTTCACTATCCCAGATCAAAAGGGAATCACCCGGTATGTCACGCTCAAGACCATCAAGGGTTTTCATTCTAGTTTGGATTCCTCTCCCCTTAACAGTATCCGGCGTACCGATCAATACCTTTTTGCCCTTGAGCGCATCCGCATCGAATGCATGCAGCGGATGACCGGCCTCCAGAAGCACATAATTGGTGATATCCACAACATTGTTTATAGAGCGCATTCCGCATTTTTCAAGCCTTTCCTTAATCCATCCCGGTGAATCACCAATCCTGACGCCCTTTATCACCCTTCCGGCATATCTGTTGCAGAGTTCCGGGTTCAGGATACCGACGGAAAAATCCGGGGAAGGCTGCTTTCCGGTTATATTATGGGGCGGAATTTTCAGGGGCAGCCGGTAAGCTGCGGAAAGCTCCCTTGCAATGCCCAGCACACTGAGGCAATCCGGCCTGTTCGGAGTGACATTGACTTCAAAAACAGTCCTGTGCGGAGATGCACTAAATTCCAAAACCGCTTCGCCTCCCGCCGCTCCTGTTCCCTCGATCTCAAGGCCGATCATCGTAAGTCTGTGAGCCACTTCTTCAGGAGATGCGACGACGTCAACAAACTCTCTCAGCCATTCATAGGTAATACGCATGACGTTTATTATAGCCTTGCGAAATGCGGATTGACAAGAGGACAGGGAAGAGGCAAGACCCCAAATCCAAATATATAGTCTACATATAGTCTGTCTATTAACTCGATATTTAAGTACCCTCCCCAACCCCTCCCCTTGGGGCGTATTTACTTCCCTCTCCCGGTGAAGACGTAAAGCGGGCTGTTAACGTAATTCCTTCAGAATTGCCGCAGGAAACGGAGATCGTTTTCAAAGAATATACGGATGTCGTCTATCGAATATTTGAGCATGGTGATGCGCTCGATACCCATACCAAAAGCGAATCCTGAATAAATCTCCGGATCATATCCAACAAACTCGAACACCCGGGGGTGTATCATGCCTGCCCCCAATATTTCGAGCCATCCGGTATCCTTGCATACCCGGCAGCCCCTGCCTGAACAGAAGATACACCCGATATCCACCTCTGCACTCGGCTCGGTAAAAGGGAAAAAACTCGGCCTGAATCTCACAGGGGTTTCTTTGTCGAACATGCTGTGGATAAACAATTCCAGCACTCCTTTGAGATCGCTGAACGAAATATCGGCATCAACCATGAAACCTTCCACCTGGTGGAACATCGGCGTGTGGCATATGTCGGCGTCGCAGCGGTAGACCTTGCCGGGAGCGATGATCTTCAAAGGCGGCTTCCTCTTTTCCATGACCCTTATCTGCACAGGAGATGTATGCGTCCTGAGGACGACGTCATCAGAGACATAGAACGTATCCTGCATGTCCCTTGCCGGATGGTACTTCGGCATGTTCAACGCCTCAAAGTTGTAATAGTCCAGTTCCACTTCAGGGCCTTCTTCAACCTCGAATCCCATCGAGGCAAAAATACCGGTTATCACGGAAAGGGTTATATTGATCGGATGCTCCCTGCCGAACGGCACGGACTTGCCCGGCAGTGTTATATCGACAGACTCTGAAAGAGCGCGTTTTTTGTGTTCTTCCTGTTTGAGGAGCGCCTCCATCCTGTCTATCTCTTCTTCGATGAAAATTTTGATTTCATTGACCGCCTTTCCAAAAGAGGGTCTTAACTCAGGGGGAACTGAGGAAAGGGCCTTCAGTCTTGCGGTAACAAGGCCTTTTTTCCCAAGATATTTTATCTTGAGATGCTGAAGCTCTAAGAGAGATGCAGCCGATTCAGCTTCTTCCTGGAAGGAGTGTCTAAGAGAGAGAATGTCCTCCACTGCTTACTTCAATTTTTCACTTTTTCCACAAGTTTACTGAAAGAAGACGGGTCGTTGTAAGCCATATCGGCAAGCGTTTTCCTGTTCAGCTCGATATTCGACTTCTTCAGTCCCGTCATAAACTGGCTGTAAGTCAAGCCCACTGCGCGGACAGCGGCATTTATCCTCGTAATCCAGAGAGCCCGGAACTCGCGCTTCTTGGCTTTGCGGTCCCTGTAAGCATACTGCAGCGCCTTATCTACAGCCTCGGTTGCGACCCTGTAAAGACGGCTCTTTGCGCCATAATAGCCCTTTGCCTTCTCTAACAGCTTTTTTCTTCTTCTGCGTGTTTTAAAACCACCTTTTGCCCTTGGCATCTACTTCCTCCTAAACTTCAGTTAAAAGCGAAAAATGCAGAGTTAAAAATTGTAAAAGATTTTTTTGGCCTTTCACTTTTAACTCCTGACTCCATCCTGTTTATAAATACGGCAGAAGCCGTTTCATTCTGTCATATTCAGCGTCTGAAACCAAAGACGCCGTTCTGAGTCTTCTTGTTCTGCGGGCTGATTTACCGGTAAGAAGATGACTCTTATACCCGCTCCATCTCTTTATCTTCCCTGTGCCGGTCATTTTCAGCCTCTTCGCAGCTCCTCTATGGGTTTTCAGCTTAGGCATAGCATCCTCCATCTGATATATAGATTCATCATATTCATCCCTTCAAATCCTCAGGAATGNNATTATATTTGTGAAGATATCATTTCGTATCGATTTCTATTTGAGGCAACGGGGATATTCCCGGAATAAGTTTCGTCGGTACTATTTAGGAGCGAGAACCATTATTATATGATTTCCCTCGAGTTTAGGCGGTTGTTCAATGTTGAACTTCCCTGTAAGCAACTGGATCATCTTTCCGAAAACCTTCATGCCGAGTTCGGGCCTGATAATTTCCCTTCCTCTAAAAAACATCGTTACCTTCGCCTTGTGGCCGTCGTCGAGGAAATGTCTTATGTTTTTTACCTTAAGTCCGAGATCGTACTCCGTAATCTGCAGCCTGACCTTTATCTCCTTGACGCCCGTTGACTTTTTCTGGGTCTGCCTCTTGCTTAACTGATACCTGTATTTTCCGAAGTCAAGTATCTTGCAGACCGGCGGGCTCACATTCGGCGCCACTTCTACGAGATCCAACCCTCTGGTGTCGGCAATCTTCAAAGCCTCGCTGGTCGGAATAATCCCAAACTGAGTTCCGTCAGCATCCACCAGCCTGACTTCCCGCGCTCTGATCTGCTCGTTAACCCGTATATCCTTTGTTATGCTCTCACCCCCCTGAGTCTGCCCACCAGTTGCAAAAATATCTTCAACTGAGAAGGCAGATGTGATAAAAAACGCCTGATATCGACACCTTATCGGCCTTCCATGTGGCCTGCCGGCTATTTATTGGAATGCACCGCAGGTGAATTCTGCGGTCACGTGTATCAGAATTAAATATTGTCGATTTGCAGGGGTTTTTTATCACGTCTGCCTCCGCTCTGATGCAACACTCAGGTCTACTGTTCGATGCTTTTGCTTTTCACCTTTTCCTTTATCATCCCGATGAATTCATCCGCTGTAAACGGACCTATGTTTTCACCGGAGCGTTTCCGAACGGTAATCTTATTTTCCGAAATTTCTTTATCGCCTATTATAACCAGATACGGAATCTTCCTGACAGTCGCGTTTCTGATCTTATATCCGATTTTTTCGTTATCGACATTTGCCTCGGTTCTTATGCCTTCGGATTTAAACTGTTCCGCCAGTGTTGCGGCATAAGACGCATGCCGCTCCGCGATTGTCAGAATCTCGACTTGTACAGGCGCAAGCCAAAGAGGGAAGATGCCCGCATAGTGCTCGATCAGTATCCCGAAGAATCTCTCCAGCGAACCCATCAATGCCCTGTGAACCATGATCGGCCTGTGCTCTTTGCCGTCACTACCCCTGTAGGTCATATCAAACCGCTCGGGATTATTGAAATCGACCTGGATGGTGCTGCACTGCCACGGCCTGTTCAGGGAGTCCTTGACCTTTATGTCTATTTTGGGACCATAAAAAACACCTTCGCCGGGATCTATCTCGTACGAGAGCCCCTTGACATCGAGTGCCCTTTGAAGGGCATTGGTCGCCCGTTCCCAGTTCCCGGGCGTTCCTACATATTTTTCCGGCCTCGTCGACAGGTAGATATCGTAGTGGGCAAATCCGAATGTCTTGAGGACAAGGAGTGTAAAATCAAGCACATTCAGTATCTCGTCCTCTATCTGGTCTTCCCTGCAGAATATATGAGCGTCATCCTGGGTAAACCCTCTTACCCGAAGAAGGCCGTGCAGGACACCCGAGCGCTCATATCTGTATACCGTCCCTAATTCCGCATACCGTATCGGAAGATCTTTGTAGCTCCTCAACGAGGATTTATATACATGGATATGGAACGGACAATTCATCGGTTTGATCTCGTAATCCGTGCCTTCAATATCCATCGGGGAATACATATTCTCGCTGTAGAAATCGACATGGCCGCTTGTCTTCCATAGCTCAAGTTTTGCTATGTGAGGCGTATAAAGAATTTTATAGCCTGCCTTATAATGTTCATTCAGCCAGAAGTCCTCGATCGCTCTTCTTATCAGCGCACCGTTCGGATGCCAGATGACAAGCCCTGCGCCGATCTCATCACTTGAACTGAAAAGGTCCAGTTCCCTGCCGAGTTTCCTGTGGTCTCTCTTTTTTACCTCTTCGAGGAAATCAAGATATTTCTGCAGGTCGGCTGCATCGGCAAAGGCAGTACCGTATATCCTCTGGAGCATCTTGTTCTTCTCGTTCCCGCGCCAGTACGCGCCGGCAACACTCAGCAGCTTGAATGCCGCTACCCGGCCGGTCGAACCGATATGCGGTCCCCTGCAGAGGTCGATAAATCCTCCCTCCTCGTAGAGGGAGACTTCATCATCCGGAATCTCTTCAAGGAGTTCCACCTTATACGTTTCCCCTTTTTCCCGGAACATCCTGATTGCTTCGGTTCTGGGAAGGGTCCTGCGGACAAACGCGTTATCCTGTTTTATTATCTCGGACATCTTTTTTTCTATCAGGGAAAGGTCTTCAGGCGTAAAGGTTCTGTCGACATCGAAATCATAATAGAAGCCGTCGTCAGTTGCGGGACCTATTGCGAGCCTGGCATCGGGGAAGAGTTCTTTTACAGCATGCGCCATGATGTGAGATGTACTGTGTCTGTATGTTCCTCTTTCTTCCTTGGAGTTGAAGTTAATGTCTTTGATCCGGATACCTCCGCAGAAAATCGCAGGGACTATCCCTGCGTCGTTTAATTATTAATAATACAAATTTCATCTTGATATTTCAAAATCCCTTCTGCAATGCCCGCCGTGCCTTTCGCTGTATCAGGCGAAAGCGAGGCATAAAATTCTACATTGTATATGAATATCCCGTCAAGAAAAATCAGGTCTTTCGTAACGCTTCGGTGAAGCAGGGCCTTTTGAAATGTTTTATAATAGTGTATGGCGATACTGGAGATCAAAAAGTATCCGGAAAAGATATTGAAGCAGAAGACCGCACCTGTCGGGGATATCGATGCAAAAACCCAGCAGCTCATCGACGACATGATAGAGACCATGAACACCGTACGCGGTATAGGGCTTGCAGCGAATCAGGTCGGTGTTTCGCGGAGGTTATGCGTGATTGATGTCAGCACAAGGGAGAACAACGTTCCCTTGATAGTCCTGATCAATCCCGCTATTATCGAAAAAGACGGCATGATCGAGGCTGACGAAGGATGCCTGAGCATACCGGGATTTATGTACACCATAAAAAGACCCGAGCAGGTCTTTGTGAAAGGGGTCAACAGGGAGGGAAAGGATATAGAAATAGAGGCCGCGGGACTCCTCGCCAGGGTCTTGCAGCATGAGATAGACCACCTCGAAGGGCTTCTCTTTATCGACAGGCTGAGCCCTATCAGAAGGGAGTTCTTTAAAAGACGGTACAAGAAGTCTTTGAAAGACGCAGCCGCTGAAGAATAACCATTATCAATTGCCGTTGCACATTGCTGTCCAAAATATTCCTAAATGTTGCATTGGAGCAGAGGCAGACGTGCTGAAAAACCCCTGCAAATCGACGAAATTTGTATTTGATACACGTGACCGCAGATATCAACTCCGGTGCATTCCATGCAAAGGCTGGCAGACCATGTGTAAGGTCTGTAAGGTGTCGATGGCAGGCCTTTTTCATCACATCTGCCTCCTCAGGTAAACAAATGTTTTGCAACTGGTGGGTATTTTGAAAAAATGCGCATAATTTTCTTCGGTACGCCTTCATTTGCTGTTCCTTCACTAAACGCCCTTCTCGGATCGGGAGAAGAGGTCATTGCCGTTGTTACACGACCGGATAAGAGGAAGGGGAGAGACCGCATCCTGTCTCAGCCGCCGGTCAAGGAATTGGCGCTTGAAAAGGGGATAGGCGTCTTGCAGCCTGCAAATATCAAGGAGCAGGCATTCCTTGATGGATTAAGAAGGATGGACCCCGGGATTATTGTCGTGGTAGCCTATGGAAAGATACTCCCCGTTGAGATTCTCAAGCTCCCCACATACGGATGCGTTAATGTTCATGCCTCGTTATTGCCGAAATACAGGGGAGCTGCGCCCGTTCAATGGGCGATCATCAGGGGAGAAAAGAAGACCGGCGTCACAACGATGCTGATGGACGAAGGCCTTGATACAGGCGATATACTGCTGCAGGAGGAAACGGATATCGGCGAAGAGGATAACGCAGTCACCTTGAGCAAAAAACTGTCGGAAATCGGCGCATCTCTCATGGTCGAGACGATCCGGAAGCTCAAAGACGGCTTAATAAAACCGGTACCACAGGCGGGATGGGCAAGTTATGCGCCTCCTCTCAAGAAAAAGGATGGAAGAATCAAATGGGAAAATACTTCGAGGGACATTTTCAACTTTGTCAGGGGCATGTATCCGTGGCCGTCTGCTTATTGTTATTTAAATAAGGAAAGAATTAAAATTACGGAAGTAAAGGCGCTGGAGGGTTCCGGCATACCCGGCAGAATTGAGAAGGCCGGCGACGAACTTATAGTCGGAGCGACAGACGGATTGATCTCTCTAATCGAGCTTCAGCCTGAAGGTAAAAGGGTGATGGCTGTCAGAGAGTTCCTCCGTGGGAGAAGAGTGAAGGCGGGGTCTTTTTTCGATGAATAGCGGTTTCATGCGCGGGCTCACGCTTAAGGTACTCTACCCCTTTCTCATGTTTGCCGGCGCTTTCTCTAAAACCGGGAAAGAGACATATCAGAGGTTCATCATAAACCTGAACAACAGTTTTGTGAAAAAGGGAAAGTTCAAGCCCGAAAAAATACTGCTTCTCCTTCCCCATTGCATTCAGATAAATGAGTGCGACATACGGCTGACATACAACATCAATAATTGCAAACGCTGCGGAAAATGTGAGATAAAGGACCTGATTCAGATTGCCGAGGACAACCGCCTCACGCTCTTCGTAGCAACCGGCGGGTCGCTTGCGAGGAGAATAATCGGCGAAACAAGGCCGGATGCGGTCGTTGCGGTTGCCTGCGAAAACGACCTGAGCAGCGGCATAGCCGATATATACCCGCTGCCGGTAATAGGAATAACAAACGAACGGCCGTGCGGTCCATGCGTCAATACCAGGGTCGATCTGGCGAAGGTTAAGGATGCAATTGAATTTTTTGGAAAAGGTTATTGATTTATGCTGAGAGCAATTAACGATTGTTAAGGATATCAGATTGAAAAGGCAACTGAGCAAATTGGTGAAGCTGCCCCTTTATGTCTTCGCTCTCATTGTTCTTGGACTGATCTTCGGTTATCTCACGTTTAAAATAATGAGCTTCAGCAGGACAGTGGAAGTGCCTGACATTCAGGGCAAAAGTCTTTTGGAAGCAAACAAACTCCTTGCAAATCAGGGTCTTTATCTCAAGATAGAGGGAGAGGATTATGATTCCAGTGTCTCTCCCGGAAATATCCTGAGGCAGGACGTCCCTCCCGGAAATAAAACAAGAGAGCGTCGCGGCATAAAAGTCGTCATAAGCAAGGGTCCGAGGGTAAAGTCGGTTCCGATTCTGGCCAATGAATCTCTACTGAACGCTGAATCTTTACTTCTTCAGAATGGATTGAAAATTTCGAGGATCATTATGGTGCACTCGGATACCGTTGAGAAAGACAGGATTATAGCGCAGAAACCTGATCCTGAAGAAGAGATAAGCGATCGTATAAATGTTCTGGTCAGTCTCGGCCCTTATGAGAAGATGTATTCCTGTCCTGATTTTAAAGGCATGTTTTTAGAGCAGGCCGTGGAACTCATAAAAAACTTGAACCTGAAGGCCGTAACCGAAGGCTTGGGAGAGAAAATCGAATCGCAAAAACCCGAACCCGGAAGACCTGTAAGGTCCGGCGAAACAATTTACTTGAAGCTGTTCTGAATTTATATTTATTATATAGACCGAATTCTTTGGTGACTCTGATGGGAAAATGGCAAAAATAGCACCTTCAATACTCTCGGCCGATTTTTTAAGGCTTGGCGATGAGATTAAGGCGGCCCAGGCGGCAGGCGCCGACATCCTCCATATCGATATCATGGACGGGCATTTCGTACCGAACATAACTATCGGGCCATCTGTTGTGGAGTCCATCCGGAAGATTACTTCACTCCCGCTTGACGTCCACCTCATGATCGAGGAGCCCGACAGGTACCTGCAGGATTTCAGAAAGGCCGGCGCCGACTACCTGACCGTGCATTGCGAAGCCTCCATTCACCTGCACAGAACAGTCCATTGGATTAAGGAGAACGGAATGAAGGCAGGCGTTTCCCTGAATCCTGCGACACCGGTGTGGAGCCTCGATCATATATTGCAGGACATCGACCTCGCCCTTCTGATGTCGGTTAACCCGGGATTCGGCGGTCAGAGCTTTATCCCTCAGACTTTAGACAAGATAAGGATATTGAAAAAGATCATCGTCGAGAAAGGCCTGTCGGTCCTTATTGAGGTGGACGGAGGGGTGAAACTCGATAACGCAGCAGACGTCATATCCGCAGGCGCGGATATCCTTGTCATGGGCTCCGCTTTTTTCAATTCAGGGGATTATGAAACCACCGTCAGGCAATTCAGAGAAATCGCCCGGATTGGATAACGTCCTTTACGAGGCTGAAAAGCTGAGGGAAAAATCTTTTTACCTTCAGTCTCTCAGCCTGTTTAAAAAGGCATTGACCGGCTTGGCGACGAGACGGCACGACGAAAGGATACTGCATTGTCTGCTTTCCCTCGGTGATATCTACAGGATGGTCGGCCGGTTCGACCTCGCGGCAGAAAGATATCTCGATGCAATGGAAGTTTCCCGCAGATTCAAATCCCGGATCCGGGTCGCCGATGCCAGGGTGGGTCTCGGGCTCTCGTTGAGGGCTCTGGGCAAATGGAAAGACGCGATTAAACTCATCCTCAAAGCGAAAGAAACCTACGCCGGAGAATCAGACAAAGAGGGGATTGCGTTCGCGACATGGGCGGAAGCAGGCGCCCTGAGAATCAAAGGCGATATCGCAGGCACGATCAAAACCTACAGGGAGGCGCTTGCCATATTCAAATCCCTGAAAGACACCCATGGCACCGGCTACTGCCTCTGCGGTCTCGGCGGCGCTTCGCGCATCGCAGGTCTGTTCAGGGATTCCCTGAAATATTATACCTCTGCCAACAAACTGTTTTCTTCGACAGGCGATAGCTTCGGAAAGGCCTATTCCTGCTGCGGTATTGCAAACGCACACAGGATGCTCAATGACTACAAGACTGCCTTCATCTATTTTTCGAAGGCGGCCGGGCTCTACGAGAAGATAGGCGACAAGGTAAGTTATGCGTATACCTTATGGGGTCTCGGTACGGCATATAAGATGAAAGACGACCTGAAGAATGCCGGGGCAAACGTGAATAGGGCCATGCGCCTGTTCAGGGAAACAAAAGATCCCCGTGGGATTGTCTATTGCAGGCTCGCGCTGGGAGAAATTGCCATGCTTCGTGGCAGGAACGCAGTTGCCGGAAGACATCTCGCATCTGCCCTGGATGAAACCGTAGAGATGGGGTTTGCCGTTGAGAAATGCTATGCAAAAACGCTCATGTCATTTTTTCTGGATAAGAAAGTCTATAATAAATGTTATAATCAACTTAACCTGAAACTCAGATTTCAGGGATTGCCGTTCAATATTCCCTAAAAATATTGCGGTGTTTGGGAGTATCACGTGGGGGGAAGAGAGTGTTCCGAAATCAAATCCTGAATATTCATGCGGAGTCCGGTAACTTATCCGGTTTTTAAACCCTAAGCAGAGGAGCGCTGACGTGGGGGTATTGAACATACCCAACGCATTCACCATAACACGAATTATCATAATACCCGTATTCATCACATCGATAGTGTATAAACGCTATGATTATGCCCTCTACCTGTTTGTCATCGCGGCGCTTACCGATCTGTTTGACGGGCTTTTTGCGCGTCTCACAAATCAGAAAACCGCATTGGGGACATTCCTTGACCCCCTCGCAGATAAATTCCTTCTCGTCACCTCATACATCGTCTTTTCCATTTACGGCTGGATACCGAAATGGCTCACGATAACCGTGATCAGCAGGGATATCATCATTATCATCGGCTGGTTTCTCATTTATCTCGTCCTCGGCATTTCAAAAGTCGAGCCGTCTGTTCTCGGCAAAGCGGCGATCTGCATCCAGAGCCTGCTCATCGCTTACGTCCTGATAGATATTAACCTTTTATTTATTCCCGGCATCCCTCCCCTCTTCCTATGGATCACCGCCGGGATAACCATACTCTCGGGGCTCCATTACATTTACAAGGGATTGAAGCTGTCACATGCAGGCTGATCATTTCTTGACAGTAGCTTCCGTCCGGCAGGGAAGCCACGCCGAAAAAGCCGGAATCATGGCAGGAGACAAACTCCTCTCTGTAAATTCGCACAGGCTTCGTGACTACATTGATTTTATGTTCTACAGTGCCGAGGATACACTTGAGATTCAACTGACCCGCAACGGGAAGAATATCACCCTCAAGGCGGTCCGTGACGACAAAGACTTCGGTCTGGGGTTTAAACCCTTCAGGATCATGACGTGCAGAAATAATTGCGTATTCTGTTTCGTAAAGCAGCTTCCCAAAGGCTTGAGAAAAACGCTGTATGTTAAAGACGAAGACTACAGGATGTCTTTTCTGTACGGGAATTACATCACCCTTGCAAATATGTGCAAGGAAGACAAAAAACGGATTGTCCAACAGAGATTAAGCCCTTTATATATTTCCGTCCATTCGACAAACAGGGCCGTAAGGAATGAACTCCTTGGAAATTCAAAGGCATCCGATATCCTGAAGGAGCTCAAGTTCCTGAAAGACAACAAGGTGAAATTCAATGTTCAGATTGTTCTATGCCCCGGATACAATGACGGGAAGGAATTGCAGCAGACCCTCAGCAGTCTTTACTCTTTTTACCCGTATGTTCCATCAATAGCAGTAGTGCCTGTCGGACTCACAATACACAGAAAGCAGATCGTCCAACCCGTCGAAAAGAAGGACGCGGAGGATGCGCTCCGCATCATCGAATCGTTTCAAAAAAGGTTCATGAAACGGCACGGAACCGCGCTCGTATATGGAGCGGATGAACTGTACATCAAGGCTGAACGTTGTCTCCCTCCCATCGGGGAATACGGAGAACTTCACCAGATAGAAAACGGGGTCGGTATGGTTCCGCTCTTTCTGAACAGAGCAAAGAAACTGAAGGTTTCGAAGACGCTGGAGAAAAAAAGGAAATTCCTCACCTTTACCGGCACATCGTTCTATCCCTTCCTGAAAAAATTCCTTGAGAGGCTCTCCGAAAGAGAAGGCCTTTCCGTTACTGTCCTGCCGGTTGAGAACAGGTTTTTCGGTTCGTCGGTTACAGTTGCAGGGCTCCTTACGGGAAGGGATGTTGTGAAGACGCTCCTCGACAGCACAGATTCACACGATATGATACTCGTCCCCGACGTAGTACTGGACGGCGAAGACAGGTTTTTAGACGATGTTACGCTGAATGATATGCAGGAAGCGCTCGGTGTCCCAGTGAAAAAAATAGCATCCGCTCCCGACGAAATCGTCAACGTTTTCGCAGATACGGGAAAGGAAGCATCCCGGCATGTGGCATGACGCAGGGCACGAAACATTGACAGTCTGCGTCTTTTATTGATAAGATGAAAAAATATGAGATACGTTGCAGCAGTCTTCTTATTGATCCTGTTCATAGTCCCTTCTGCTTATGCAGACATTTATAAATATATTGATAAAGACGGTGTGGAATGTTACACAGATGCGCCTTTCGGCAAAAAGGCGAATGCCGTGAAAAAAGAAAAACCGTCTTCAATTCCGGCGCCATCGCGGCAGAAATATCAGAAGGCAGATACCGGAAGGGATATTGATTACCACGATATAGTCCATGAGAAGGCGGCTTCTTACGATATAGACCCATCCCTCATCAAAGCCGTCATAAAGACTGAATCGAACTGGAATGACCGGGCTGTCTCCAGGAAAGGCGCAATGGGACTGATGCAGCTCATGCCCGGTACAGCCGCCGACATGGATGTAAATAACCCCTTCGACCCCGAGGAAAACATCGAAGGCGGCACAAAATATCTGAAATACCTTCTCGATAAATTCAACGGCGATTTGACCCTCGCCCTCGCTGCCTACAATGCAGGCCCCAAAACCGTCGAAAAATTCGGCTATGTGCCTCCGATTACCGAAACCCGGCAGTATATCGACAAAGTACTCTCTCATTATAACGGCAAATTGACATATGCAGCAGCGGGTGACCCGGTTAAAGGCGGGAAGAAAACGGAACCTATCTATAAAATCGTCATGGAGGACGGTTCAGTCCTCTTTACCAATTGCTCTCTTGTATCAAAGACTTCCGACAGGTTCTAAATGTCCTCAGAGGAAACCCTGCTACGGGAAGAAATCCTTAAACTGAAACAGAGAAGACGCGCCATAATTCTCGCTCACAATTACCAGAGGGACGAGGTTCAGGAGATAGCCGATTTTACCGGAGATTCGCTTGAACTGTCGAGGACCGCATCAACGATAGACTGTGACGTTATTGTCTTCGCAGGTGTGAATTTTATGGCGGAGAGCGCTTCGATACTTTCACCCGACAAGACCGTCCTTCTCACAGAGATTGAGGCGGGATGCCCGATGGCTGACATGATCCACGTCGACTCCCCGAGGCGGGAAAGAAAAAGTTTTCCGGGCTTTCACAATCCGCCGCCCTACATTTATCCCAAGGAATTCACCTTGAGGGACATAAAATCCCGGCATCCGGGTGTTCCGGTTGTCGCATATGTCAACACTACGGCTGATGTAAAAGCAGAGAGCCACATCTGCTGTACATCGGCAAACATCGTCAAAGTTATCGAGTCGCTGCCGGTTGAGACAGTGATATCAGTCCCTGACAAAAACCTGTCCATGTGGGCGCAGCGAAATACGAAAAAGAAGGTTATTGCATGGGACGGCTATTGTCACGTTCACGAGAGAGTTACCCCTGCCGACGTGTTGAAGGCCAGGGGAGAGCACCCTATGGCGCTGGTAATGGCCCATCCGGAGTGCAGGCTCGATGTCCTTGAGATGGCGGACCAAGTGACGAGTACATCGGGGATGTTGAGGTTTGCAAAGTCGTCGGTGGAAAAAGAGTTTATCATCGGAACAGAAATCGGCCTTTTATACCGTCTGAGGAAAGAAAATCCCGACAAGGTCTTTTACCCCCTTCGAAAAGATATGATATGTCCTAATATGAAAAAAACCACTTTAAAGAGCATCTTCAGGGCTCTCAGGGAAAATACCTATATTATCAGGGTATCCGAAGAGATAAGGGTTCCGGCGAGGAAGGCGCTGGACAGAATGCTTGCAATTGCGTGAAGACCTATGGATTTTTTCTCCAGGATCGCAGAGAGACGCATTATTGAGGCCATTCAAAACGGGGAATTCGACGACCTGGAGGGAAAAGGCAAACCGATTCATTTTGAGGACGAGTCCTGGGTCCCGGAAGACCTGAGGATGGCCTACAGATTCCTGAAGAATGCCGGTTGCATACCCCCCGATCTGGAGATAAGGAACGAGATAATGAACCTGTGCAGCCTGATGAATACGATTGACGACGACAAGGAAAGGCTTAAAAAAATCAGGGAATTGAATTTCAAGTTATTGCGCCTTAACCTGAACCGCAAGAAGCCTCTCACCTTCGAGGATTTTCCGGAATATCAGGACAAGATCCACAAAAAATTTATCCCTTAAGCCGACGCTATTTTCGCAGGCTCCTGCAGATAAAAACACGGAGCACACACTGACAAAAATTACCTGCATACCAGATTTAACTTTTTTTGATCTCTGCACACACTTCTTCTCAGTTTTTCTGCGGCATTATGGAAGCCGCTCATTGAAATCGATGGGCAGGATATGCTATAAAATGGCAATTCTCGAAAAAGGATACAAAAAGTAACGTTTAACAGTTAGAAAAAAACTGCTGGCTGGATTTCAGGGAAGAGGAGTGGACCTTATGGTGATTCTCCCGCTGCCCCGCAGCCGTGAAGGGAACTAAAGCCTCATCAAGCCACTGTCCCGACAAATCGGGATGGGAAGGCAGGCAAGTAGGATGCCCTGAGCCGGAAGACCTGTCCAGACCAGAATCTTCAGCAATCCAAATTTCTCGAGGGGGGAAGGAAAAGAATGTTTCCTGTCTTTAGTGCTCAACTCCCGGTTCCGGGAAGATCCGGGATGAAACCATGGGTTTAATTCGAAGTACAACTCCACAGGAACTATTACCGCGAGCGGTTTAATTCCGGGACAAGTACCCCGTGGTAAAACTTGTTAATGGAATAATGCATGTTTAATCTGCATCAGATGTAATAACTACCGCTACCATCTGCCCTTGGCAGAAGAAAAGGTATTTGAGGGGAATCCCGTAAAAACCGGGAACTGCCCCGCAACTGTAAAGGGAACGAAAGCCGAGAAGCCACTGTCCCGATGATAATCGGGATGGGAAGGCAGGCGAGTAGGAAGCCCTGAGTCAGGATATCCTCAATACCTTGAAAAACTGAACCCTTCGAGGGAAGAGGAGGTCACTATGAGACAATATACGGGTTGAGTTTCTTATCTTTTGTCTGCCGCTGCATGAAATCATAAAAAAATACCGCGAATAAAGGAGAGTACCGTTATGAATAGATTGTGCTCATTGCTTCTCATTTTTCTCATGACATCTTCAGTATGCGCCGAGGATGGAATCAGTTTGGAGGAGATCGTTGTAACTGCTACGAGATATGAAGAAAAATTACCCGATGTCCCCGCACATGTCACCGTCATTACTGAAGAGGATATAAAGAATTCTCCTGCTCAAAATATTCCCGATCTCCTGAGAACCGAGGCAGGAATTCATGTTTACGATATCGGCGGGAACCGCAGGAATATTGCCGTGGATTTACGTGGCTTCGGAGAAACAGCCTCTCTGAATACTCTGGTGCTTGTTGACGGGAGGAGGATTAATCAGGCCGACCTGAGCGGTGTTGACTGGTTCCAGATTCCCATCGAAAGAGTCGCGAAGATAGAGATCATAAGAGGAGGCAGAGGAAGCGTCCTGTACGGCGACAACGCTGCCGGAGGTGTCATAAACATTATCACAAAAGAAGGTGAAGCTTTCAGGGGCGGAGCCGAAATATCGGGAGGGAGTTACGGAACTTTCAAAAGTAATGCATACGCAAGCGGTGTCATGAAGGATTTGTCCGCTTACCTCTCGGCAGGCTATTTGAAGTCAGACGGCTACAGAGACAACGGCGATACGGAAGCCAGAGATTTCGGTGTTAATACCGGTTATGCTTTTAATGATTTAATAAATCTGAATTTCAGTTTCGGATACCACAAAGATAAGACAGGTCTTCCAGGCGCCTTGAAAGAAAGTGATTTTGAAGCGGGCAGAGCGAGGACCGACTCGACACATCCTCATGACTTCATCGACGCCGAAGACTATTACTTCCAGTTATCTCCGCAGGTCTCATTTTCAGGCGACAGTCTGTTTAGGGTCGATACGTCTTACAGAAAAAGAGGATTTTTGTCCTTTGCATCCGGAGACTGGGGAAATTTTACAGGGGACAGTGAGCTTAAGACAGCCATGGCATCTCCGTACATACTACTGAAAACCGGTGCGGGAAAAATTGGGAACGTTTTAATCCTCGGCTTCGATTACCAGAAAACAGACAATAAAATTATAAATGACTCGCTTTTCTTCGGTTCCCGTACTATCGGGAAGTTTGACCTTGAAAAAGAAGATTCCGGGTTTTATTTCCACGACGAAATTACCGTAGCCGAAAGGCTGAAACTCTCGGGAGGGTACAGGCACGACAGGTCCGAATTCACGTTCGATCCGGGCGAGCCTGACAGCACAAGCATGGAAAAGGATTCTTACACTGCCGGCATCAATTACACCTTCTCCGGGAAGTCTTACGTTTATCTCGGTTTTTCGAGGAGCTTCAGATATCCTGTTATCGATGAACTATACAGCTTCTTTACGAATACTGTGAACACAAATTTGATCCCGCAGACGTCCGACAATTACGAGATCGGGATCAGATATTATTTCTCCGACAATATATATACACACTTCAATCTCTTCAGGATCGATACCGACGACGAAATATTCTTTAACCCTGAAAGTTTTCAGAACGAGAATCTGGACGGCGCCACACGAAGGAACGGCGCTGAGATGTCATTGGGCGCCAAAATGTCCGAATGGTTGATTCTGAAAGGGACCTGTGCGTATACGGATGCAGAGATCCGTGGAGGTGCCTTTGAAGGAAAGAACATCACTAATGTGCCCCGGCATACGGCGTCATTTGAGGCTGTATCTTTACCGGGCAAAGGCTTCACGTTTGTGCTCAACGGAGTTTATGTCGGAAAACGTCCCTTTGTCAGCGATCTCCGGAATGCCTTCGATGATCAGAAAAATTACGTGGTCCTGAACGGCAAGATCCGGTATCAGTGGAAATCCTTCACCGCCTTTCTGGATATTTATAACCTGACTGATAAGGCGTATTACGAATACGGGAGCGTGAGTTCCTTTCCCGCTGAAAAGGCATTTTATCCTTCGCCCAAAAGGAATTTCCTTGCCGGAGTCAAGGTCGATTTCTGACCATACTCAATAGTTGCTGATATCAGTCATGACGGAGGCATCATTTTCGCGGATTTAAATTCTGCGAAGATTTATCAGAACAGAATTTCCCTCGCAGGGCGATAGCCCGAGAATGAGCGAAAATGCTGCCTCCGTCATGTTTACCCAAAAATATGTGACTAATAAAGGCTAAGAAGAAATCCTCTCGACAACCTGAACCATTATATTCCTTAAGGATTTGTCAAACAGAATCTCCGCATGGTTGCATTCAACATCATAGTGTTCATCACACCACGGCAACTTTGAACTCTCCGCTGATACCAGACCGTCCCCTTTACCTTTTTTCATCTCTTCAGGATAAAGGTTCCCGGGCACGATCTTTTCGAGCAGATCCGGGAAGCAATAATCGGATAGGGTAAATAGAGTGGGGTTTGTGCCTCCGGCAGACGTATAATATACTCCTTCAACGGGACCGTCTTTGAGCGATTTAAAAAAGTTCGACCCGGGAAGGAGTTCCCTGAGAGCCCTGCTTCTCAGAAACTGCAGGATTCTTTTTACAGAAAAAAAGAGCGTGCCCTTATCGCCGGAAGGAAAGACGGGATTCAGCACGGATGCCAGGGGAGACAGATAACCGGCGATCCGGGCAACGGAACTTCCCTTATGGGGCGTAGATATTGTAATGAGACCGCGAATCAGCCCGTCCTTTCTTTTGAAAAGGTATTTTCTTCCAATCAGCCCTCCCCGGCTGTGACCTATGAGAACAATACCCGACTCCGTCATCTTACCGGAGATTTTCACTATCTCTTCCAGCTCCGGGACTGCTGAATCGATCGGTGCTGCCGGTCTTCTCTGGCTCCACGTGACAACAGGATAATCCTTCTGTCCCAGATCATGGAAGAGAGTACGGAGAGCGCCGTGTTTTTCTCCTCCCTCCCTTTTCCCCAACAGCTTCTTCAGGGGAAATATCCCTCCGAGAATACGTGAATCGGAAGGATTGACCCATATGTCCATGCTCATCCCGAGTCCGTGGATAAATACGACGGCAGGCTTATTGATGCTGCCCCGACGGGATGCGATATCCAATTTCATAGACCGACGGGAAGTCTTCCACTGAAATCCAGGCGTCCTTCCATGCACTTTATTACAGCCTTCTGGGCCTGTTCCGTCGCCTCATAGGCGGCAATAAGGATGTCCGCCTCCTGAAAATGTCTGAGAACATACGGACTGCCGAAGGAAATCACTATGGAACGATGAGCTTTCCTGATAAGTTCCTGAATTCGTTTCTTCTCCTTGTCAGCGATGCCCGAACTTCCTTTCCATGCGGCAACGTTTGTGAAAACGGCTATGACGCACTTGTTGTCTTGCAATTCAATCCCGTCAGTTGTCGCGGAAATATTGCTGAAATAGCCGTTCAAAGGAGACGTTCGAAATAATTCATGGTCTCCGGCGAAGATCATGCACACCTTATCACGTTCTGCAAGCGGCAGAAGTCCGGACGTGTTTTTAACAAGGCTTATCGACACATCCGTAATGTGTGATGACAGCATTATGTGCTTTTGATAGTCGATGTTTTCAACTGCGGATTTTTGAAGCTTCTTCTTTGCCGTTTCAATTCGTCTCAGTGCCTCCCCGATCCGTTTTTCGGTGATCTCCCCTGATGCGAGACCATTGATGAGTTCCTGCACCGTAATATCGGGATCCGCCGGGTGAAGCAATATGTCCGCACCTGCTTTCATGCATTGTACAGGAACGTTTTCTATGTTCTTCAGCGCCCGCATATTGAGGGCATCCGTCAAAATAAGGCCCTCAAACCCGAGTTCTTTCCTTAACAAATTCGTCATGACCTCCTTTGACAGGCTTGCAGGCATGTCATCGACGGTGGGAATGAGTAAATGTCCGGTCATGATGCTGCTGACACCTGCCTGAACCGCCTCCCTGAACGGCAGGATATCCACCTCCATAAGATCATGGCGGGATTTGCCGATAACGGGGAGAAGGAGATGGGAGTCTGTCGAGGTATCGCCATGACCTGGGAAATGCTTGCCGCAGCTTATGAGGCCCGAGTTCTCCACTATCCGTATATAGACTCTTCCAAACCATGCAACCTCATGAGGGTTGTCAGAGAAAGCCCGGGTACAGATTATCGGGTTATCGGGGTCCAGATTTACGTCGAGAACCGGAATGAGGGGCATATTGATGCCGACATCCTTTGCCTCATCTGCGACGGCCCGTACACTTTCTTCAAGGATACGTTCGTCCCGGGGATGGCTTCTGTCAATCGCTGCTGC
This sequence comes from Nitrospiraceae bacterium UBA2194, assembly GCA_002328665.1. Taxonomy (GTDB): domain Bacteria; phylum Nitrospirota; class Thermodesulfovibrionia; order Thermodesulfovibrionales; family SM23-35; genus UBA2194. The sequence continues at coordinate 21,005 of DCVG01000070.1, forward strand.
TACAGCCATCTGGCAGGGAAACGGCGTGCAGCCTTCTATCTGCTGCCCCACACCCCGTTCGATATCGGCTGCTATGAATAAAGGGGTCTCGGGGATAGCCTGCGCCTCGTTTATGAAAGACCTCATATCTCCTTTTTTGCCGCCGAAGACTATGAAACCGCCGATGCCCTTGCCGACAAGATTGAGCATCTCGGCCCTGTATGAATCATGCCGGATGCGTTCACCGTCAAGCCTGCCGATAATAAGCTGGTAGAGGTCTTTTTTCAGTGAAGTCAAAGGTTCCATTCCTTTTTGGGACATATTATTCATAAACTGATTATTAATTATAGCGGATACAGTATTTTAGCGGATTTAAATTCTCTGCAGAGTTATCGGAACAGAATTTGCCTCGGAGGGCGATAGCCCGAGAATGAGCTAAAATCCTGTATCCGCTTAATACAAGGATATCGTTAAATATAAAGCAAAGAAATAATTTTTGGCAAAAAAGGAGCGAACTTTGATAGAATTAGCTGAATTTTTTACTTCGGGGGTCCATTGGCGGCAAAGATACTTGTTGTTGAAGACGATAAGATACAGGCCAGGGTTACAAAAGACTATCTGGAGGCATCCGGATATGAGGTCATTTTGGCCAAAGACGGCAAGTCGGCAATCAAAATTGCCAAGACACAGCCGGTGGATATCATACTCCTTGACCTCGTTTTACCTGATATGGACGGCAACGATGTGTCACGATGGCTGAAACTCGACGACGACACGAAGGGGATTCCCATCATTATGCTGACCGCCAAAAATTCCACGTTGGGAAAAGTGGACGGTCTCAGGGCCGGCGCAGATGACTATCTATTGAAGCCCTATAACGAGGTCGAACTCACTGCAAGGATATATGCCAGCCTGAGGACGAAGGCGCTGCAGGATGAGTTAAAGGAAAAAAACCGTAACTTGGAGGAGTTGCTGGCTAGAGTCGAGATTCTTGCAATCACTGACCCGTTGACCGGCCTTTACAACAGAAGACATTTTGAGTCTATCGTTGAGAATGAATTCAATCTGACAGCACGGTACAAGTCACCCGCTTCCTGTCTCATGGCAGATGTGGACCATTTCAAGAGTGTAAATGATGAAAAAGGACACCGTGCCGGCGACGTTATCCTCAAAGAAGTAGCAGGGATAATAAAAAACTGTCTGAGACGTGTTGATATAGTCGCAAGATGGGGGGGCGAGGAGTTTGTTATACTGCTTCCCCGGACAGCCAGAGAAGATACCTTGAGGACCGCTTCAAGAATATTGGCCGCAGTTTCAAGCCACATGTTCCCGGGAATGGACAAACCTGTTACCATAAGCATGGGGGTTGCGACCATACCTGCCCCCTCGATAGATAGCGCGGAAAAATTCATAGATGCCGCCGATGCCGCTCTCTATACGGCAAAATCCAGGGGGAGGAACAGGATCGAAGTCGTCTGATCGGTATGTAAGTGTATTTTTTATTAATTTTTATTTACAAAAGCCTGTACTTTGTGATATTTTTTACTATGCAATCTATTTTTAATGAAAACCGGACACGAGAAAAGATCCTCTTCATAATAAAAAAGAACGGGCCCATGTCCATTGACGACCTCAGCGGAGAATTGCAAATTACGTCAATGGGGGTACGGCAGCACCTGCTGTCGTTAGAGAGGAGAGGCCTTATCGATTATATGGCAAGAAGACAGGGGATCGGAAGGCCTGCATTTCTCTATAAACTTACTGAAAAGGCCGAGAATTTCTTCCCTAAAGCATATGATGCGTTCATTATCAATGTTTTTAGAGATATTGAAAAACACGATGGCCATGCCAAAATTGAAGAAATATTCAAGTGGCGGAAGAACAGACTCCTGAAGGATGCGAGGGAAGCTGTCGATGGCAAGCCTGCTTTCCATGATAAAGTTTATGTACTCAGGGACTTTTTAAATTCTGAAGGGTATTTTGCCGACCTCCTCGATACGGACAACCGCTATCTTCTGAAACTCTTTAACTGCCCTATATACAAACTGGCAAGTGAGTTTAAAGATGCCTGCCGGTATAACCTGCAGCTTCTCAGGGACCTCCTTGGGAAGGAAGTGAACCGCGAAAGTTGCATGATTCAGGGTGAAACTTCCTGCACATACAGTATCCCCAAATCTCTCCAGAAAAACTGAATTAACAAGTATTTCTTTAATATTATGCAACTAATCCTTCATAACAATTATAGATTCTTTAAAAAAGCCTGTTATCATTTCATCATTTTCCACTTGCCATAATACACCTTTTTATTTTATTTTAATCATAAGAGAAAACGATAAAGGAGGATTGTTCCAATTTTAAATAAAACTGCCTACCCTGTTGGTGATAAGGTGAACTTGTTGATCCGGCAAATTAGATCTTTTGGGAGCCTGGGTAAAGAGTTGGTGTGCAAGCCCGGCATCCTATATGTTGGGAAGCCTGAAGGCTCTTTCAGGGCACCCACCTATTCTATAGGCGGATCTAATTTCTCCTTACACGGCAGGGTGGGTTTACTGTAAAGGTTGGCTTTCATGACGCTTCTATCTTTTTGGAGGAGTTTACATAGAAATTTTATGATACAGAGCAAACGGCAATTTGTTTTCACTTGTTTTTTCCTCTTACTTCCAAAAACCTTATTGCAGTCATAAGCCGGCCGACACAGTAGCTTTCTAAAAAGCAGTTTCTATTTTTTATTGGGGAATCCCTCAATCGACAAAAATAAGGAGAAGGGGGTTGCCATAAATGAATGAGATAGTATATGTATTGATAGCTGCAGCAACAGGACTACTCGCAGCTTTAGTGTTCACCCTTGTCTCGCAGGCCGGGCTGAAAAATAAAAGAATTGAAATCGAGAAAGAAAAGGCAAAGATTATCGAGGACGCCCGGAGAGAGACTGAAAGCATTAAAAAAGAGGCCCACGTTGAGGCAAAAGACATTGTTTATCAGGCAAAAGCCGAAGCGGAAAAAGACATCAGGGAAAGACTTTCGGAGCTGAATCATCTTGATAAAAGGCTCAGACAGAAAGAAGAAACCATCGAGCGGAAGTTCGAGCAGATAGAAAAGAGAGAACAGGAATTAAGCAAAAGAGAAAAAGAATATGTCGCAAAAGAAAGGTCCATACAGGAAAAGGAAAATACTTACAACAGGCTGATAAAGGAACAGACACAGCTTCTTGAAAATATATCGGGCTTGAGCTCTGAAGAGGCGCGGCAGGAACTTTTGAACAAAATCGAGGAGGAGTCAAGGTTTGAATCTGCAAAACTGGCAAAAAAAATAGAGGAAGAGGCGCGGGAAAACGCTGAGAAAAAAGCAAAGGAGATCATAGGACTTTCCATCCAGCGGTATGCGAGCGATTATGTCGCCGATGCAACAGTGACTTCCGTAAACCTTCCCAATGACGAAATGAAGGGCAGAATAATCGGCAGGGAAGGAAGAAACATCAGGGCCCTTGAGGCTGCAACGGGCGTCGACCTCATCGTGGATGATACGCCTGAGACCGTAACACTTTCAGCTTTTGACCCTGTAAGGCGCGAAATCGCCCGGCTCTCACTCGAACGTCTGATAACAGACGGCAGGATACATCCGACCAGGATCGAGGAGATTGTCGAAAAGGTGAAAAAGGAGATCGAGACCCATATCAGGGAAGAAGGGGAAAAAGCCGTCTTTGATTTCGGGCTTTCGGGTATTCACCCTGAACTGATCCGTCTGATCGGAAGACTGAAATACAGGACATCTTATGGCCAGAATATGCTGCAGCACTCACGGGAGGTTGCATACCTTGCCGGCGTGATGGCCGGAGAATTGAAGGTTGATATCAAGCTTGCCAAGAGAGCCGGCATCCTGCACGATATCGGGAAAGCGATGGACCATGAAGTGGAGGGCTCGCACCAGGAGATCGGCGCCAACATCGCGAAAAAGCACGGAGAGAATCAAAAGGTAATAAACGCAATTTTGGTCCACCATGGAGAGGGCGATCCCATGACTGTCGAGGCCGCCCTTGTGGCTGCTGCAGACGCCCTTTCCGCTGCGCGGCCCGGGGTCCGCAAGGAGAGCATCGAGAACTACCTGAAAAGGCTTGAGAAGCTCGAGCAGATGGCACTCTCCTATGCAGGTGTTGAGAAATGCTACGCGATCCAGGCCGGAAGGGAAATAAGGATAATCGTCAAGCCCGAAGATGTGAACGACGAATTTTCCTCTATGATATCAAGGGAGCTTGCAAGAAAAATAGAATCGGAAATGACCTATCCCGGGCAGATAAAGGTTACGGTCATCAGGGAATCCCGTTATGTCGAGTATGCAAAATAGCGTCCATGAAAGTTCTCTTTATCGGTGACATCGTAGGCAAGACAGGAAGGAATGCTACAAAGGCATTGCTTCCGGCGGTTGTCAACAAGTACAAGATAGATTTCGTCATAGCAAACGGAGAAAATGCCGCCGGCGGTTTCGGGATAACGGAAACGCTGGTATCCGAAATATTCGGTTACGGAGTCCACGTGATTACCACCGGCAATCACGTGTGGGACAAGAAAGAGTTCATCCCTCAGATATCAAAAGAAGACCGCGTTCTCAGGCCCTTAAACTATCCGCCAGGCGTGCCGGGATACGGCAGCCTGCTATATTCACTCCCTGATGGCATAAAAGTAGCTGTAATCAATCTCTCCGGAAGGGTTTTTATGTCGAATATCGACTGTCCTTTCAGGGCCGGCATGGAAGAAGTGGAGAGACTGAGCGCATCGACCAGGATCATTATCGTTGATTTTCATGCTGAGGCGACCTCAGAGAAGATTGCCTTTGGATATTTTGTGGACGGAAAGGCGAGTGCAGTCATCGGCACCCATACTCATGTCCAGACTGCCGATGAAAAGATACTCGACGGCGGAACCGCTTATATAACTGATGTCGGAATGACCGGTCCTGCACACTCGGTAATAGGGATTGAAGTTGAACAGATTATACAGAGATTCCTTACGAATATGCCCATGCGGTTTGAGACTGCCAGGGGAGAAGGTATTTTTTGCGGCGTCATCATAGAGATCAATGAAAAAACAGGCAAGTCCTCGGCAATTCAGCGGCTTCAGCTAAAATATCCCTGACACTTCTGACAAATACGGGATCGGAGCAAAAACTTTACTTTGCCGGCGATTGCTGAGGAGGCTGTTGCGGCGCCTGCTGCGTCCCTCCGCCCTGCACCGGTCCGGGAGACACCGGATAAGTACTGCGCTCCTGTGTTTGAGGTACTTTTCTGACAATAGAGCCTCCCTTTGCAGTAACAATAGCCAATACAAGGGATGTAATCATAAAAACGACCGCAGCCACCGTCGTCATTTTGCTCAAAAAAGACGCTGCTCCACGGCTTCCGAAAAGTGTCTGACTTGACCCCCCGAACGCAGCGCCGATTTCCGCTCCTTTACCGCTCTGCAACAAAACTACGGCGATAAGGAATAGACAGACAAATATATGGAGAATCATGAGCAGTAAAGTCATTTTTCCTTCCTGAATTTAATGATTTTCACAAAGCTTTCAACCTTCAGGCTTGCACCGCCGACAAGGGCTCCGTCGACATCCCTGCAAGCCATAAGTGAATCGACATTATCCGGCGTTACACTACCGCCGTATAGTATACACAACTCTTCGGCCTTATTTCCATATAAAATTCTCAACCTCTCTCTGATATAGGCATGAGCTTCCTGGGCCTGCCCGGGGGTTGCCGTCTTCCCTGTCCCGATAGCCCAAACAGGCTCATAGGCAACAACCATGCTGCTGTGATCAATGCCCTCAAACCCCCTGCTTATCTGTCTCTGCAGAACCGCGAAGGTTTTACCCCCCTCTCTTTCATCTAAAGATTCTCCTATACATGCGATGACCCCGAGACCGGCCTTTTTTGCGGCCCCGATCTTCTTGTTCACAATATCATCGGTTTCGTGAAAATATTGTCTCCTTTCGGAATGGCCGATGATCACGTATTTGCAGCCTGCATCAGCGAGCATTGGAGGCGAAATTTCCCCTGTATAGGCCCCTTTGTCTTCAAAATAAACGTCCTGTGCGGCAAGCAGGATGCCGGTGTCCTTCAGCATCTGCCGTGCAGCCGCAAGGGAAGTAAAAGGCGGCGCTATTGCAATATCGACATCGTTTTTTTCCTTCACCTCGGGGATAAAGCTCACCAGGAATTCCATGGTTTCGGATATGCTTTTGTTCATTTTCCAGTTCGCTGCAATAAAAGGCCGTCTCATGCTGATAATTTAATGCATGCCCGTTTCATTGTCAAGGCGCCTTAAAAACCTTTAAAAAAAATTACATTACAAGTAAAATATCACCTGTTGGATAACCTGACAAATATCAAAGGGGGTTAAAAGTGAACAGACAGATATTATTGAACGAAAAAGACATCCCGAAGCAGTGGTACAATATCCAGGCGGACATGCCCACGCCGGTCCCTCCTCCGCTCAATCCTGCAACCGGTCAGCCGATTACACCCGACATGCTCGCGCCGGTATTCCCGATGAACCTGATCGAGCAGGAAGTCAGCACGGAAAGATGGATCAACATACCGGATGAAGTCCTCGAAAAATACCTTATCTGGAGGCCGACACCGTTATACAGGGCGGTCTTCCTCGAAAAATTTCTCGGGACTCCTGCCCGCATCTATTTTAAAAATGAAGGCGTAAGCCCTCCCGGAAGCCACAAGCCCAATACCGCAATGGCCCAGGCATACTACAATAAGGTATTCGGCATAAAGAGGATTGCCACGGAAACAGGAGCAGGTCAATGGGGAAGCGCCCTGGCGTTTGCATGCAATCAGTTCGGCCTAGAATGCAAAGTATACATGGTAAGGATCAGCTACAATCAAAAGCCCTATCGAAGACTCATGATGGAGACCTGGGGCGGCAAATGCGTACCGAGCCCGAGTCCTGAAACCAACGCAGGGAAAAAGTTCCTCGCACAGAACCCCGAACACCCGGGCAGTTTGGGGATAGCAATCAGCGAGGCTATTGAAGACGCTGTAACTACAAAGGATTCGCGGTATTCCCTCGGAAGTGTTCTGAATCATGTTCTTCTTCATCAGACGATCATAGGGCTTGAGTCGCATAAACAGCTTGGATCGATCGGAGAGTATCCTGATATCGTGATCGGCTGTGCAGGCGGCGGCAGCAATTTCGCGGGTGTTTCCCTGGCGTTTGTCAGGGATAAAATACACGGCAAGAAAATCCAGATAATAGCTGCGGAACCCGCTTCGTGTCCCTCGATTACAAAAGGCTCATATGTATATGATTTCGGCGATACCGCTGAAACAACTCCGCTCTTGGCAATGTACTCGCTCGGTCACGGATTCGTGCCGGCGCCGATTCACGCAGGCGGTCTGCGGTACCACGGTATGGCGCCGATCGTGAGCAGATTGGCCGCCGACAAACTAATCGAAGCAAGGGCGTATACCCAGCTCGAAACATTTGCAGCGGGTATCATATTTGCGCGGACGGAAGGGTTTATCCCTGCTCCCGAGACGAACCACGCCATTGCATGCGTTATAGAAGAGGCGAAGAAGGCAAAAGAAGAAGGGAAAGAAAAGGTTATACTGATGAATTGGAGCGGCCACGGCATCATAGACCTTTCAGCTTACGACGCCTATCTGTCGGGCAAACTCGAGGATTATGTATTGCCTGACGATGAAATCCAGAAACTTCTGAAAGACCTGGAAAAATTTCCCAGGCCGTAAGACGATTTATACGGGGGGGATTTTATCCCCCCTCTGATTAGCCGTGCGCGAAGGTTACCGGGTTTTTGTCCTTCGCTTATGTTAAGGTATGGATATGAACATATATTGCATTCAGTTGGGAATGCTGATCGAATTTTCCTATTGTACTTCCCTCAACGAGGGGCTTCCGTGCAGGAATATCATAGGCTGCTGGAAAGAGAGAGGTAATATCATCACCCTGCTGAGAGAAAAATTTACGGACGAGG
>DCVG01000088.1 GCA_002328665.1 Nitrospiraceae bacterium UBA2194
CACAAGGAACTCGGCGGGATGATGACCAGGGGTGTGCCCGAGTACAGGCTTCCCAAAAGCGTAGTGATGGAGGATATCGACTTCATCCTGTCGATGGGCATTGAGGCGAGGACCGGAATGGCACTCGGACGCGATTTTACTATCGATGAACTCCTGAAAGAATATCAGGCAGTTTTTCTTGCTTTAGGGAGCGAGAGGAGCATATTCCCCAAATGCAAGGGTGTAGAACTGCCCGGGATCATAACGGCAGTTGAATTTCTCAAGCAGGTGAGTGAAGGACAGCGGCCCTATCTGGGCAAAAGCGTTGTCGTGGTAGGCGGCGGACACACAGCAATCGATGCCGCCCGGACCTGTATCCGCCTTGGCACCCCTGATGTGACGATTATTTATCGAAGGACTCTGAACGAGATGCCCGCCGGAAAGGTTGAGGTTGAAGAGGCGGAGAGCGAAGGGGTGAAGTTCCGGTTTCTTGCTGCCCCGGTCCGGTTCGCAGGGAGAGGAAAGGTCGAGAAAGTGCACTGTGTGGAGATGCGCTTTGTAGCGGACGGTTCCAGACGGCGGAAACTCGTGCCTGTAGAGAACTCCGATTTTGAGATAAAGGCTGATGCAGCCATCCTTGCGATCGGATATAGTCCGAAGGCTGAGGAAATAAAGGAAATCCGGTTGATATCCGGGAAGAAAGGGACCATCGTCGTAAAGGACGAGACCGGCAGAACGAATCTGAAAGGGGTGTTTGCCGGCGGGGATGTAGTGAGCGGACCCATGAGCGTAATCGATGCGATAGCGTCAGGCAAAAGAGCTGCCGATGCGATCCACAGGTCCCTGCGAAATCTGCCGCCGAGAGAGATCGAGGAGCCTTCCGTTCTCAGGCCTCTTGATGAAAAGATCGTCAGCCTGATTGTGAAGGCAGTGCGTCAAAAAATGCCTACTCTTCCGATTGAGGAGCGGATCAAGAGCTTTGATGAAGTAAATCTGGGATTCAGCCCTGAACAGGCTTTAGCGTGTGCGCAGCGCTGCCTGAACTGCGGTGCGGGTGCTGTCGTGTCCGACGAGTGCGCAGCCTGCTTCAATTGTGTTTTGGTCTGTCCGTATGGAGTACCCGTCGCCGGACAGGAAAAGGTCCAGATCGATATCAGCCAGTGCCAGGCCTGCGGTATCTGCGCTGCGGAATGTCCGGCTTCGGCTATCGACGTCAGGCTCGAAACCAGGGAGGAGAGCCGCAGGAAATTGAAAGAGACGATCGAAACCGCCAGGCGTGAAAAACCCGGGGAATTTGCTATCGAATTCTATTGCCAGTTTCAGCAGTCGGAAAGCGCTACATCCGACAAAGGAGCCGGTTATGGTGTGGGCAAGCCGTGCATGGCGAGGATCGATCTCTATCAGCTCATCCATCCTTTCGAGGCAGGATCAAAGGCTGTTACTATAAACAAGTGTGAACATCATGAGTGTCATTTCAAAGGGTGCGACGAATGGATACAAAAGCATGTGGAGAATGCCAGAAAGATGCTCGGAGAGATCGGCCTTGACGCCGAACGTCTGAAAGTGATTTACAGCGGCAGGAAATAGAAGATTTCTGAGGGATTAGAAAGAATCTCGTAATAGTCTGCACATTTTCGCGGTCATTCCCGCGAAGGCGGGAATCCAATTTAACTGAAAAATGGATGCCCGACTGAGGACCTCGGGTATGACGGATTAAGGGATGGAATCTGTAAATACTATTATACTCTGGAAAAGAAGGTGATCAAATGGTCGTTGCGGAAATCAAGCCTTTTGAGGAGATAAAAAATAGTATCAGGGAGTTCAAAAAAGTCCTGCTTGTCGGATGCGGCACATGCGTTACCGTATGTCTCAGTGGAGGCAGAAAACAGGTCGAACTGCTGGCATCGGCCCTGAAGATGTCGCGGAATCTGGAAGGCGATGAAGTCATCATAGGGGAAAAGGTACTGCCCAGGCAATGCGATCCCAAATTTGTCGATATGATAAAAGATGAAGCAGGGCAGTATGAGGCAGTCCTGTCGATGGGGTGCGGCGCCGGTGTTCAGGGGATCGCCGATATTATAACGGACATACCTGTTCTGCCGGCACTGAATACCACTTTCATTGGGATGGCGGACGAAAAAGGCCGTTACCTTGAAGTCTGTGCGGCCTGTGGAAACTGCATCCTCGCCGAGACGGGAGGAATATGTCCGGTGGCGCGGTGTGCCAAGGGCCTCATCCACGGGCCATGCGGCGGCTCGCAACGCGGATTATGCGAAGTTTCGAAGGATAACCCCTGCGTATGGCAGATGATTTATGAGCGGCTGGTAAAGCTGAACAAGGTCGATTTTCTGAAAAAAATGTCTCGGCAGAGGAAGATTCCGGTCCGGCCCCGGAGGCTGGTAAGGGAGGAACCGAAACCAAAGAAAGAGCCGACAAAAGGAGCTTAAAGATATGGGATTCAGGGAGGCTTTAGATTCCGGCAGGTTTGTTGTCACCGCAGAGGTTGGCCCTGTAAAAGGGACGGAGACAAAGGAGTTGTTGGAGGATGCAGAGCTTATAAAAGAGAAGGTGGATGCGATAAATGTAACCGATCTTCAGAGTTCCGTCATGCGCCTGGGTTCAATGGCTGTCTGCCATCTCCTTGTGGATCATGGTGTCGACCCCGTCTTTCAGATGACGTGCAGGGACAGGAACAGACTGGCGCTTCAATCGGACCTGCTCAGCGCATGGGTGTTGGGCGTCAGAAATGTGCTGGCGCTGACGGGCGACCATCCGACCCTCGGAGACCACCCCGATGCCAAGCCGGTTTTTGATCTGGATTCGGTAAGCTTGCTGAAAGTCATAGGCAGGCTGAACGAAGGCTTCGACATGGCCGGGAACGAACTCAAAGGTTCTCCGGATTTCCTTCCCGGAGCTGTTGTGAATCCCGGAGCCGACAACGAGGCCGCACTGGAGATGCAGATCATCAAGATGGAAAAGAAGATAGAGGCGGGCGCAAAGTTCTTTCAGACACAGGGGATATTCGACCTGGACCTGTTTGAAAGATTCATGAAGCGAGTGGAAGGTTTCAGGGTGCCTGTGCTGGGTGGGATCATCCTGCTCAAGTCAGCAGGTATGGCCAGGTTCATGAACAAAAATGTCGCAGGGGTTTTCGTTCCCGAACCTCTTATCAAGGAGATGGAAGCGACAAAGGATAAGGTCAGGACCAGCGTCGGGATAGCTGCACATCTCGTCAAAGGGATGAAGGACCTCTGCCGTGGAGTCCACATAATGGCTATCGGCTGGGAGAAGAGGGTTCCCATGGTCCTTGAGGAAGCGGGATTGTAGTTGGAGCGGGTTATATATCCGTCACCATTGTACCGGGAAATACAGTTGGCATCCCTCTTTTTATAAATGTATTTTTTGGGGTTAATAACCCATCTGCTGCATAACTTTTATTCAATAAATCCGTTATACCTGCAATTCAGCAGTTATATCAAAAGCAAGCGGTAAAATGGTAAAATTTCTGTCTGAAACAGATGAATATCGGAAAGGATTAAGCGCATAAATGAAAGTTCTTGTTGTCGACAGCGGGGGCCGCGGCCATGCCATCGCCTGGCAGTTTAAAAACGATCCGAATGTCAGGGAAGTAATCTGCGCTCCCGGGAATGCAGGTATTGCAAGGGAGATACGGTGTGAGAATGCAAGGGCAAACGAGGAGTTCCTGGAACTTGCAAAGAGGGAAAAGGTTGATATTGTATTTGTCGGGCCGGAAAGCCCCCTGACGAACGGCATAGTCGACCTCTTTACAGCCGAGAAGATACCGATCGTAGGTCCTCAAAAGAGCGCTGCAATCCTTGAAGGCAGCAAGGCTTATACGAAACTGTTATGCAGGGACATAGGCGTGCCTGTTGCCGAGTTCGAGGTTTTTGACGACCCGGAAAAAGCGAAGGACTATGTTGGAGCCGTAAAATACCCTGTTGTGGTAAAGGCGGATGGTCTTGCGCAGGGTAAGGGGTCGATTGTCTGTTCGGATACTGAAGAGGCATTTCATGCCATTCATCATTTGATGGTGGAGATGGCTTTCGGGGATGCCGGACGAAAAGTGGTGATCGAAAAAAGGCTGTATGGTACGGAGATATCTTTTTTTGTTTTTACCGACGGGGAGTCACTGGCTTCCATGCCGGTTGCTCAGGATTATAAAAGGGCTTATGATAACGACGAAGGAGCTAACACAGGAGGTATGGGATCATATTCACCACATCGTCTTGAAGGGGAGGAGCTTGCGAAGCTGGTTTGCGAGAAGGTCTCAATGCCTTTGATTCAGGGGTTTAAGGAGAAGCAGGAAGTACCCTATAGAGGTATCCTGTACACCGGACTTATGCTGGTGGATGGAATACCATATCTTCTGGAGGCAAACGTGCGTTTCGGCGACCCTGAAGCCCAGGTGATCCTCCCCAGGCTGAAAACGCCTTTAAGCGACATAAGCTTTCAGATCATAAACGGTGTCCTCGGTGAAAAGAGAGTCGAGTGGAGCCCGGATTATTACTGTGATGTGGTTGCCGCAGCGGGAAGGACCAGGCAGATGAAAGGCGGCAAAAGCAAAGGCTGGTATCCGGGTTATCCTGCAAGATACGGAAAGGGATATCCCATTTCCGGCCTGGAAACCATCGATGATCCGGACTGTAGAATATTTTTTGCCGGTGTGAGCAATTCAGCGACCAAGGGTTTTGTTACCGACGGCGGCAGGGTGCTGCACATAGTGGGAAGGGGGAATACTTTGAGCGCAGCGAGAGATGTTGCTTACAGAAATATCGAAAAGGTTCATTTCGAAGGGATCCGTTACAGGACGGATATCGGTAGAGAAAAGGAGTAATATATGCCGACGGCAGGGAAGAAAAAAAATATGATGGAAGATCGCAAATGGCAGCGGTATCAGTTTATCGGCACGGCAAAAGTCACAGTCCCGAAAGAAAAGATCTCGGTGGATACTACAATAGCCAATTTATCTCTTTCGGGTATCGGCCTGTACTCACCCGAACCCATCGGGAAAGGAAAGAAAGTAAAGCTGAGAATCTCTTTCATCGACGATAAAGGGAAGGTATCCGGAGATGCGGTGGAAGGCAGGGTCGACTGGCAGGCCAGGTTAAAGAATGTCTACCTCATCGGAGTCCTGTTTACTGAAGAGCTGGATGTAAAAAACCAGCCGAAACTCGTGGAGCATCTTACGTGGCTCATCGATACCTTCAAATGGCCGAATCCCTTCAAAGACAAGAGAATAGCGACGTTATAGATCAGCGCGGACTATAATTGCATGGAATACGCAGAGCTTGGACACATGAGATTTCGGTAAATATGTCTTAGGCAGGCATATGCAGCATGTCTTTATGATATTGCTTCGAAGAGTTCCTTTTCTTTTGCCGGCATCTTTTTCCCGTGACGCCTGCCTGTTTCGTGATCATATCCTAAAAGATGGACGAGGCCGTGGATTAGGAGTCTTTTGAGTTCTTCGTTGAATGTTGCACCATAGTCTTTTGCCTGTCTGGCGGTTTTATGGAGGTTGACGACTATATCGCCGAGTACAAAATCGTGATTCATGATTCCTGATTCGTAGGGGATAGAGGCTGATGTCTGCGGGAACGAGAGGACGTCGGTAGTCCTGTCGATTCCACGGTGCTGACGGTTGAGTATTCTCATCGTCCTGTCATTGACAAAGAGGACGCTGAGTTCAGCCCTGCGGAGACCGAGAAGCCTGAGAGCCTTCCTTAGCAGTCTTGCCGTTCTCCGACGGTTTACCCTTATAAGCCTTTGCCGGTTCCTTATATAGATTTTCATTGGAAAAATCGAACCCCGGGTAATCTATCCTTTTGTGGAAGATTCCCGTGAGGATATAAGTGAAACGTTTCTTGATCTCATGGATGTCTTTCAGAGTAAGTTCGCACTCATCGAGCTGTCCTTCAAGGAAGATATGGTTGATGATCCTGTCGACCAGAGAAGCGATCCTCGCCGGTGTAGGTTCGGTAAGCACCCTGGATGCCGCCTCCACAGCATCCGCCATCATGACGAGCGCAGCAACCCGGGTCTGGGGCTTTGGGCCGGGATACTTATAGTCCTCTTCAACCGGCACGACAATATCTCCCTTCTCCTTTGCCTTCTGATAGAAATATGTGACAAGCATGTTGCCGTGATGCTGTTCAATGATCTCAAGCAGGGGTTCGGGCAGTTTGTACTGCTTTGCGAGTTCTATCCCTTCCTTTACGTGATTGACGATTATCATGGTGCTCATATGGGGGGTCAATTTCTCATGCCTGCTGGCCGCTCCGGCCTGGTTCTCGACAAAATAATCCGGCATCTTTATCTTTCCTATGTCGTGGTAATAGGCGCTTACCCTTGCAAGTAAAGGATTTGCTCCGACCGCTTCCGCCGCGGATTCGACAAGGTTGCCGACGATGACGCTGTGGTGGTACGTGCCGGGCGCGGTAACCATAAGGCTTTTCATGATCGGCTGGTTCAGATCCAGCAGTTCGAGGAGGCTGATGTCGGTCGTAACCTTGAACAGGTATTCTACGAGGGGAAGGAGCAGTGAAACAAGGGCGGCGACGCTCATGCCCCCGATAACGGCAAACATTATGGACGACGGCGCCTTCAACGTAAAAAGATCGCCCTTAAAAAGGAGGATGATGATTACGGCCACGACATTCGCAGCTATAACGTACGCTCCGCCTTTCAGGAGTTCTGACCGTTTTTTGCAGCGTATAACACTGAAGGCCGCCGTGATGCTCCCGACAAACGCATACACGGAAAAAGCGGCGTCATGGAGCCAGAGTCCGGTAAGAAGACTGACGGTAAAGGAGAAAGTGATGGCGGTATGGAAGTCAAAAAGCAGGGAAACAAACATTGCGCCCGCGGCTATAGGTATCCCGTAGAGTGCGCTCTCCGGAGATTGGTATTCAAGGCCCTTTGAAAGACTGAACATCAGATAGCCGAAAAGCCTTCCTATAAGGAGCGTGCTGATCAGGAGGAGTCCGAGAAGGAGGAGCATGTTATATTTTTTTGTATATGCCGGTTTATATCTCATTATGTCCCTGTACAGGATAAACATGAGGAGGCTGGAGATGAGGAATCCGCCGATCAATTCCCCGGACCCGAATCTGGTCTGTATCGACATGGCGGCCATAAAACCGCAAAAGAAGATAAAATACAGCCTGATGAGCTTATCTTTCTTGCTATAGCGGGCCAGCGTGCCGTCTGCCTTTAACGGAGAACCGTCGATCAGATTCCTCAGGAATACGGTAACGCGTTTGGTTTTATTCTTCTGAAGACCGTTTTTCGTATCTTTCATATGCCTTTACAATCTCCTGAACGAGTTTGTGCCTCACAACGTCCTTTTCAGAAAAATAAACGAACTTGATTCCCTGGATGTCGCTCAGTATCCTTTCAGCCTCTATTAGTCCCGAAGCCCTTCCGTGAGGCAGGTCTATCTGTGTAATGTCCCCGGTAATGACGGTCTTCGAATTGAACCCCAGCCTGGTGAGGTACATCTTCATCTGTTCGGTGGTGGTATTCTGGGCCTCATCGAGTATGATGAAGGAGTCGTTCAGCGTCCTCCCCCTCATGAATGCGAGCGGAGCAATTTCGATTGTGCCGCGTTCTATGAGCTTGCCGGCCTTTTCCGCTTCCATCATATCCAGCAGGGCGTCATATAAAGGTCTCAGATAGGGGTTAAACTTCTCGTATATGTCACCCGGCAGAAAACCGAGCTTTTCGCCTGCCTCCACAGCAGGCCTTGCGAGAACGATTCTGCTGATCTGCTTTTTGAGGTATGCGTTGATAGCCATTGCCATGGCGAGATACGTTTTTCCCGTGCCGGCAGGACCTATGCCGATGACAATGTCGTAGTTTCTTATCGCCTCGATATACTGCCTCTGGGTCTCCGTCTTCGGAATGATGAACCTCTTTTTTGAAGAAACAGGTATGTTGTTCAGGAACAGGTCTTTTACGGACGTGGAGTCGGTATCCGACTGGGCGGACCGGAGCGCGTACCGGATATCTTCAGGATTCAGGTTGTATCCCTCGGTGTTGATAGAGCGAATATCCTCAATGATCTTTGACGCCTTTTCAACGGATTTCTCGTCTCCCTGAAGGAAGATTTTATTCCCTCTCTGAGACGCCGTGATGCCGAGGGTTTCCTCTATCACCTTGAGGTTCCTGTCAAGTCTTCCGAAGAGGAGATTCGTTTCCTTCTCGCTGTCAAGCTCAATCTCTACGGTCAACGTATTCTCCTCCTAATCGTTCCTGAAGGTGACAAAAGGCCTGAGTTCCTCGGTTTTCCTGATCCTGAGGGAAGACAACTCGGCCTCTTCCCTGGTGCTG
Organism: Nitrospiraceae bacterium UBA2194; assembly: GCA_002328665.1. Classification (GTDB taxonomy): domain Bacteria; phylum Nitrospirota; class Thermodesulfovibrionia; order Thermodesulfovibrionales; family SM23-35; genus UBA2194. The sequence continues at coordinate 8,332 of DCVG01000088.1, forward strand.
AATTCGCCAACCATCACTTTATAGAGATTTTCCTGTTTTCTCGTTTTTGATGCAATCACGGCGGCCTGGTAACCTTTTCCGGATAATTCCTCTTTTAAGGCGTCCGCATCAGAGGGATTCTTAAACGCTCCCACCTGAACTGTGTATTTCCTCGCTCCCTGAGATTTCCGGCTTTCCTGAATTTGCCGGACATTATCTGTTTCCAGTGAGTACTGAGGTTTTTCGTCTTCTTTCTGCGCATCAGTCTCTTGCGTGGGCGGAACTTCCTCTGCCTCCTGAGGCTGGACGTTTAACAGTGCGTCTTCCCCGCCGGCGATATTCTGTACAACTCCTTCCTTAGCAAAGTTGTTTAATTGTTGATCTTCGAGGGGAGCACGGTAGTTTTTTCCGATGAAGAAGCCGAGGATGAACCCGAGAGAAGAGGTGACAATAAGCGAGATGATAATGGTCCCCCTGCCGATAAATACAATGGACGATCTACCCGGCATATCAGTTCTTTTCATAAAATAAGCATAGCATCACCATATGATAGAAATCTATACCTTCCGGCTGCAGCCTCCCTGTAAGCGTTCATTAATTTTTCGAAGCCGCACAGGGCTGAAACCAGCATGAGAGGCGTGGACCGCGGAAGGTGGAAATTAGTGACGAGAGAGTCGACAGCCCTGAAAACGTGGCCCGGATATATGAAAATATCCGTCGAACCCCTGACTCTGCCGTTCACGGAGTCGACCGGGCTGTTTCCGCTCAAATATCCCTCGATCGCCCTTGTCGTAGTCGTGCCCACCGAAACCACCTTTCCGCCCGAAGCCTTCGTCACCTCGATCTCGGATAATATCTTCTTATGAATATCGAAATACTCGGTATCCATGACGTGACGTTCCAAATCCTCCGTCCTGATTGGTTTGAATGTGCCGGTCCCGACATGGAGAGTCAATTCGCGCGTCAATATCCCTTTCGCCTGAATCTCGTCAAGGAGAGCTTCGGAAAAGTGAAGACCGGCTGTCGGCGCGGCAATCGAACCCTCCTCCCTGGCAAAGACGGTCTGGTAGGTCTCTTTGTCCAAACTGTCCGGCATGCGTTTCAGATATGGAGGGATCGGCATGTTTCCATATTTCCATAAGATATCGTTAAAATTCCCCGAATATACGAAATGCGCATACTTCCCGTCAAAAAGGTCCATCCGGAACTCATCCGATATCTTCAGGGTCCCTGTGAATTTGCCTTTCGAGATAACTTCCCACGACCGACCGCCGATCCTTCTGACGAGCAGGACTTCCATGCTCTTGCCGTTCTTCTTATAACCCGTAAGCCTCGCAGGGAATACCTTGGTGTTATTCATGATAAGCATGTCACCCTTATTGAGGTACGAAGGAAGGTCTGCGAACGTCCTGTGTTCAACGTAGCCGTCCCTGTGCAGGACAAGAAGACGGGAGTTCGTCCGCTCTTTTAACGGCCGCTTTGCTATCAGGTGTTCCGGCAGGGGGAAGTCAAAATCAACGGTTTTCATGCAGTTGTATCACTGTGCCGGGATAGAAAAAAAACAGGATATCCCTGTAAGTTTTCCCGTTGCGCGCCATCTGAAGAGCGCCCCACTGGCAGAGACCGACACCGTGACCGTACCCTTTCCCTTCGAGCACGACAGGGTCATCGCTGCTCACAACCGTAAAGTCCGTACTCGGAAGCCGGCTCCAGCCGAGCGCTTTTCTGAAATCAGTTGCGTTGACCGACAATGTTCCGGAAGCGTGGAGAATATCCAACTGCTTCGCGCGGTTCGTTGAAGTGAAAGACTTTATCGCAATACCCTTCATCCCTGTAATGTCCAACACCTTTTCGACCTCTGCATAAGGGATATCCCTCTCCCATACCGAATAGGGAGAGAGATCGCAATCCGACTCCACCGAAGGCAGATACGGATAACTCTTTCCAAAGACTTCTTCAGGATTTTCGGTTTTTCCTCCGCAGGTGGAATGATAGAACGACTCTATCGTGTTTCCTTTAAAGGTCAGTATCTCTCCCCGGGTTTGTTCAACTGCATATGAAACGCGCACATCAGGGTTATTGCCCTTGTAGAGCTGATGGATAACAGAAGAAACGATATGATATACAGAGTTTCCGTTCACAGCCTTCTGATACACGGCATACGTCCTCGAAACGACAGCCTGCGCCTTCAGTGCTTCCATATCCCAGTCCGGGCTAACCTCTACCGCTACTACATCCTTTATGTAATCTTCCAGCGGAAGCTCGTTTACTATATAGAGACTTGCTTCTCCCCTCCAGACATCGATATTTCCCGAATAGCGCGTACCCGTAACGAGCAGGTCTCCCTTTATGCTGCCGAGTTTCTCTATTTTTTCGTTTTTTGACGGTATCCTGTTATAAATGTCGTTCAAAATAAGAACCTTTATATTATCCCCGGAAACATTTGTCGTAACGATCAAAGACAAGAGCGTAACTATCAACGGCCATTTTAATCTCATTATTTATTTTCTCCTGAGGATCCAGAGGATGAATGTCAGCAAAAGGCTGAGCAATATGCCCGTGGCAAGCGGGAAATAGAAAGTGAAATTTTTCTTCTGGATAATGATATCTCCCGGAAGCCTGCCGATCCAGGGGATCTTTCCTGCAAGCAGGAACAATCCGCCGATGGCGACGGCTGTGATCCCGGCGATTATCAAAAATTTACCTATGTACTGTATCCCGTCAGACATGCCGTATTATCACAATCTGCTATCAGTTCAATTTGTGAGGCTGAGATGATGAAAAAGCTTTTCCTGAGACACAATTTCAGGCAACATATAACCTAAAGATGCATTTACAAATAAAAGAGGGATGCCAGCTGCATTTTCCGGCTCAAGTCTGCTGCTTGCCGCCTGCTTTTCTCTTCCAAAATCTCTCCATCTCCGAATAAACGCATCCGCAATATTTCTGCCGGTACAGACCGAGTTCCGTGGATATCCGGACACCCTCACGCCGGCCGGACCGGAAATCCTCGGCATAGAAGGGTATCCCGTAGCGCTTTCCCATCATCGTGCCTGTCTGTATTATCATATCAAATTTCTGGTACGGACTTACAAGGAGGGACGTCGTGAAGCCGTCGAGGCCCATCTTTTTTGCCGTCATCGCTGTTTGTTCAAGTCTGATCGAATAACAATACCCGCACCTGTCGTCTTCCCTGTTTACCACCGCTCTCAGGAAATCCTTCAGACCATAGTCGTCAATATACTCAACGTGAAGGTTCCACGATTTTTCAAGCTTCTGAACGGAGTCAAGCCGCATCTGATATTCCATATACGGATGGATGTTCGGATTGAACCAGAGACCTTTTATATCGATCCCTTTTGATAACAGCGTCCGGACGGGAAATGAACAGCAGTTGGCGCAGCAGATATGCATCAGGAGTTTCATCTTTATGTCCGGCGCCTGTTCCTTCCGCCTTCAAACAGACTCAATTCATTTTTTTGAGAGATATTGAGGTGGGAATAAGCTTTCTCCGTCGCCTTTCTGCCCTGGGCTGTCCTGATGATAAAGCCTGTTTTCAGAAGATAAGGCTCGGCGACATCCAGAAGGACATCCGTTTCGATCTGCAGTGTTGAAGCGAGTGCTTCGATGCCGACCGGACCGCCTTTATAGTTGAAGATAATGGCCTTGAGCAGCTTCCGGTCGGTTTCACCAAGACCATGCTCGTCAACGCCCTCCAACGCCAGCGCCTCCATTGCTACATCCCTTGTTATCTTTCCTTTAGCCCTCACCTGAGCAAAATCACGAACACGTTTCAATAACCTGTTTGCGACCCTCGGTGTGCCCCTTGCTCTCCTGGCTATCTCGTAAGACCCGTCCCGGTCGACAGGGACATCCAGCAGGGACGCGGAGCGCTCAACGATATTAATGAGGTCTTTCTCATCATAAAAGTCCAGGTCTCTCGTGATCCCGAATCGCTCCCTCAAGGGGGAAGACAGAAGACCTGCCCTCGTTGTCGCGCCTATGAGGGTAAACGGTTCGAGCCTGTACCTGTGGGTTCTTGCGTGTACTCCCTTGTCGAAAATGAAATCCACGGCATAGTCTTCCATTGCAGGATATAGGAATTCCTCAACCACCTTTGGAATCCTGTGAATCTCATCAATAAAAAGGATATCCCCCTTGTCAAGATGGGTGAGTATCCCCATCAGGTCTCCGCCTTTTTCCAGAGCAGGGCCGGAAGAGGTGATAATCCTGGTGCCCATTTCATTAGCGATGATGTGAGCCAGCGTTGTTTTCCCGAGACCGGGCGGTCCGTTAAAGAGGATATGGTCCAGAGATTCTTTTCTCTGCAGGGCAGCCTCTATCGCGATCTTAAGCGTCTCCACTACCTTATTCTGGCCGATATATTCGGAGAGGCTCTGAGGCCGCAGGTTGACACTCAAATCCTCTTCAGCGGGGCCTGTCTCTCCTGAAATACGGGGCGTTCCGTCTGCTTCCTCGTGGATCACTTCTTCTGCCCTCTGTACACTTCCTCAAACAATTCCCCGGAAGAACTGATACCGGGATTCCTCTTTATCGCCTCTTCTATCAGCATCCGCGCTTCCGGATGTTTATGGCCGAGCTGGGTTACAAGGACGTCTTCGACCTCTTTCCTGAAGTCTTCCACGACTTCGGGGGTAACTTCAACTTCCCGCATCAATGCGTATTTTGCTACTTTTCCCTTTAACGTGGCAATAATCTTTTCAGCCTTCCTTTCCCCGATCCCTTTGAGTTGCCTCAAAGTCCTGGCGTCTTTGTCTTCGATTGAGCGTGCGATTTCCCTGACGGGTTTCATGAGGGCCTTGACTGCCGCGGCAGGGCCGATGTCTTCAACGGATATGAAAAGTTCGAAGAATTCCTTGTCGAGGGCCGACTGGAACCCGACAAGAACAGGCTTGGGTTGTCTCTCGGTCTGATTGTATGACACATGGAGCTCCAGTTCGTCCCCGTCGGCGCTACTGCCTTTTATCTTTTTCATTTCATAAGACGGAATCAACACCTCATAGCCGATTCCGTTGACTATTAACGTAACCCTGTCATCGAATGCGCGGTTGATTTTCAGATTCCCTTTTAAATACGATATCATCTCTTTCCCCTCATGGATTTTCTGTAAAAAGCAGTGAGGGCGACAGCCAGGGCATCGGAAGCATGCAGCGATTTCAGTTGGGGAACGCCGAGCAGTTTCCTGATGGTCGCACTCACCTGGTATTTGTCCGCCGAACCGAAACCCACAAGAGAGTTTTTCACTTCTTTCGGCGTAATCTCGATCACCGGCAGATTATTCTGAAAAACAGAAAGGTATATAATGCCCAGGACGCCGCCGAGAACGATCCCGGCCTTGGGGTATCTGACCAGAGAAAAGGCATCCTCCATTGCAACCAGATCCGGATGCAGCGAGTGGATCAGGTTGTTCAGGTCGGTGTGTATCTGATACAGCCTGTTCGATATGTGGGTTTTCGGGGATGTCCTGATGCACCCGCATCTGATGACCGAAGGAGCAGGCTGATCGCATTCGACGGCGCCGTAACCGGTTGTCGCCAATCCGGGATCAATACCGAGTATTATCATAGTGCAGAATCCGCGCTCATGCCCGGAGCAGGGGGTTATTTTTTTCTGGGCGCTTCAAAGAGTATCTCTTCCACCATCTGGCAGATGACATGCCCGAGCGTTATATGGGTCTCCTGGATGCGGGGGGTGCTCTCCGAAGGGACGACAAAAGCGTATGTCGCTCTGGATGCAAATTTTTCTCCCTTCAGTCCGGTGAACGCGATTGTCGTTAACCTTTTCCTCTTTGCAGTATCCATTGCCTTAAGAATATTGGGAGAGTTTCCGCTCGTGCTGATCGCAATTACGATGTCTCCGTCCCCGGCGATGGTCTTCAATTGCTTTGAAAATACCTCGGAAAAGTCATAGTCGTTGGCGATGGAAGTGATCACCGCCATATCGGTATTAAGTGCTATGGCCGGAAGACCGGGACGTTCCCTCCTGAAACGGTTCACGAACTCTGCGGCGATATGTGAAGCATCAGTCGAACTCCCACCGTTTCCGAACAAAATTAATTTTTTTCCGTCATTGAAAGCTCCGGCGATGACTTTTGCCGCTTCGAGAATCCTGTCGATATTCTTTTCATCGATAAACTTTCCTTTTACATCGATGCTCTCTTCGAATGCCTTAAGTATTTTATCTTTCATGGGGTCAGGAAACTCTTGGACTTTCTGATATCGTCCCGGTTCTCAATTAGAGTAATCAAAACGTTGATTTATGTCAACACCGGTCGACCGCAGGCACTCATAAATCTTGACCTTTTTGCGGTACCTGTGTGATACTACATGCGAAGTTTCGGAAGAATTATTGTACGGCTTCAAGGGTTTGCAGCTTATGTGGCATTATTCCGGAATCTTCGATTCTTATCATCAAGGAGGTGTAGCAGTATGGTAAAAGGGACCGTTAAATGGTTCAACGAGTCCAAAGGCTTTGGATTTATCACCAAGGAAGACGGCGGAGATGTGTTCGTGCACTATTCTGCCATCCAGGGTAATGGGTTCAAGACGCTGGCCGAGGGTCAGGCGGTAAGCTTCGAAGTCGTTGACGGCCCGAAAGGCCCCAAGGCGGAAAACGTTACTAAAATCTAACCTAAAAATGCAGGTTCCGTCGGAGCGGAACCTGCATATCCAAAATCTTTCCTTTATCTGCCTGCAATGCCGAGTATATCAGTCACCTTTCTTACTATCTCAAAGGCCGGGTGGGCAAAGGGGGCAGATTTTCTTGACACGCAGTATCATGAGAATTTAAAATCATCTGCTTTTATTTTTCCATGTTATAAAAATATGATTAAGGACAAAAGACATATAATCTTAAAGACCGATTTGCCCGATATTAAACTTATAAAGCGTGGGAAGGTGCGTGACATTTATGACCTCGATGAACATCTCCTGCTTGTTGCGACCGACAGGATATCGGCTTTCGATGTCGTTCTCCCTGATGGAATACCGGGGAAGGGAAGGGTGCTGACGCAGATATCGGTATACTGGTTTCACCAGATGGAGGATATCGCTCCCAATCATCTCGTAGCTGCAGACATCATGGAATTTCCCGTGAAACTTCACAAATACCGGGATATCCTCGAAGGAAGAAGCATGCTTGTAAAGAAGACAAAGCCGGTGCCTGTCGAATGCGTGGTGAGAGGTTACCTGTCCGGCAGCGGATGGAAGGAATACAAAAGGAGCGGTTTGGTCTGCGGCATCAGGCTGCCGGAAGGACTCACCGAATCCTCACGACTCTCCGAGCCTCTCTTTACTCCGAGCACAAAAGAAGAACAGGGACACGACATGAATATTTCCTTCGGCGAAGTAGTAAAGATAGTTGGTGAGGACCTCGCCGCGAAACTGAGGGATACAAGCCTTAAAATATATGCAAAAGCCCGGACCATAGCCGAGGAAAAAGGAGTCATAATCGCCGATACGAAGTTTGAGTTCGGAATCTGTAACGGTGAGTTCATGCTCATAGATGAGATACTTACCCCGGATTCATCGAGGTTCTGGTCGCTGAAGGATTACAGACCCGGAATAAGCCAGGACAGCTATGACAAGCAGATTGTAAGGGATTATCTCCTCACCCTTGATTGGGACAAGACATATCCGGGTCCGGTACTGCCCGATGAGATTATCCGGAAAACCGCTGACCGTTACAGCGAAATACTGAAGATCATTACAGTCTGATCTTCTTCTTTATATCAATAAGTTTTCGAAGAGCATCCTGGGGTGAAAGACCCGATACGTCGAGGTTTCTGATATCCGAAAGAACCGATTCGTTTACAGAGCCGAAAAGGTCGAGTTGAGCGACTCCTTTCCTTGTTTTCCTGTCTGCAAATCTCGGGCTTCCGGTCTCGTTTAATTCTTCCTTCTCGAGATTTGCAAGTACCTCTTTTGCCCTGTTGATGATGCTCTCGGGCAGTCCTGCAAGTCTCGCCACCTGTATCCCGTAACTCTTGTCGGCAGGCCCTTTTTCGATCTTTCTCAGGAAGATTATCTCATCTCCCCATTCCTTGACCGAAATATTGTAATTAACCACTCCGTCGTGGGTAAGGGCGAGTTCCGTAAGTTCATTGTAATGCGTTGCAAAGAGTGTACGCGCCCTGATAGCGCTCAAAATGTGTTCTGCTACAGCCCAGGCAATGCTTATACCGTCAAACGTACTGGTTCCCCTTCCTACCTCATCAAGGAGGATGAGACTTTTTTCCGTAGCATTGTGCGTAATGTTGGCTACTTCTATCATCTCCACCATAAAGGTGCTCTGGCCTTTTGTAAGGAAATCGGAGGCGCCGATGCGCGTGAATATCCTGTCGGCTATGCCTATCTTCGCACCGGTTGCGGGAACGAAGCTTCCCATCTGCGCCATAATTACGTTGAGAGCGACCTGCCTCATATAGGTCGATTTCCCGGCCATGTTGGGTCCGGTAATGATAAGAAGGCGGTTGTCGTCCGTATTCATATAGCTGTTGTTCGGTATGAATTTCTCAGCGGATGGTATCTTTTCGAGAACAGGATGCCTTCCGTCTTCGATATCTATCAATCCGTTGTCATCGACATCCGGCTTGACATAGCCGTACCGTTTTGCAACAACAGCAAGAGAGGCAAGGAGATCTGCCAGAGCGAGTGCGGACGATGTTCTTGCAAGAGGTGCGGATTCTTTCCGGACGCTTTCAAGGATATCCTGAAAAATCCGGTATTCAAGGTTCTTAAGCTTTTCTTCAGATCCGAGTACCCTGGATTCGTAGTCTTTGAGTTCCGGCGTGATAAAACGCTCCCCCCCGACCAGCGTCTGCTTCCTGGCATAATCGCCGGGGACCATGTGGAGATACGATTTTGAGACCTCAAGATAGTATCCGAAGACCCTGTTGTACCCTACTTTCAGCGAGGAGATACCCGTTCGCTTTTTTTCCCTTTGTTCCAGTTCAGTGATGAAGTCTTTGCCGTTTTTCGAAACGCTTCTGAGTTCATCGACGTCCGGGTTAAATCCGGCCTTGATGATGCCGCCGTCTCTCAGGCTTATCGGAGGCGTATCTGTAATACTCTTTTCTATCACTTCCCTTATCAGGTTGAATTCCTGTATGTCTTCGGAGATCGATTTCAAAAAAAGGTTTCTCGAAGCATTGAAAGATTTCTTGAGCTTCGGCAGGTTTGATAACGAACTCTTAATCGCGACAAGGTCCCTGGCATTGGCGCTTTTTGTACTTACCCTCAGCGAAAGCCTTTCGAGGTCCTGGATTTTCCTCAGAGGAGTCCTGATTTCTTCAAGAAGTTCATAGTCCTCCATGAGGTATTCGACGGCATCATGCCTTTTTCTGATCTCGGAGGCATCGATAAAGGGTTTTAGAATGGATGAGCGCAAAAGCCTGCCTCCCATGGGCGTCAATGTTTCATCAAGAACCCACAGGAGGGTTCCTTCAGCTCCGCCATCCCTCATATTGTGCAGAAGTTCAAGGTTTCGTTGCGTTGCAGCGTCGAGAAACATGTAAGAATCCTTCCGCAGGGTCGAGATTTTTTTCAAAACAAACGTCTGCTTCTGCGTCTCTTCAAGGTAACTGACCAGCGCGCCTGCGGCTGAAATGGCCGCATTCAGGCCGTCACACCCGTATCCGTCAAGGGATGCCGCCCTGAGGTGTTTCAGGAGGACCTTGTATGCCTCGGGATAATCGAAATACCAGTCTTCATAAACAGAAATAAAAAAACGGTCGAAGAGTTCGCTGTAATAGATGTTGTCCCTGATGCTTTGCGGCATCAGGATTTCCCTCGGTTCGAAACGGTAAAGCTCGTCCCCGATATGTTCATCCGTCTCGTATACCAGGAACTCTCCGGTAGAGATGTCCGCTGCTGCAATGCCGTGTTTTTCACCGGAAGGGAAAATGCTGACGATGTACGCATTCTCTTTGGGATTTTCGGGAGTGTAAGTTCCCGGGGTAATCACCCTGATGATGTCTCTTCCGACAATGCCTTTCGCCTCTTTCGGGTCTTCCATCTGCTCGCATATTGCAACCTTGTAGCCTGCCCTGATCAGCTTTGCTATATAAGACTCTGACGCAAAATAGGGTATACCGCACATCGGCAACGGGTTTTCTTTTGATTTGTCCCTTGTAGTCAGGGCTATCTGGAGAACCTTTGAGGCCTTTTCAGCGTCTTCTCCGAACATTTCATAAAAATCTCCGAGCCTGAAGAAGACGATCTCATCCTTATACTTCTCTTTAATGCCAAGATATTGTTTCATCAAGGGGGTCAGTTCAGGCATACAGGATATTTAATACCATCTGGGCCTGAAAGTGCAATATGCGTGGGTTCAATAGCAAACGGCGTAACAATTCTTGAAAGTCAGCAAATCTATCAATAAAGATTTAAATATCGAAACAAGCTATTGGACATATAGACGCTGTCTCAAGCCCCCCGCCTATTATTAGGAGGGGTGGCCGAAGGGGGGGTAATAGGTAGCTGAGTTTAAATAATAAAAGTGACCGAAGACAAAGCAGGCCTTCAACTCTGTAAGCTTTCGAAAATTGGAAATTCAGGTACAGGTATTAGGTATATTGATATGGGGGCAAATGCCCCCATATTATACAGGAAACTTGATTAGCTGACTTTTCCTACCGGATAGCCCGCCTCTGCCCAGCCCTTAATTCCGCCCGGATGGCGGTATACATTTTTGTAGCCGAGCTTCATGGCCCACATCGCACCATTATGGCTGCGTGTGCACTTTGTGAAGCCGCAATAAACAACGATCAGCTTGTCCTTGTCAGGCCCGAGCAGGTTGAGATAATCAGCGGTCGTCTTTTCGTCGATGCTTGTAACTTCAGGGATAGGGAATTCGAATTGTACTGCTCCGGGGATGTGTTGTTTCTTGTAACTGTCTTCATAAGGCATTGTGTCAATGATAAGCATCTCTTTTTTAGCGTCAACCCATTCCTTCAATTCCGGAGTGGAGACAATCTGATATCCGCCGCCAACAACCTGCCTTGCAAGATCTACCGCGATCTTTTCGGTATCGAGTTCCTTGCCTCCCAAAGTTGAGGATTTACAGCCTGCAATTCCAGCAATAAGACCAAGACAGATGAGCAAAACCACAAAAACCTTCTTCTTGAAAATCATTCCGTGTTCCTCCTTCTAAAGATTTTTATTTTTTTCCACATAACCCGGTTAAAAATATTAGCCGGATCATTTGTTTTTGACAGAAAAAGAAGAAATAACGCTCCGACCATTATAATATCCCTGTAAAACGCCTGAAGCAGACTGTTCCGGCTGTCTATTTCATCTGCGGTAAAGCACCCGCAATCAATATTCATATCGTTGAGAATGCCATACCCCAATACAGCGATGAACATGATAAGCAGGCTGAATATGACCGCAAGGCTGCCGCGTATGCGGAAGATAAGACCAAGGCCGGCAAGAAATTCAAGAAGCGGCAGAAGAACGGCGACAGGGGCCGGAAGGAAATCCGGAACAATACCATATTGAGAGATTGTTATTGCAAAAGCCCCGGGGTCGATCAATTTAATAAAACCCGCGTATACGAACAAGGAACCGATGGTGAGCCTGATAATCCGGTCAGTCCACGGTGAAAATACTATTTTTTTTATCAAATGCATGAAATGTTTGCCTGCTATGTCTGAATCCTTCAACATGATAAATTATCAAATATATGAAAGTTATAATTCCAATAGATAATTTCAATTTTATTCCCGCCATCCATAGATTTTTTATATTTCTATTTATAAGGTGATATGAAAGCTTTTTCTGCACATATGCCGTCTCTCTTATATTTGGAAATGCATCTTTCGGATTAAAGAAGTTATGCTATAATTGAAATAAACAAAAAGAGTATTTATGTGTCTTGCCATTCCCTCAAAGATAATAAAAATCGAGGATTCGAGAGCGACAGTAGACGTGTACGGCGCTCAGCGTGATATAAGCCTCCTTGTTTTACAGGATGACGTAAAAATAGGAGATTATGTCATTGTGCATGCCGGTTTTGCCATTCAGAAGCTTCAGGAAGATGTCGCAAATGAGACCCTCGGGTACTTCAACGAATATCTGAGATTGACTGCTGCAGAAGAAGAGGGATTTACCGGACAGCCTGCAAAGAAAGCAAGGAAGAGAGTAAAAAAGGCGAAATAGACAGTCTCCTTCAAAATGCCCGGCTCTCCACGAATCCTCTTCCTGATCTCCATGACTCTTAACCTTGTCATGAACTAAGCCTTTATGGTAAGCTGCGCTTTATCTATCTTTGTGAATAGAGGCAACAAATGGTCAAGAACGATCGCTGGATAAGAGAAATGGCCCGGAAGGGCATGATTGAGCCGTTTGACGGCAGTCAGATGAAAAAGGGGATTATTTCTTACGGTGTCAGCTCGTACGGATACGATATGAGGGTTGCCGATGAATTCAAGATATTTACGAACGCGAATGCTCCCGTAATTGACCCCAAGAATTTCGATACGGCAAGCTTTACCGATTTCAGGGGAGATGTATGCATTGTGCCTCCGAATTCCTTTGTCCTCGGCAGATCAGTCGAATATTTCAGGATACCCCGGGATGTTCTTGTCATATGTCTGGGAAAATCAACCTATGCCCGGTGCGGCATNNGTCGTTAACGTAACACCGCTTGAACCTGAATGGGAAGGGTATGTGACGATCGAGATTTCTAATACCGCACCTATGCCGGCCAGGCTCTATGCTGATGAGGGGATCGCCCAGATCATTTTTATTCAGGGTGCTGAAATGTGTGAAAAATCCTATGCGGACAAGAAAGGCAAATACCAGGCGCAGAAGAAGATTACGCCGGCAAAGGTGAAATAATTTCTGTGTCGGCGAGAGACAGACTCATACTTGCCCTCGACGTCCATGAGCATGATTATGCGCTGGAGCTTGTAGATATGTTTTCCGGGCATTTCGAAATATTCAAGGTCGGCCTGGAACTTTTTACGGCCGCCGGTCCGAAAATAGTCGAAGATATCCATCAAAAAGGCAAAAAGGTCTTTCTCGACCTGAAGTTTCACGATATCCCGAACACTGTCACAAGAGCTGCCATTGCAGCAACGCGGCTTGGGGTTTATATGTTCAATATACATGCCTCAGGCGGTCTTGAGATGATGAAGAGGTGCAGGGAAAACGTCATAGAATTATGCCTGAGGGAAAATATCGAGAGACCTAAAATCCTCGGGGTTACCGTTCTTACAAGTCTTTCACCGGAGACGCTCAGGGATGAATTTGGAATTCAGCACAGTCTCAGAACCCATGTCAGGCACCTGGCTGCTCTTGCGCTCAAGGCAGGTCTCGACGGCGTTGTGGCATCTGCGATGGAAGCCGAACTCATAAGAAACCTCTGCGGAAAAGGGTTTATTATCGTTACACCCGGCATCCGGCCTTCATGGACGCCCCGCGACGACCAGAACAGAACGATGACCCCGAAAGAGGCGATAAGGGCAGGGGCGGACTATCTTGTTTTAGGCAG
>DCVG01000094.1 GCA_002328665.1 Nitrospiraceae bacterium UBA2194
CGGCATTTCGGGTGTATGCCGATGATATTACTTCACCGGATTTAGCTCTTTATGACGGAACAGAGGTTCTCTATTCAATGAGACCGCCACTCGAGCTTGTTCCTTATATGGAAAAACTGGCGAAGATGATCCCGGCCGATCTTATCATCAAACCGCTCGCTTCCGAATATCCTGATGGATGGATATGTTTGCGATGGGAAAATTCGACTTTTTTTTTAAAAGCATCTGCCGCTGAGAGGCAGCAGGTTTTTTAACATGAAGGGAATTCACCACATGAAGAAGCATATTTCGAAAAAGAAAATCATTTATCTTGTCGGTGAAGGTACCGGCGAGACTATAAGCAGGATTGCCAGGGCATCTCTCGCGCAATTTCACCGCGAACGCGTTTTATTAAAGACATTTTTTATGGTTAACGACGAACATTATATATCCCGCATCATCAAACAGGCCGCTGCCGACGACGCTTTGGTGGCTTTCAGTATTGTACAGCCGCCTTTGAGGGATTTGCTGCTCAAGGAGGCGGAACGCAGGGGAATAAAGGCAATAGATGTCATCGGCAACTTCATTGTGCAGTTGTCGATATTTCTCAAGGAAAAACCTTTTCAAATTCCGGGGCGGCAGTACACTCTGGATGCGGAATACTTTAGAAGGATTGAAGCGATTAATTTTTCGGTCAAACACGATGACGGGAAACTGCCGGAAGGTCTCAAGATGGCCGATATCATCCTTGTCGGCCTGTCCCGCACCGGAAAGACTCCTCTTGCAACATACATGGCAAATCAGGGATGGAAAGTCGCAAACGTCCCTGTTCATCCTGATATGGAGTCGCCGCCGGTACTGTTTGATGTGGTCCAGCGCAAGATATTCGGGCTGATAATAAGCGTCGAAAGCCTCGTGAAGCTAAGAGAGGCGAGATTAAAGCATCTGGGCCTTGAGCCCGAAGCCAAATATGCGGACCCTGTCCGGGTGTTTGAAGAAGTGGAATGGTGCACGGATTTCTTTAAGAAGAATCCACGCTGGCGTGTCATCGATGTCTCGAACAGAGCCATTGAAGAAGTTGCCGCAGACATTATCAATGCATACCGGACAGGTACAAAACCTGCTTAGACATACCATTCACGGGGAATTCTGTTCCAATGTCTGTCATTTACGCGCAATGAGCATAGACCTGTCGTAAATCCTTCTGATTCCCCCCTAAAAAAGGTGGACAAAGAGGGTTGTAATTCCCCCTTAATAAAGAGGGATTAAGTGGGTTCTCCCGGGCGTTTCATGGCAATATGCCATACATTCAGGGCATATTGCCATGAAAGCTGTTGAACGATAATGATTAAGTACTTGTAAATCAATAATATTTTTTTCAGGCATCCCTTTTGCGATATAGAACAATAAAGAGACTTTCAGAAAAGAAACAAGGAGGTGATATCCACTGCTTCATCCGCCGCTGAAGGCGGTACTTTCAAAAAAGGACAATCATAAGGGGAGGTTAAAAAATGGGTTACACACAAGTCGCATTAGAGGACAAAATTCTTGATATGTATCCGGAGATAAGGCAACTTGGCATATCGCCGCGTATGAGTTTTGACGAAAGCAAAAATGCGTGGTCCGTAAAATTGGTTAAGCACGGGAAAGAGGTGATAGTGTATCTCGATAAGAACGATGCCGATGCCTGTATGGATAACACCTACTGTGAGGCATTCAAGACGGATTTATGTGACGCAGTAAAGAGTTTTGAAAAGAGCAAATAGGAAAAAGCAGACAATCCCTCCCACCTCAAATTTTGTGGAGATGGGAATTAACCATCTCCACAAAACCCCTTCCCCGCGTGATGACTGAAGTGTCAGGGGAATTTTTTTAATCGATTTCATCGTCTTCGCTTTCGATGAGTAGCTTGCGGTCCAGGACCCTGACATCGATTATCTTTGCGTCTTCGCCGCTTGCTTCGGTACAACTGCATTCGAGGCGTTCAATGAGATTCCTGATGTCCACATTCTCGCCCACTTTTAAATCTACCAGCATGTTCAGCGTTACCGATACACGTCTTGCCATGGTTATTCACCTCCTTCTGTTCAAGATTATCTGTTTTTTGCCCGGGATTTCGCACTCTACTCCACTTGGAAGCAAACAGGATGCCAGACGGTAACTTGTTGATATAATTACAAAGAAAGAATTACCTTGAGCAGAATGTCCGGCAAAGTGTCTGCAGCAAAGGCGGATTTCCCTATACAGGCTTTGACAGATTCGGTGAAAAAAATGTAGAGTTGAATAAAAACGTAATGTAGCGGGGTTATGTCTTGGGTCATAGGAGGGAACCTGCATGGCTGTGACAATAGTAAAGGCGTCGGGAAGACCTGAAGAATTTCATATACAGAAGCTCGTCAATTCTATGATCCGGTCGGGGGCTTCGGAAGACGCGGCGTGGGATATCGCAAGACAGGTTGAAAAACAGGTTGCTCCGTCCATGAATACGAAGCATATCTTCAGAATGGCAAGAAGATTGCTGAGAAAGTACAGCCGTACGTCCGACATGCGGTATTCCATCAAGAAGGCGATCTATTCGCTCGGACCTTCGGGATATCCGTTCGAGAAATTCTTCGCGAGGATACTGAAAGAAGAGGGCTATTCAGTGGAAGTGAACCCCGTATTGGAGGGACATTGTGTGACTCATGAGGTCGACGTCCTTGCCGTCAGAAATGATAGCGGGTTTGTGATAGAGTGCAAGTACCACGGCAACGGAGGCATCCCGACTGATGTTAAAACTGCGCTCTACGTCTATTCGAGATTTTCGGACGTCAAAAAGGCATATGATCTTATTGCTGACCGGAAAATATTTATCCGGCAGGGATGGCTTGTGACTAATACCCGGTGCACGACAGATGCAATAAAATATGCCGAATGTGTGGGACTTAAGATAGTAAGCTGGAAATACCCTGAAAGGGAAAGCCTGGAGAGGTTGATCGAAAATAAGAGGCTTTATCCGGTTACCATCCTCTCATCTGTCCGAAAAAGCTCGCTTGATCACCTCTTCTCAAACGGTATTATCCTTGCGAAAGACATCGCCGATATGGACGAGCAGGCATTTATCGGCAGGAGCGGACTTGATTCAAGCAGCGCAAAGATATTGAAAAAAGAGGCCGATGAACTCTACTTTTCCCCGTAACCGAAATTTTTTCTCATTCGATCATTTTTGCTATTTCCTCCGTATCTCTCCTGTCGGGCCTGAAGCTGTTCACAGGCGATTCCAAATCGGAATAGCCGATGGAAATGCCGAGGACAAGCCGTTTGGATTCCGGAACCCCCAGGAACTTTTTTACATCCTTTGCATAATCCGTAAGGAACGCCTGGGGTACTGTCCCCAGCCCGAATGCATGTGCGGCAAGCATAAGGCTCTGTGCGAACAGGCCGATGTCGAAAATCGACCACGCTGAAAGGGCCGAATCCTGAAAGAGGAATATGCCGTGCGGCGCGCCGTAGAACCGGAAATTTGCGATTTTGGATTGCTTTCTGACCTCGGCGGAACTGAAATCTTTTCCTGTCAGTTCACGCCTCTTCTTCATTAAAGCCGATATCCTCGCGTCTATGGCAGGGGGCCACGGCCCCGGTTTGGGAAGATCGGGTGAAGGGGGTGTATTTTTGTCGAGCAGCTGAACGAGAAGATTTGACAATTCTTCTTTTCTCTGCCCCGAAATGATTACAACTTCCCATGGCTGGCTGTTCTTGTAAGAAGGGCTCCATTTTGCCGCGTCTATTACTTTCAGAAGAATATCTGCAGGCACAGGATCAATTTTGAATTTTCTGATGCTCATCCTTGTCTTTATGCATTCGATTGCGTCCATGTACGCCTCCTCATGTATGAAGTTGAACCGGTTCTGTTATCGTCTCTGCAAAGTTCCCAACGCGAGTTTTGCAGTATCCCTGACCACTGCGTCGCTGTCTTTTTTTGCGACGATTTCCAGATTGGGGACAGCTTGAGGGTTTCCTATATTTTCGAGCGCCTGTATGACGCTCAACCTTATGGCGACACTTTCACTGTTCAGGAGAGCCACCAGATGCTGAACGGCCTTTCTGTCCCCGATTTTACCAAGCGACCGGACAGACGCCTCCCTTACGAGTGGTTCGTCACTCCGTGTGCCGGCGATGAGAGAAGAGATTATATCGCTATTCGCTCCGAAATTGGCCAGGGCGAGCGCCGCATACAATTTGATAGCCGGACACTCGTATGCTTTCGAGCGACTTTCGAAGATCCCAA
Organism: Nitrospiraceae bacterium UBA2194; assembly: GCA_002328665.1. Taxonomy (GTDB): domain Bacteria; phylum Nitrospirota; class Thermodesulfovibrionia; order Thermodesulfovibrionales; family SM23-35; genus UBA2194. The sequence continues at coordinate 4,247 of DCVG01000094.1, forward strand.
GGAGAAGCGGCGCTGCCTTTGGATTCTGAATTTCCCCCAGCAACTGAATTGCCCTGACTTGCACCTCCCACTGCTCTTTTTTGTTGCCCGCGACCGACATCAGAAAATCCACGGTTTTTTCATCTCTCCCGCCGGCCAGTCTTTCTATTGCCCCCAAACGAACTTGCCAGTCTTTGTGTTGAAACTCTGTTTTTATCTTTTCAAGAGAGGGCTCTGCAAAGCAGAAGCATGGTATGAAATATACCGTTAAAAGGACAAGGAGACACTCCAGTCTTGCGGCGGGCTTTCGGTCATGATGCATCATGGAAAAACTCCTCTCTTCACTCGTTATTGATTCTTCCTTTAAATTTACCACATTAAAATGGTCTCTTGCAGTTTAACAGTTTTTTTTCCGAAAAAAAATTGCTTGACTGACGTATTTAGGATATAATGGTAATAAATGGAAGGAGGTGAGTTAATACGCAGGGGTGTAAATCCGCGCAGTCGAACCATATTAAATGACAGGAGGGAAATTTATGAAGAAAATAATTCTATTCTCACTTTTAGTTCTGTTCGTTTTCGCATCAACAACCGTCTACGCAGCAGAGAAGTATTCTCTTGGCGCAAGCCATGTCGCTCTCAAGGTCGATTATATCTACTTTGTGGAGGACGTATTCAGGGCGGATATGAAAGACGGTGTGTATGTGGGTCTCGAAGCATATTATGGAATCCTGCCCAATATCTATCTCGGCATGGAATCCGGCTATGCAACGGCGGGTAATAAAGATAAAGTCAATTTCGAGGGAGACAAAATCAGGGTTCATGTAGACACGGATTTTGTACCGATCGAGCTGAATCTCAAATATGTAATAGAAGCGACCCCCAGTTTCCTTATTAGTGTCGGCGGCGGCGCTTCATACAGCTGGCTTAAAGTCAGAGCGAAATCAAGCGCAATCGGATTAAAGGTGACGAACGATGATTTTATCTGGGGCGGACAGCTCTTCGCAGACCTCACCTACAAGATGAGCGACCAGTGGTTCATCGGCCTTAACGGCAAATACCAGTTTACCGAAGATATGACAATCAAGGTCGGCGATTTCAAAAGCAGTGCCAAAGCCAACAACTGGAGAGGCGGAGCACAGGTGGGTTTGATATTCTAAAAATTCATCGTTGCATAATTACAGCTCAAGGCCACGGACAAAAAACCGTGGCCTTTTCCGTTTTCTAGCGGGGAAGCCCGGCATTCGAAGTTATGATAAAATAGATTACGAACCGGGTGTAAAAAAGAATGACTTGCCGGGGAGGAAAAATGATGAATGGTTTATCCGGGACGGCGTTGAAGAGTGGCTGTCTCCCTTTTTGTTTATTTCTTATGATTGCAGTTCCAGGGAACTCGTTCGCAGAGGGAGACGTTAAGTCTGCCCGGGAGGATCTTGAAAGCAGAGACTGGCAGACGCGTTTGGCCGCTGTGGAAAAGATCGGCGTTGATAAGGACCATGAGTCGATAACTCTGCTGATGGAAGTTGCCGGAATGCGCAGCGAGTACTGGCAGGTCAAGATAAAGGCTATCCTTTTACTGGGAGAGAGCGGGGATCCGAAAGTGACCGACCTCCTTCTCTCTATCTTCAATGACACGTTTAATAACTGGGAGTGTCCGTCGATAAAATCATATACCGCCATTGCGCTCGGCAACTTCAGGGGCGATAAAAGGGTCGTTGAAGCGCTTATCAGCGGGATAGACGACCGCGAGCTTCTCACAAGGGAAGCGTCGATACGGTCTCTGGGAAAGATAGGAAGTGTCAAGGCTGTTCCGTATTTGATCAGCGTTCTCGGGGACAAAAGCCCGGCTGTCAAGCTGAGCGCTATAAAGTCGCTCAGGGATATCGGAGATCCTCAGGCAATCCCTCACCTCCGGCATATTGCCGAGAACGACGGGGATACTGCAGTAAAAAAAGAGGCCGGGAAATCCCTGGAGTCTCTGCGCCGGAGGGGGGGACAAGATTAATTTTGTCTTCGATACGAAATAACATCTCCTCGATATTCCCTTTTGAAAGGTATATTCCCGAAGAATTTCGTCTCAGGCAGCAGGTAAACCAGAAAGAATACCTTGTTAACGGCGAGCTCCGCTTATGGGACGGTCCGGTGCAGGAGGTTCTTTCGCCGGTTTGCGTCAGATCCTCGTCGGATGTTTCGCAGAAGGTGATAGGGAGCTATCCGCTTATGACAGAGAGTGAAGCGCTCCAGGTGCTCGATGCGGCTGCCTCTGCTTACAATCACGGGAGGGGGCATTGGCCTTCCATGTCCGTTTATGACCGGATAGTGCACATTGAAGAACTTATTCGCAGGATGCCGGCCATGAAAAAAGATATCGTACGGCTTATGATGTGGGAGATCGGGAAATCCCGCCGGGAATCGGAGAGAGAGTTCGACAGAACAGTCGTTTATGCGAAGAATTCCATGGCGGCGCTCAGAGGCATGGACTGCGCCTCGTCAAAATTCATTGCAGAGCAGGGAATCATAGGGCGGATAGGGCGTGCACCGTTGGGCGTTGTCCTCTGTATGGGCCCGTTCAACTTTCCTTTATACGAAACATTCACCACGCTCATACCGGCGTTGCTCATGGGAAACACAGTTATCTTCAAACCGCCGAAACTCGGCGTTCTGCTGCACGGGCCGATGCTCGGGGCATTCCATTCGGTATTTCCGCCCGGGGTTGTCAATACCGTATTCGGTGAGGGAAAGCAGGTAATAACACCCCTTATCTCATCGGGCAGAATCGATGTCCTTGCCTTTATCGGCTCGGGCAGGGTTGCCGACCTGTTGAAGAGCATGCACCCGAAGCCCCACAGACTTCGTTCGGTTCTCGGCCTTGAGGCAAAAAATCCGGCAATTGTTCTCCCCGGCGCCGACCTCGACCTTGCGGTAAAGGAATGCGTTGCAGGAAGTCTCTCCTATAACGGACAGAGGTGTACCGCTTTAAAGATAGTGTTTGTCCATTCACGGATCGCCGGTCGTTTTCTCGATAAATTTTCGGATGAGATCGGGAAGCTGAGGATCGGCATGCCTTGGGAGAAGGATGTAACGATAACTCCTCTGCCTGAGCCCCGTAAAACAGAGTTCCTGACGGAGCTCGTCGAAGACGCGGTGCGGCATGGGGCGCGGATAATTAATGCACGCGGAGGAAGGGTAAACAGAACCTTTTTCTACCCCGCCTTGCTCTATCCTGTAAGTACCGGTGCAAGGATTTATGAAGAAGAACAGTTCGGCCCGGTAGTGCCTGTAGTGCCGTTCGATGACATCGAAGACCCTGTCAGTTATATTACCGAATCAAGTTACGGGCAGCAGGTAAGCATATTCGGCAACGATGCCGGTATGATCGCATCGCTTGCCGATGTCCTTGTCAATCAGGTATGCAGGGTAAACATCAACAGCATGTGCCAGAGGGGCCCTGATATTTTCCCGTTTGCCGGCAGGAAAGATTCAGGGGAGGGGACGCTTTCCGTTTCCGATGCACTGAGGTTGTTTTCGATAAGGACGATTGTGGCTGCCAGGGACAGTGGAGCGAATAAAGCCATATTCTCGGAAATTATGAAGGATCGCAAGTGAAACCTTCTTTTGTCCGGTGTCCGAGGGGATTTTTCAAATTAGAGGGGCATCTGCCGGGGTGAGAATTCTTGGGGATGACAAGATTCAGACGGGCATCTTTACGCTTCCCCTGTTTCGGCCTTCAAAGGCGTTGCATGCCATATTCTTTCGTTGTACTCCCGGACGGCGCGGTCCGATGAGAACCTTCCCATTCGTGCAACAGTAAGTACCGACATCCTTGTCCACTTTTCCTGATCGTTGAACGCTGCGCCGGCCCGGTCCTGGGTGTCGATGTACGACTGATAATCGGCAAGGACCATGTGCTCGTCGCGGCAGAGCAGCGAATCGACCAGCGGCTTGAACAGGTCGGTGTCTTCACCCGAAAAAAAACCTGAGCTGATGAGATCGATTGCCTCTTTCAGATCCTGGTTTGCATTGTAATGAACCATTGGATTATAGCCCTGTAATTTTTTGCCGGAGATACCCTCGGCAGTCATACCGAAGAGGAAAAAGTTTTCGGCGCCGACCTCTTTACGGATTTCGATGTTCGTTCCGTTCGGGGTCCCTATGGTCAATGCGCCGTTTATGGAGAATTTCAGGTTCCCGGTCCCCGACGCCTCGCGGCCTGCCGTGGATATCTGCTCGGAGAGATCAGCAGCCGGAAAAACCCTCTGGCTGTTTTTTACGCTGAAGTCCGTAAAAAAGACGACTTTCAGGCGTCCCGCCACATCCGGATCGCTGTTTACCACTGCTGCAACTGAGTGGATCAGCTTTATTATAAGATTCGCCATAAAATAGCCCGGAGACGATTTTCCGCCGAAGATGAAAGCACGGGGCGTGATGTCTGCCTGCGGGTTTTTCTTTATTCTTTTATAAAGAGTGATTATGTGAAGGACATTGAGGTGCTGCCGCCTGTATTCATGGATGCGCTTCATCTGTATATCGAAGAGCATAGCCGGATCAATGGAAATTCCGGTACGGGCGTGAACGATACCGGCGAGGTCATGCTTGTTGGCATACTTTACACGCTGCCACTTTTTTATAAATGCCGGATCGTCTGCAAAAGGCTCAAGCTGTTTTATTTCCTCAAAACTGCCGATCCAGCGGTCTCCTATGGTCTGCGTGATCAGTTCCGACAGCCCCGGATTAGCGAGCGCAATCCAGCGCCTCTGTGTTACCCCTGCGCTGATATTGAGAAACCTTTCAGGAAAGAGGTCATAAAGATCGGGCAGAAGCGTCTTCTTAAGCAGGTCTGAATGCGTTTCCGAGACCCCGTTGATGAGATGGCTTCCCAGACCTGCAAGGTGCGGCATCCGGACATATTTCTGATCGCTCTCATCGATGAGAGAGTGACGGCTGAGCTTGTCATTATCGTTCGGATACCGAAGCCATACCTCGTCAAGGAAGCGGCGGTTTATCTCATGGATAATCTCAAGGTGTCTCGGAAGGATGCCTGCAAACAGGGGCAGCGGCCATTTCTCGACGGCTTCCGGCAGCATGGTATGATTTGTGTATGAAAATGTGTTCTGCGTGATGTACCATGCCTTGTCCCAGTTCACCAGATGTTCATCTACCAGGAGTCTCATCAACTCCGCCACTGCTATTGCGGTACTGGTATCGTTCAACTGCACTGAAAAGGAGTCGGAGAAGGTATGGATGTTTTTCCAGCGCAGGAGGTGCAGCCGGATCATGTCCTGAAGGGCGCAGGAGACGAAAAAATACTGCTGCGCCAGCCGCAACTGCTTGCCGGCGTATGGCTCGTCGTCAGGATAGAGAATCTTGCCGATCGACTCCGAGGCTATCTTTTCGTTGACCGCGCCGAAGTAATCGCCGGTCTTAAAGGTCTCGAAATCAAAGGATTCGACTGCCTCGGACTTCCAGAGACGCAGGAGGTTCGCTGCGGCCGCCCCATACCCCAATACAGGCGTATCATACGCAGACCCCTTGACGGAGAATTTGGGAATCCAGCGCACCCGGAAACAGTCCTGCTCGTCATAATAAGACTCGGTTCGGCCGCCCAGATTAATATTGTAGTTGATCTCGGGCCGCGGGATTTCCCACGGATTGCCGTGGCGAAGCCACTTGTCGGTCATCTCGACCTGCCAGCCGTTGCGCATCTCCTGATCAAAGGCGCCGAATTCATAGCGGACGCCATAGCCTATCGCAGGAATCCCGAGCGTTGCAAGCGAATCCATGGAGCCGGCGGCAAGCATCCCGGAGCTGCCGCTGCCGAGCCCCGGCTCTTTTTCCTGCCCGCTCAGTTCGCGCAAATCAAGCCCCAACCCCTTCACCGCCTGAGAGACTTCATCATGGATGCCGAGGTTGATCAGGTTGATCCCGAGCTGCGGACCGATGAAAAACTCGGCGGACAGGAATGCAACTACCGTCATATCTTCTGTAAAGTTTGCGAGTGTATTGATCCACGTCCTCATTATCCTGTCACGGACTGTATAAGCAAGCGCTGTGTACCAGTCGTGCGGCGTAGCGGTCTGCGGAACCTTTGCGAGGCGGAAGTGCAGATTATCAAGCACGGACTGCCTGATCGCGTCTGCGCGGATGCCGGGGCGGATATCCCCGCTCTGCTGAGGCGTTGGAGTGGGTGTTATTTCGCTCTTTTCTTCCAATGCATTTCTCCGGATGCGTCTTTTCCCTTTATATAGTCGCCGAGAAGACCTCTGCTGTGCTCGTCATCGTGACAATAGATACATAGGTTTTCCCAGTTGGAACCGTCAGGCGGGTTGTTCCCCCTATTTCCGTCTTTATGGTGTACAGTAAGAAGGCTGCGGCTCTTAAAATCAAACTCTCTCCCGCACTTTGCGCATATCAGACCGTGGATTTTAAGGGATTGTTCCCTGTAATCGGAGACAGCGGCAGCAGAAGTCTCCTTCAATTCCCTGACGATTTCAGCAACTGTTTTGTCTACAGCCGGCTTTCTCATCTTAGTTTTTCTGAATTTTATTCGTTGTCTTCCAGCCATTTATATCTCAGAAAATAGAGTATGACGCGGTCATCTCAATCTGGTTCTGCACTTCCTGCACGTTAGTCTGTGGATATCCGCTCCAAGATATTTGTTGCACAGGGGACATCTCCAGTTAACGGCGCTGAAACCAATGAAGGCAGAGACGATTATAGCCTGCGCGCTAAATATACTGTTTTTTGAGAATTCACCGAATATATCGGGCCTTTTATATAGCAGGGTAAGAAATAAAAGCAGGAGAAGCGCTGCTGCTATGGCAAGGAACTGACGGCCCTGGCGCAGCTTGAACTCACGCATAATCCGTTCATTGTCTCTTTTGTCTGTCATCGTGCACTTAACCCATCAGTTGCATAACTCTTATTCGATTTATGAGGCAGATATGATGAAAAAGCTTTTCCTGAGACACCTTACAGCCCTTTAGTCCGGCTGACAAACTCTTCATCAGAATTCACCGGACGTGAAAAGTACGTTTACGTGAATATGGATATAATCTTGTCGAATTAAAAGGTTTTTCATCATGTCTGCCTCATATCTTATGCAAGGTTTCGGTTTAACTTTAGCCCTGAAATCAGGATATCCGCCATTTTCCAACGGCAGATTTTATCGCAAAACCAGTGAAATTGCGCCGGTGCTGCACACCCTCCGGCATAATCCGCAGCCGAAGCATCTGTAAGGATCAATGCGGACAAACGATCTGCCGTTCCCGCTAACACTGTCTATTGCATTGAAATGACAGGCTTCATAACAGAGTCCGCAGCCGTTGCATAATTCCCCATCAGCTATACCCACATATTCAGACCTCTCCATCGTCTCGACATGAACCCGGGACAGGGTTCTCATGGCCAGGCATTCATCCGGAGAACAGTTGCAGATTGCGCCTATAAAAGGGGTCATCATCGTCCATATTGTATGGACCGCCCCGTGTTCTTCCATCTCTTCCATCTGTTGTATTGCATTGTCCGGACTTATTGATTCAAGGCCTTCATCCGGCGTCTTGCCGAAGTAATCCATGTTTATGTCCTTATACCAGGCATCCGGTCCGTAGCTGACCGCATAACAACAGCGCACCTCTTTTTTCCCCGTGTTCCAGCGGCAGGCGCATGGCATACGGACAACTGTCAATGCCTTTTTTACCAGATCGCCGATTTCTTCGATCGGCAGCACCTGTCCGAAATGCTCTTCCCTTGTCTTGTTAATCAGCGCAGTTTTTACGGCTTCCGGCAGCCGGCCTTTTTTCCTGAAGATAGTCTCAAGCCTTCCGAGTGTCTGAAATCCGTCACTGAAAGCAGAAGACAGGAAGTCTTTGATATACATGCGCCGCCTTACGTCAGACAGCAGATCATTGGCATAATTCGCGGCATTCTTATACCATATCTTTCCGTCTCCGTGTTTTGTGCAGAATTCACACATCTACGATTATTTTACACGATCTTTAAAAAACCTTGCCACACTCTGTTTGACATACGGGCGAAGATATTTTTATACTTACCTTGTGCTTAAGATCGCAGTGATTGACGGGCAGGGCGGCGGCATCGGGAGCCTCGTTGTCAAAAGACTGAGGGACGAATTCGGAGACGGAATCGAAATCCTCGCCCTCGGAACGAACGCTGCCGCGACTTCAGCCATGATGAAATCGAGGGCGAACAAAGGGGCTACGGGTGAAAATGCCATCGTCCTTAATTCAAACAAGGTCAGGATGATTATCGGGCCGCTCAGCATTGTACTTCCCAATGCGATGCTGGGGGAACTGACCCCAAAAATGGCCGACTCGGTCTTGTCGTCAGAGGCGAGGAAAATCCTTCTTCCGCTGAATCAGGAGGGCATAGACCTTGCCGGTGAAAAAGAGCCCCTTCCTCATATGATAGACAGGATCGTGGAGTTTATCCGGAAGGAGATAAAAAAGGAGAAGCAATATGTGTGAAGCGAATGCCTATATTTTCCATAACGGGAAAGAAGAGCTTTATCTGGAGAGCGTTGATATTATGAGGCCGGAAGAGGGAAAGATTTTCCTCAGGAATCTCTTCGGCGAGCAGAAAATCTTCGACGGAGAGATCAGGGAAATCTCCCTCCTCCATCACAAAATCGTCCTCGAAAAGAAGTAAAACGACCGGTTATTTTTTTGCAGCCTTCTTTTTTGCAGCCGGTTTTTTCTTTGCCGCAGCCTTCTTCTTTACTACCTTCTTTGCCGCCTTTTTTGTTGCCTTCTTTACAGGTCTTGCAGGTTTCTTTTCGACAGATGATATTTCCGTGACTTCTAACCCGCAGCAGTAGATGGGGCTCAGGATGGTCTCCCCTGTCGGTGTTACGACGATTTCGGAACCGCACTGCTCGCATTCATACGTGATGACTCTTGCATTTGCCATATTCCTGCCTCCTTTGTTTTATTGTTAATATATAGTATATTACCGAAAAGGCAATAATTGAAGTGCCCGAAAAAAAATTTGTTAAATAAAGATAATTTTTTCGATATGCGCTGTCCTGCTCGCGGCAATATTACCCGCTGCATCAGATGTGGAACATGCTGTCTGAAAGGCGGTCCGGTACTGCACCATCAGGATAAGCAGATCCTTCTTTCCGGACAGGTGGGACACGGGAATCTGATAACTGTCAGGAAGGGAGAGCTTGCCTACAACCCCCTGAAGGACGGGCTTGAACAGGTACCTCAGGAATTGGTTAAAGTCGCGGGAAGGGGTGAGGGCTGGTCGTGTTGCTTTTATGACGAAAAAGGGTCTTCCTGCATGATTTACGGCAACCGCTTTCTTGAATGCAGGCTTTTAAAATGCTGGGACCCTTCCGGCCTCATACGGGTGATCGGAAAAGATACGATCAGGCGCTCCGATATTATTAATGCAAATGATCCTGTCATGGAGATTATCGAAATCCACGAGAGGGATTGCCCGGTCGGAGAAGTGCACGCGTTGATATCCGGCATGTCTTCCGCTCCGGCCGATCCTGAAGTTCTGTTCAGGCTGTCCGAAATCGTCCAGCGGGACATTTCGATACGCTCATACGCCATGTCGGAATTGCGGCTGGGCAGGGAGTTTGAATTGTTTATCTTCGGACGGCCTTTGGTGAAGATTCTCGGCGACCGTGGACTTTCAGTCAGCCTCCATGAAGATAGCCCGGG
>DCVG01000104.1 GCA_002328665.1 Nitrospiraceae bacterium UBA2194
CCGGAGCGATCTGCCAAAATAACTAAACGATTCTTGAAAAATACATACGATTAATGCATACTAATACATATAAATACTGACAGAAGGGGGAATTTATGAGGACCACACTCAACATAGAAGACAGGTTGCTTGACAGGGCAGCAAAGTTAACCGGCATTAAGGAAAAAACATCCCTTGTCAGACTTGGACTCGAAACACTTATAGCGAAAGAAAGTAGCAAGAGACTCGCAAAACTCGGCGGAACAGAAAAGAAATTAGATATGATCCCTCGCAGAAGATCAGCAGGCACATGAAATGGTTCTTGTTGACACTTCGGTGTGGGTTGAACATCTTCGATCCGGCAACATTGGACTTGAAAACCTATTGAATGACGACCATGTTGTTTGTCATCTATTCATCGTCGGTGAACTCGCTTGCGGCAATCTCTCAAACAGGTCTGAAATTCTTTCTCTCTTGCAGGCACTACCTCTGGCAAATCACGCAGAACATGAAGAGGTGCTGCATTTCATAGAGAATTATTCACTTATGGGAAAAGGGTTAGGGTACATTAATATGCATTTGATTGTTTCTGCTATATTGACTAGAGTTCCAATTTGGACACTCGATAAGAAACTCAAAGAGATTTCTTCAAAGCTGGGTTTAGAATATTGAATTATCGCGGGCATAATCGGGTAAGGGACGGTAATTAACCGCCCCTCCCCACAACACCCATCATGCGGGTCCGCAATGCACTGAGCATGTTCTCTCTTCTGACAACATCCTGCACTGTGACAGGTTCGAGGGGTCGGTCTTCCATGACGCCTGTTTGCAACTCCTCCGTTCGGATTCTTCGTTGTTTGCGGAAGATGCAGAAGATCTCGATGCATTTGCAGAAAGGGCACATGAGCCTAACCTGTCTTTTGAGGAAGTTCTCAACCTAACGAACAAATAGATAACTTATGGCGTAAGGAGGTTGAAGACAGAGTAAAGGCATATAAAGCCGGCAAAATAAAGTCAGTATCATTAAAAGAAGCATTATCTAAGTATCGGAAATAATGCGGATAAGGCTTCTCGATATTGCTCAAATAGAATTTGATGAAGCTGTTGAATATTACAATTCCGGAAACAGGTTCTGAGTAATGCAAGTGAAGGGGTTAACCGAATATCTCTTTTACGCGGCCGACTTCTCCGCTTTCCAGCCGCACTTTGATACCATACGGATGCGCAGCAGAATTCGTCAAGATCGTTTTTACAATGCCTTCGGTAAGCTTCCCGGTCCGCTGGTCTTTCTTCAATACGATAGAAACACGTAAGCCGGGCCTTATATCAGAACGTCTCGTTGCATTCATGCGTCACTCTCCTGTTTGTTTTCACCTGAACAGGGTTTTGTCTGTCCGGAGATAATGGAGATCTCTTATGCCCCGAATTTCTTGAGTCTTCCGGCGTTGGCGAGGGCCAGGGGCATGAGGTTCACTGTGGGGAATATCCCCAGTTCACCTTTCAGACACTCCCTCTCCGAGAATGCGGCAACAGTATCGCCGAGCACATACCGAGAATGGAGGAGAACGGGAACAGGGTGCCAACTGTGGCCCTTAAGAACAGAAGGCGTCGAATGGTCTCCCGTGATGATGGTCACATCTGGATTAAGGCCAAGTATCTCGGGCAAAAATCGGTCGAACTCTTCGATCTTTGATACCTTGCCCGGGTAGTTTCCGTCCTCACCGTATGAATCAATCTTCTTCACATGAAAGAAGAAAAAGTCATAGTCGTTGTAATTGGCTTTGAGAAAATCGATCTCTTCCCTCAGGTCTCCTTTCAATGCAGGGGCCGTCATTCCGATCAGCCGGGCAAGTCCGCGGTACATGGGATATACCGCAATGCACAGTGGTTTCAGTCCGTATATCTCCGCGAAATGGGGGATATCGGGGACCTGCGAAAAACCACGCATGAGGATGTAGTTGGCGCGTGGTTCATTTTTGATAATATACGAGATATCCTGTATCAGCTTCCCGACGACCATTGCGACCTTTCCGGCCTGTGCCGTCTCCGGCGTAACAGGAACGGGCATCATCCCCTCTTTCTGGGGGTCTGTGTCCTTTATCGACGCAGAACCCTGGGGAAGAGGTTCAGGAAACCGCAGGACAACAGCAAACCTGTGCTCCATTCCAGGAGCAAAGATAACCTCAGCATCGTCGATCCTTCTAATTTCTTCCTGGAGCCTCACGGTGATCTTCCTGCTTTCATCTGTCGGGATCCTGCCTGCACGCCTGTCTTTTATGAGACCGTCTTCCAAGGTTGCATAGTTGACGCGAATGGCAACATCGGTTTTTCCCAGCTCAACACCGAGACCAAGCGATTCGAGCACCCCCCGTCCGATCTGCCACTCGACAGGATCATATCCGAAAAGCGACAGATGGCCCGGTCCGCTTCCGGGGGTTATTCCCGCTGCAACAGGGACATGCAGTCCGCAGGCCGACCGCACAGCAAGGGAATCGAGGTTCGGTTTATAAGCGGCATCGAGTTCCGTCTTGCCGTCAACTGGAAGGCCACCGACCCCGTCAAGGACGATGAGGACAATTTTGGAAGTGCTTTTCTGTATTAAGCCTCTAACGATATTCTGCATAACGTGAAGATTTCATACTCTATACCGCGCCATCGTATCCTGCAGGATTTGTGCGGAACTCGAAAGCTGTGAAGCCGAAGCCGCGAGTTCTTCCATAGCCGCGGTCTGTTCCTCTGAGGAAGCAGAAGCCTCTTCAGCCGAAGACGCGGTCTCCGCGGCAGAGGCAACAATATTCTCTATCTGCTTTACGATATTTTTTACCTGCGATGCGATGCCGGAAAACTGATGTCCGACCTCTCTGATCACCATGGCTCCGCTCTCCATCTCACGCTTTCCCTCCTCCACAGACCTCATCGCTTCGTCAGTCTCATTCTGAACTTCTTTGATTATCTTTGCGATCTCCCGGGCGGAATTCGCGGAACTCTCCGCAAGTTTGCGGACCTCGTCCGCGACCACAGCAAAGCCGTGTCCCGATTCGCCGGCCCTTGCCGCTTCAATCGCCGCGTTTAGCGATAAGAGGTTCGTCCGGAAAGCGATTTTTGTTATGACTTTGACGATATTGCCGATTTCAGAAGAGCTCGCAGACAGACTTTTAATGGCATCGACGGACCGGTCTGTTGCTACCTGGAGCGTAGCGGTCGTCTCCGAGAGCTTCGACATCAGTTCAGTACCTTTGAGGGTCGATTCGCTCGCAGCCTGCGAAGCGGATAAAGCTCCCTCTGAATTCTCCGCAACCGATGATGCCGCAGAAGATATGAGGGAAATCGCAGTCGAAAGTTCGGAGAGCGCTCGCGTCGACTGCTTTGTAACAGAGGCCATGGAATTTGCAGAACTTGACAGGAGGTCCGCCTGCTCCCTGACCTTTATCGTCAAGTCGTTAAGAGAAGAGATCATCGAGTTGGTCGCTTTTCCGAACTGGTTTAACAGATCGTCGCCTGTGTCTTCATTCGCAGTTACTGTAAGGTTGCCCGCAGCAACCTGCTGGAGAATCATGAAATAATCGGTAAACCCCATCGCAAGATTCATTGAACTCGTATGCAGCTCTTCAGAGGTTTCACGGAGATGTTCGAGCATGTGTTTAAAACCTATGCCGATCGCATCTTTCTCCGACCGGACGTGTACTTCGACATCAAGGTTGCCTTTCTTGACCTCTTCTATGCATTCTTCCAGCTTCTTAAACTCCGCGATCATCTCATTTGTGATCTTGCCCAACTGGTTCAGTAAATCATCCCCTGTATCCTCCGGGGCCTTGACGTTAAGGTTGCCGACTGCCAGTTCCGAAATAATACTGAAGTAATCGCTCATACCGAGGGCCAGGTTCATGGAGTTGGTATGCAGTTCATCAACGCTCTGCTTGAGGTTTTCGACCATTTTTGCGATAGCATTGGCAAGGACGTCCTTCTCGGACCGGATATTTACTGTTGCATCCAGACCTCCAGAGGCGATCTTTTCGGCTGTTTTGGATAATTCATTCAACGATAACGCCATTCTCCCGAAGGCATTCTCCATCTGCGCAATTTCGTTATCGCTCTTAGCCTTTATTCCCGTATGTGTTATCTCGGGGATATCGCCTTCGGCTATCTTGTTCGCCGTCTCCGTAACTCTCTTCAGCGGTCTCACGATATCCCTCGTTAAAAAGGCTGCCAGAAATATAACGGATATTAGCGATATGAGGATTATGCCCTGGGAAGTGACATTCTGTTTTCTAACCGATTTCTCGGATTCCTCTTTGTGCTTTTCATAAACACCGCCGATTCCCGTCATGAACGGATCATAGACTTTCATAAGTTCGGGAAGGTTGCCCTTTCTCGACTGAAAAGAAAGTCTTTCAGCCCCTGCCCGGTCGCCCTGTTGTATTGCACGTATGACAGGCACGGCCGACTGATGAAGTTTTTTATGGGGTTCTTCCAACGATTTATAGAGGTCCTCCAGTTCAGGATAGGGAAGCTTGTATGAATAATACCATTTGCCGAATACACACTTTGTATGGTCCAGCTCGCCTTCAAACTTTTGTCCCTTTCTTGCCGCCTCTCTCAGGTCATCGACCCAGCGGTAGTGGACCACCTGCATCTCCCGGAGCTTTTCTTTCAACTCGATCAGGTTACTCTTATCCTCCTCTTCTTTTTTGAGGTTACTAATCCCGAGTTGCCAGAATATTCCAAGGACGACAATTACAAGGAACAAAAGACCGAAGCTTAACGATATCTTTTTCCCTACCGTCAGGTTTTTATAGGAATTCATGGACTATCTTTAGTCTATGCCCTTTAGAATTGTATCTGGCAGCGTTTTATACCGCCGCCTTCGTCTTTCACCCACATAAGCGTTTTCCTGGTCCTGTCGCACCACTGACGGACGTCTTTTTCAAAAGTTGGGCAGTCTGCCGTCACCTCGAGGAGATCACCTGACTTGAGCTCTGCAGATTTTGCAGCAATTTTCAGGATAGGCTGCGGGCACCTGAGCCCTTTGCAATCTAAACTTACCGTAGCCATTTGCATTCCCTCCTTTTTTAATGATATTTTTCAGAGTACGTCTAACCCTTTCCAACAGTCTTTATCATATCACCGTTTTTGCTATAAATGTTAATGAATAACGGTGTTTTTCCCGGCAATATATGCGTGGCACAGGCGAAGCACGGGTCATAAGCACGGAACGCCATCTCTACCATATTGAGCAGGCCTTCGGATACTTTACCTTCCCTGATAAGGCTTTTTGCAGCCTTCTCAATAGACATGCAGATGGCAGCAGCATTGTTCACCGTCGCCACGACAAGGTTGGCCTCCGTAATAATCCCGTTTTTGTCGGTCTTATAATGATGGAAGAGAGTGCCGCGCGGCGCCTCGACAACACCGATACCCTCTTCCGGGGTAGCGGTCGGGATGTTGCGCACATGGGGGTCGGTAATCTCCCCGTCCTGCGCAAGCTCAAGCATGCGTTCGGCTGCATAGAGGGCTTCGATCAGACGCGCCCAGTGAAATGCCAGTGTGTTATGAACGGGTTTCAAGCCAAGGGTTGCGTACATCCTTTCAAATTCAGCCTGTGCCAATGGCGTCGCCATGCCGTCGGATACATTCAACCTCGCCAGAGGCGCAACGCGATACACTCCGCTGTCAATCCCGTCGACAAACCCTTTCCATCCGACATTCTTCAGATACGGGAATTTGACGTAGCTCCATGGTTCGACCCGTTCAGTGATATGACTCAGATATTCTCCGGGCTTGAATCGTGCAAATTCCTTGCCTTCCGGTGTAACCACCCGGATATCCCCGTCATAGAAATTCACCTTATTATTCTTATCAACCAGTCCCATATAATAAGTAGCGTGCTTATAGACGTCCCCCAGGATAAGATCAACATACTCTTTGTTCTTGAGCACAATGTCTTCGAATATCTTCAATGCAAACTGTGCAAACTCAACGCCGTTTTTTGCGACATCCACGATTCTCAGTCTGTCTTCCTCCTTAAGCGGCTTCGAGATGCCGCCGGGAAGACCGCATACAGGATGTATGACCCGGCCGCCGAAGTGAGTGATGACATCGCGGCATTCCCTTCTCAGCCTGATCACTTTCCCCGCGATATCGAGCCCCACTTTGGAAATAACTCCGAGGATGTTCCGCTCGGCAGGCGGTGCGGAAGGACCTGCGATAAAATCGGGGCCTCCGAGGAAGAAGAAATGAAGCATATGGTCTTCGAGCATAAAGGCCGAATACATCAGCTCACGCAATTTTTTTGCAGTCGCCGGAGGATCGACTTTATACAGATCATCAAGCGCCTTTGTGGAGCACATGTGATGGGTGGTCGGACAAACTCCGCATATTTTTGGCGTTATCCGCGGCATTTCCTCCGCAGGACGACCGATGGAGAAGACCTCAAATCCCCTCAGTTCGGGGACCTGGAAATAGGTCTTCTCGACGTTTCCTCTATCGTCAAGGAAAATCTCTATCTTCCCGTGCCCTTCAAGCCTTGTAATCGGATCTATGGTAATGCGTTTACTCATTCGCTATATTTCTTCTCCTTCTCAGCATCGATGCCGGCAATGAGTAAAAATAAAAGACACCGGCCGGATCGACAATCGAAGCGGTTATCTTCCTTATCTCATTCTCATCGTTCGCATCGATAACCGATGCGAGAGCGGAGAGGAACTTTGCGCCCTGGTCTTCAACCCTGCTTGTAGACCCGAAACATCCCCGGCACGGCATATTGGCATTGATGCACCGCTCGCCGCACCCGTCGCGGGTGGCCGGTCCCATACAAATGATGCCCTGGTCCAGGAAGCATCTGTCGGGATCGAGCAAAACTTCGTGAACCCTCCTGATCTCTTTAATGATTGCCTTCTCGGGTTTTGTCGGCTTCCGTTTGCAGGTATGGCACAACGACTTGTCAGGTGCGAGCACGGAACCCTTCGGAGGGAGATTGCCTGACAAAATAGCTTCAATCGCCTTCATAATCAGGTCGGGCGGAGGCGCGCAGCCCGGCAGGTAATAATCTACATCGATAACCTGGTCCAGGGTAAAGACGGTATCGTAAAATTTCGGTAAAGTCAGATCCCCCTGTTTAACGGCTGTTCTCGGTTTGGGAGTTATATTATGAGGATTTTCGACCGACGGGGCTTTCCGGTATACATAATCAAAGATCATGTCCCTGTTAAAGAAATTGGCCAGGCCGGGAGTACCTCCCAGATGCGCGCATGCCCCGTAGGCAACAACGATGCCGGACTTCTTCCTGAGCAGCTTTGCCATGTGTTCCTGCTCTTCCGTCCGTATCCCGCCGTTGATGAAACTGACGGCTATTTCCCGGTCGTGCAATGCTTCCACATCCTTCATCTTAAAATCCATCGCCACAGGGAATATTACAAACTCGACAGCTTCAATTACCTTGAGGATGTTTTCGGCAAGATCTATGATCGACTCTTCGCACCCCCCGCAGGAAGCGCACCAGTAAAATGCAACCTTCGGTTTAGCCATGTGCCTCTGCCTGAATATCTCCCCTTCCCTTTTTTTTCGAAAGGGGGAGAGGCGGGGCTGGTTTCAACGGGCCGAGCGCCTTCACTTTTTTCACCATATCATTAATGACCCCGACAAACTTTTCGGCTTCACTCGCCGAAACCCAGTCGAGCCGGAATCTTCCATCCTCAATCCCGAACTGGTCCAGCATCTTTTTCAGCAGATGGAATCTCCGCAGGGCATTGTAATTCCCTTCCCTGTAATGACAATCGCCGGGATGACAGCCGAGAATAAGTACACCGTCTGCTCCTTTCTCAAAGGCCTTGAGGACAAATTGCGGGTCGATCCTGCCCGTGCACATCACCCTGATGACCCTGACGTTCGGCGGGTAGGTTTTTCCTGCGCTGCCTGCGGCATCGGCTCCGGCATAGGAGCACCAGTTGCAGAAGAAGCCGACTATCTTTGGCTCGAACCCTTTTATTTCAGCACCCCCTCAATCTCGGCAAATATCTGCTCTGTCGTAAAATGCCTGCTCCTGGCCGAGCCGCTCGGACATGCGGCAACGCAGGTACCGCAGCCTTTGCACAGCACAGTGTTCACAACGGCGACGTTCTTTTCCTTATCGAGGACGATAGCATTGTAAGGACAGAGTCCTATGCAGATTCTGCATTCCGCGCATGCGTTCTCGTCGATCTCGGCGGTGAGCACATCAAGTTTTAATTTCCTGCCCGGAACAAGCGCCGAGAGGACCTCCCCTGCCGCAGCAGCAGCCTGAGCAACAGAGCCCTGGATATCCTTCGGCCCCTGTGAACAGCCGGCGATAAATATCCCCTCCATGTTTGTCGACACAGGCGCAAGCTTGGTATGCCCTTCGGCAAAAAACCCCTCTTTTCCCCGCGCAATCAGAAGGAGTTCGGAAAGCCGGGCGGTATCCTTTGCAGGCACCATTGCCGGACAGAGCACCACCATATCGGCTGATACAACATGCTTCCCGTTCGAGACATCGGTGCACGCGAGACTGAGTTTACCGTTTCTCTTTTTCACCGGGACATTCATGGGAAGGGTCGTATGAATAAATTTAATGTTCTTCCATTTTTTAATCGAATCCAGAAATGCCTGGTTATCCTTTCCGGGAACACACCAGTCTGCATAGAAATCGTAAACCTTGACCGAAGGCGCATGCTTTTCGACCAGACGGGCGAATTTAAGCGCGTAGAGACAACAGACGCCGGAACAGTAGTCTTTGAAATCTTTATCCCTGCTGCCGACACAATGGATGATCGCCACTGATTCGGGTTCCCTGCCGTCCTTCATCAGGAGTTTTCCGCAGGTCGGACCTGTCTGCGAAAGGATTCGTTCGAACTCCAGACTTGTATAAACTTCCGGGTAAACCCCGTATCCGAACTGCGGGAGAACCGAGGGGTCAAAAAGCTCAAAGCCTGTCGCAACGACTATGCCGCCGACTTCTCTTTCAATGACCTCGTCTTTATCCTCATAATTGATCGCATCGAAGAGACATGCCTCCTTGCAGAGACGGCAGTCCTCGGCCTTAAACGTCTCATATTCTCTTTTAGTTATCAAACCCTGGTCCAAGGCCTGCTTATAGACGTCCGACCGGCCTTCAAAGCGCAGGCAGCTCATGCAATCGATGACAGGGACATTCGGCAATGCTCCGGTATACGGCACATGGATTGCCTTGCGGTCACTGAGGTTATAGTCGAATTCATTCTTTACCGTCACCGGGCACTGATCATAACAGGCGCCGCACCCGATGCATTTATTCTTGTCGACATAGCCGGCCTTTTTCCTGACCCTCACCACAAAGTTACCTAAAAAGCCCAAAACCTCCTGAACTTCACTGCAGGTCAGAAGCTCGATGTTCTCGTGATGCAGAACCTCGTCCATCTTCGGCTCCATCATGCACGAAGCACATTCCATCTTCGGGAAGACTTCTTCATACCGCGCAACCCTGCCGCCGATAAACGAATTTTTTTCGACAAGATATACTTTTCTTCCTGCTTTTGCGAGCAGCAGCGCCGCCTCCATGCCGGCGGGACCTGCGCCGATAACGAGGACGTCGGTGTTGCAGTCAATCTCTCTTTCCTCGAGGGGCTCCTGCAATGCAACGCGGGCTACCGCGGCGCGTATATATGATTTTGCCTTCTCTGTTGCCGATGATTTATCCGAAGTTGCCCAGGCGACCTGTTCCCTGAGATTCACCATCTGGAACAGGTACGGGTTGAGTCCGGCCTTCTGTAATACGTTCCTGAATGTTTTTTCGTGCTCTTTCGGCGTGCATGCAGCAATAACAACACGGTCGGGTTTTTGTTTGATGATATCTTCGGCTAAATAATTTTTCCCTTCTTCAGAACAGAGAAGGTTGTGAGATTTTACATATTCGACAGTATCAAGGGTGGAAGTAAACCGGACAAGCTCATCAATATCTATATTTTCGGAGATGTTGGTTCCGCAACTGCAAAAATAGACACCAACTCCGGCCTTCATGATCCCCTGTTTGTCCCCTCCTGACATTACCTTGCCTTCACTGTTAGATTAAACCTCAAAATATTTCAAATGTCAACAAAATTAAAGGCATACTACTGATTATTTTAAGTTACGCTTTATATTCAGCGATAAAACAACTTGTGGAGAAATGTTCAACAGCTTTATAATATCAAGCGAAACATTCTGTGGGCGGTTAGCTCAGCTGGGAGAGCGCCACGTTCGCAACGTGGAAGTCGAGGGTTCGAATCCCTTACCGTCCACCATTGACTTGTCATACTGAAGGATCAATACCATTTCCCGGATTTCAGTATTCTCCTTTGTTGATAAGATAACGGACTAATGAAAACCTGTTTTCAACTCCCACTTTCATATATATGCTGCTTAAATGGTCTTTGACGGTCTGCTCCGACATATCAAGCTCTTCAGCTATCTGCGAGTTCTTCAACCCGTCGAGAAGACGTCTGAGCACATCGGTTTCCCGGCGGGTTATCCTGAAACACTGCCTTATCTTGCCCACGTCAAGCTTCCTTGAAATCGCCTCTTCAATGATGCATATGCCTATGAACGGCTCTGGGCCTTCATGGATAAAGAACGTGAACGTCCAGTTGTTCGGCGAGCCGTCTATCTTTTTTGAGACATAGACCTCACCGGGGAACAGTTCTTTCAGTTTCGATGCATCAATCGCGTCAAAAATCCTCCTGCCGACAGTGGTCAGTTCATCGGGAAATTTATAGCGGTCCCGGAAAAGGATGGCCTTTTTGTTGCAGAAAACAGTTTCCATTTTCTTATTGAAGATGATCACGCCCACAGGCATGTTGTCGCAGATAACATCAAGGACATTCATGTTATTTTTTGCCATATCAAATACAGGAAAAAGCCCTTATACATATTATTACCCTTTCAGGCTTCATATGCAAATTTATTCGGAGTATATTTCCCTTTAATATGCGCCCTTCTCCGCCTGCGTACTACTGGTGCGAGAGGCGGGAGTTGAACCCGCACGGAGTTACCCACTGGCTCCTAAGGCCAGCGCGTCTGCCGGTTCCGCCACTCTCGCATATTTGATTTTAAAGGATTTTTCGCTCAAAAAGTGTGTATTTTATTTTGCCTCCGCCGGCTTGCCGTTTTTATAGTATTCATTCTTTATCAATTTACCGTCGGCGTCAAAAAAGGCTGTTGACTTGTCATAGTCCTTTTCACCCGCAAACTTGTCCGTATGATAATATTCAGCTTTTGTCATTTTCCCCTCATTGTCCAGATGGGTTATTGACCTGCTGACTCCCGTTTCTTCGGCAAATTTATCCGTATAGAAAAGTTCCTCCTCTTTTATTTCCTCATTGCCGTCAAAATAAGCTATCGCCTTGTAATACTTGCCTTTATCGGCAAACCGGTCCGTATAAAAGAGTTTCTCCTCTATCATTTTCCCGCTGCCGTCAAAGAGTGTAACTGACCTGTCAACACCCTTCTCATTCGAAAATTTATCCGTATAGAAGCTTTCCTCCTGTGTCACTGTTCCATTACTGTCACGATAGACAAATTTCTTTTTAACTCCCCTTTCATCGGCAAACTTGTCCGTAAAAAAATATTCATCCTTTTCGAAAATATCGTTATTGTTGTAAAAATAGGTTACCGATCTGCCGACTCCTTTTTCATGGGCAAAGATGTCGGTGTAAAAAATTTCCTGTCTTTCAGCCTTCTCATTATCGTCGAGGTAAGCTATCAGCCTGTTATAACCCTTTTCATCGGCGAACCTGTCCGTATAAAAAAATTCACGCCTTGTGATTTTTCCGTTGCCGCCAAAATGGGATATGTCCCTGCTGAATCCTTTTTCATAAGCAAATTTCTCCGTATAAAAAAGTTCCTCCTTTATCTCCGCCTCATTCCCGTCAAAGTCGGTTACAGACCTCTTAACTCCCTTTTCACCGGCAAACTCATCCGTAAAGAGGAGTTCCGCTTTTGTCATTTTTCCTTTGCCGTCGAAGAAGGCTGTTTTTTTACTGATTCCCTTTTCTTTAGCAAACCCGGGTGCAGAGAAATATTCCTGCTTTATCTTCCCGTTCCTGCCATAGTACATTATTTCCTTCGCGGCATCGCCATAAAGCTTATCTCCGGATTCAAAGGTCATCTCTACGGTTTTTCCGCCGTATTCATTCTTGTCAGAAATGACTTTCTGTTTTTCCGCTGCCGCCGGCCCGCTGAACAAAACCAGTAAGACAGCCAGGAACAATACTGCAAGCTTAAGTTTTACTTTTGCCATGTTTGGTCCTGTTAGTGAGAGGCAATGCATTCGATCAGCTCTTTTATCATCGCCCGCTGCCTGTCGTTTAAGTCAACGAACATGATCCCCATTCCGATCCCCGGCTGGGAATACCGGACCTGGGCTTTAACCGTTATTTTGTCCCCTTTAAAAGGAATATTCGCTTCCACGACGCTGCCTTCTTCAAATAATTGGATTGCACTGAGATAGAGGCCGCCTTCACTGATATCCATACTCGAACACTGCACCCCGTCAATCATGATATCTTCTCTGAACGGAAGCCTCTCATATTTTCTTCGTTCTTCTTCAGACGAGGTATCCATAGTTTTTACAGCTTCCTTTCCCGCTTATCCGTGTCCGTTGTCCGTGTCCGCTACGGATAACGGATCACGGTCACGCTTTACGATCATCTCCGTGTCCGTATGATTATTCTGACGGCTCGCCTGCAATCCCTTTCAGGAGATCTTTTTTCCCGATAATCCCGACGAGCTTCCTTTCTTTCACTACCGGCAACAGATGTATCTTTTTCTCTGTCATCAGGGATGCGATATACTCGACCGATGCTTCGTCATCGACGGTAACCACTTCCTTTGTGCATATTTCGCCGACGGTCGTAGCAGCCATTCTCTTGATTTCGAGTTCAAGCCTGCTTGTGCCGAGGGGGATATAGGCATCGAACAATCTTAATATCGTGGGGATATGGAGTCTGCTGTTCTTGCTGATGAGGTCGTTTTCGGTCACGATTCCCTTCAATTTTCCGCTGTCGTCTGTGACCGGCGCTCCGCTGATCCTGTTCTTCATAAAAACGCGCGCCAGTTCTTCCACCGTCATGGAAAATGTGACCGTAATCACATCCGGTGTCATTATATCTTTTGCCTTGAGCATGCTACCTCCTTTTAACCATGATAAATACTGCATCATAATGCCAATGATATCAAAGACAGCGGGTTTACAGTCATATCCTGCAACTTAGCCGCGAAATGGAGATGGGGCCCGGTAGCCCTTCCCGACGACCCTACAAGTCCTATTACGTCACCTTTTGAAACAATATCTTCGGAATCCACTCTTGCCTTTGACAGATGCATATAGATGGTATAAATACCCTGTCCGTGGTCAAGGATAACGGTGTTTCCTCCGAAGAACAATTCTTCGACCAGGACGACCCTGCCTGCGTTCGACGCCCTGATATCCTCCCCTTCGCGGCCTCTTATATCGACTCCCTTATGAACGCTGACGTTCTTCCCGTTCATTATCCGCTTCACGCCAAAGCCTGTGGAAACACTGTTTCCAAGTGGTGTGATAAAATTCCCGTCCCACAGTTTACCGGTAATCGTCCTGAATATTGCCGTAAGTCTTTCCTTCTCCCTCTCGGTCCTCTCGATATCCTCGGGACTCAGGAATACCTTTTCCTTCGGAAGGGTGAGCCTTATTTCCGGGAAAGCGGTCTTTTCTACGGATAACATCAAATCTCTTTTCTCCCTGCCGGCTGTCACCGTGACCTTATATATACCCGGTTTTGTATTGAGATCGACTCCTCCCAGAGCAATATAACACCCGTCACCGCAACCGCTGAAAAGAATTTCTTTCTCAAGTAATACTGCAGAAGGCGGGCTGGAGGCTTCCAGGCCGGTTACCTTAACGACAAAAGGGTCTCCCTGACTTATTTTCCCCGGAGAGATTTCCGCGCGGAAAGTTTCAGCTGATACCGGGAGCAAAAAAATAAGAACTGTTACAAAAAAAACCATACCCGCCAAAAACACTTCAGGGACCGGAGGTTTCAGGTATTTATTGTTTCGATTTTCACTTATTAAATGTCTCATAGCGGACGACCAATGAACGTACAATCAGGTCAGGAGAAACTCCAGCAGGGCCTTTTGTGTATGGAGCCTGTTTTCCGCCTGATCGAATACCGCACTCCTTGGACCGTCGATCACCTCATCGGTGATCTCTTCCCCCCTGTGCGCAGGCAGGCAATGGAGGACGATCACGTCTTTCTTTGCACGGGAAACAAGGTCGCTGTTCAACTGATATTTTTTGAATTTTCGTTTCTTCTTCGCAGCGTCTTTTTCCTGCCCCATGCTGACCCATACATCGGTATAAACAACGTCGGCGTCAAAGACGGCTATTTCAGGGTCTTCCGTAACAGTTACCGCGTTTTTACCCCACGACAACGCCTTTTCCACTATCTCCGCTTCAGGCTCAAAGCCTCTTGGACATGCCAGGACAATGTCCATGCCTGTAAGAACAGATGCCTCTATGAGCGAGTTGGCAACATTGTTTCCGTCACCGATATATGCGATCCGAAGACCCTTCAGCCTTCCTTTCTTTTCAGCAATTGTCATAAGGTCTGCAAGCGCCTGACATGGGTGATGCGCATCGCTCAGGCCGTTAATAACCGGAACCGATGAAGACAATGCAAAATCCCTCAGGGTATCGTGGCTGAAAGTCCTGATTACGACTGCATCGAGATACCGCGACAGCACCCTGGCCGTATCATGTACAGTCTCCCCTCTTCCTATCTGTATCTCCTTTTGATTCATATAGATCGCCTGCGCGCCTAGCTGGTATATGCCGACTTCAAACGATATCCTCGTTCTTGTAGACGCCTTCTCGAACAGAAGCCCTATGCTCTTCCCGATCAAAGGACATTTATTCGCATCCGCGCCGGATTTGAGGTCCCGGGCCCTTTTGAGAAGACGCTGCACCTCCCGGGAAGATAAGTCCTGCAATGTCAGAAAATCCCTTTTCATATTCTGAATACCCTCGAAGGCTTTACCATAATTTCATGAAGATCCCCCGGAGAATGTCGATGAGATGGTCGATATCCCTGCGCTGCACAATCAACGGAGGGATGAAACGCAGCACATTTCCGGCAGAGCAGTTTATCAGCACCCCTTTTTCAAGGCATGACTTTACAACCGGATCACCTTCCCGGCTCAGTTCCATGCCCAGTAAAAGACCCTTCCCTCTTATTTCAGTAATAAAATTCGGGAATTCAGCCTTCAGTTGCCCGAGCCTGTCCATAAAATATTTCCCCATCCGGTTGCATTGATCCAGGATGAAGCCGTCTTCCAGCAGGGTCTCTATGGTCGCAATAGCGGCAGCGCATACCAGCGGGTTGCCGCCGAATGTAGAGGCATGGCTGCCGGGCTGAAAAGCCGGGGCGACTTTGTCCGTGGCAAGCATCGCGCCGACCGGCACGCCGCCGCCGAGTCCTTTTGCTATGGTCATGATGTCCGGCGTTATTCCGAAATGCTCGTATGCGAAAAACTTTCCTGTCCTGCCCATCCCGGTCTGTACTTCATCAAGTATCAGAAGAAGGTTATGCGCATCGCAGAGATCCCTTACCTCTTTCAGATAGTCCTGAGAGGGAATCCTCACGCCTCCTTCTCCCTGAATAGGCTCAAGCAGCAAAGCGCATGTCTGTCCGGTTATCGACTTCCCGATCGCATCAATATCATTGAATGGGACATACCTGAAGCCGGGAACGAGCGGCTCGAACCCTTTCCGGAATTTTTCCTGGCCTGTAGCAGTCAGCGCTGCGAACGTCCTTCCATGGAAAGAATTCAGTGCGGTTATTATTTCAAACCTTTCAGCGCCGGTCTGCTCCTTGGCATACTTTCTTGCAAGCTTTATCGCCGCTTCATTCGCTTCGGCCCCTGAGTTGCAGAAAAAAACCTTGTCTGCGAACGAGTTTTCGACAAGTAATTTCGCAAGCTTGATCTGCGGTTCTATGTAATAGTAATTTGAGACATGAATAAGCCTCTGAGCCTGTTTCTGGATCGCGACCACCACCTTCGGGTGGCAGTGACCTAGGATATTCACCGCAACCCCGGCGACAAAATCCAGGTACTCCCTGCCGTCGGAACTCCAAACCTTCATTCCCCGGCCCTTTCTGAGGACAACGGGGTACCGATTGTACGTATTCATGATATAGCGGCCTGAATCATCAAAGTATTTTTTGAGCTCCATGTGTGTGATAATAACGGAAAATCGCCTCAAAAATCAAACCTTCACTCAGATATGCAGGACGTTTTCTGCTGAGAACTTTTCTTTTGATTATAAGGTTTTAAGCATATCTGCCTTATGTTCAATTTCATAAGGGTTTAGGTTTACTTTCTTCCCCGGAATATATTAAAATTATAGACTTTGTAAGGAGGTGATGGTTTGGTCAAAATAAGACTTATGCGGATAGGTGCACACAAGAGACCTTTCTACAGGTTTGTGGTGGCTGATTCCAGGGCAAGAAGGAATGGACCTTTTGTAGAGATTCTCGGGACGTACGATCCTTTGAAGGAACCCTCGGAGATAAAGCTCGATCTTGAAAAGGCAAAACTTTGGTTGCAGCGGGGAGCACAACCTACTGATACCGTCAAAAAGCTTATGCAAAAGGCTGGGGCGTAGTCAGCCAAAAACTCGCATGGAGGTGGGATGATGAAAGATTTGGTAGAAAAGATGGCGAAGGCTCTGGTGGACAGGCCTGAAGAGGTGAACGTTACAGAGGTTGACGGAGAAAAGACCACTGTTTTCGAACTCAGGGTTGCACAAAGCGATCTTGGAAAAGTTATCGGCAAACAGGGTAAGACTGCGCGCGCAATGAGGACGATCCTCAGTGCATCCGGTACGAAAATCGGGAAGCGCTGCGTGCTTGAGATTCTCGAATAAATTGATCCCCGAAGGATGAATAATCCTCTTTATTCGAATTCCTAAGTAAATAAATCAAAATAACCAGGGGGTGAAGGGGGAAGAACCTTTGCCCCTTATTCTTTTCAGTCGAACATGTCCTGCAGAAACCATGAAAATGAAATTTGACGTCATAACCATTTTCCCCGGGATATTCCATGCTTACCTCGGAGAGAGCATTCTCAAGAGAGCCCTGATGAAGGGGCTTGTCGAAATAAACATCCATAATCTCAGGGATTATGCGTACGATAAGCACAGAACCGTAGACGACTACCCGTACGGCGGAGGAGCCGGCATGGTCATGAAACCCGACCCTTTTTTTGCGGCTGTTGAGGCTCTCTGCGGTGATCCTTCACAGAGGAGGGTTATAATGCTCAGCCCCGCAGGAAAGAAGTTCGACCATCACATGGCAGTAGAACTGTCAAAGGAGAACAGAAGGATCATTTTCCTGTGCGGACGCTATGAGGCCATCGACGAGAGAGTGAGGACAGCCCTTGCCGATGATGAGGTTTCGATCGGGGATTATGTTCTGACTGGCGGAGAACTGCCTGCTTTGGTTATAATAGACGCTGTCACACGGTTGATACCGGGTGTCCTCGGAGACGGGCAGTCTGCGGAGGTAGAGTCTTTTTCATGGGGGATACTCGATTATCCTCATTATACGAGGCCTCCCGTGTTCAGGGGTCTTCAGGTGCCCGAAGCCTTGCTCTCGGGAAACCATGCGGACATCCGGAAGTGGAGAAGAAAAGAAGCCCTGCGCCGCACTCTGCTGCGCAGACCCGAACTTCTTGAAGACAGCAGGCTCAGCGATGAGGACCGTACTTTAATTCAGGAGATAAAGGAGGATTCATTATGAATTTGATAGGAGCTGTTGAGGAAGGTTTCAAAAAGGATATCAAGGCATTCAACATCGGGGATACCGTAAGGGTCTCGGTCAAAGTAGTCGAAGGCGACAAAGAAAGAATCCAGCCGTTTGACGGAGTTGTCATAGCAAGACACGGAGATTCTACAAGAGAAACGTTCACCGTAAGGAAGATATCCTTTGGTATCGGAGTGGAGAGAATATTCCCGCTTCTTTCTCCATCCATAGAAAAAATAGATGTCCTCAAAAGGGGGCGGGTTCGCAGGGCAAAGCTCTATTACCTCAGAGGCAAAAAAGGCAAGGCTGCCAAGATCAAAGAGAAAGAAAGGGTTTTTGTAGAAAAAAGTCCTGCAAAACAGTAGGGCTGAAATGGACAGCTACCGGTACGATGAATCCTTAAGAAAAAAAGGGTTTTCAAGAATAGCCGGGATAGATGAAGCCGGAAGGGGCCCTCTCGCCGGACCTGTTGTCGCCGCAGCAGTTATCCTTAAAGAGGGGATAACGATTGACGGGCTGCGGGATTCTAAAAAGGTGCCGGAAAAAGAGCGAGCTCGGCTATATGAGAAGATACGCAATTCCTCTTTAGACATAGGAATAGGCATCGAGGGACCTGAAGAAATAGACAGGCTCAACATCCTGAGAGCAACAATGCTTGCCATGCAGCGCGCCGTTGAAAAACTTTCCACTCCTCCGGATTTTCTTGTAATAGATGCAATACGCCTTCTCAACGTACCGATACAACAGCTTTCTCCGTTCAAAGGAGAGAGCGTAAGCGCCTCGGTTGCCGCTGCATCGATAGTAGCAAAGGTCACCCGTGATAAAATCATGTCGGACTATCACCTGCAATACCCGGAGTACAACTTCGGCAGACATAAGGGGTATTCGACAAAAGAACATCTCGAAATGATCCGCCTCTACGGCCCCTGCCCTATCCACAGAAAAAGCTTTTTCAGGGTAATGACGCTCGAACTGCCTTTTTAAAAAAAGGAAGCATCATTGTAGTGGGTCATCCGTACTACTTAACAGAGAATGGTAGATAGGTCCGTCAAGATGAAAGAATTAACCCCATTGAGTTCTAATTGAGTTCTATATGAATGCATGGAAACAAAACATATTTTTTGTCCTTGTCGAACCCCGGGAACCGGGTAATATCGGCGCATCCGCACGCGCTATAAAGAACATGGGGTTCAGAAACCTTTGCCTCGTTAAGCCTCCGCCTGAAATGTCGGGAGAGGGGAGATGGTTCGCCCGCAACGCCCATGACGTACTTGACTCCGCAGAGGTCTATGATGCTCTTGAAGAGGTGATAAAGGATAAGGCTGTTATCGTGGGAACGACCCGGAGAGAGGGAAAGAGACGCGGGGTGATATTGCCTGTTGAACAGGGGACGGCAAGGATTCGTAATGTCGCTGCAAACAATAAAGTCGCTATCCTCTTCGGGAGGGAAGCGGAGGGCCTTAACAATGACGAGGTGGATCAGTGCGGCTTTCTGCTCAAAATCAAGAGCAGTAGGATCCAGCCCTCGCTGAACCTTTCACACGCGGTCCTGATTATCGCTTATGAACTTTCAAAGCATGGTCAGGAGATAGATGATACATCTGGCAGGGCCGGGAAGAAGAAATATGACAACTCAACCCTGATTGAAGACCTCAAGGCACATGAAGAAATCACACCCTTATACGAAAGGATATCCCGGGTGCTGGAACTGCTTGAATACATACCGAGGGGCGACAGGAATCTCATGAAAAATATCATCGTCAATCTTAAGCACTTCATCGGCAGAGCCGGGATGACGGAAAAGGAACTGAATATGATTCAAGGTTTATGCACGCAGATAGAGAAAAAAGTAGCGAAAAAATAGAGATGCAAGAAAACATCCGGGAATGACTCTTTTCGACTCATCATTCCTTCCTGGAACAAACGCTCTTCGATCGCGCTATGGATGTTTTTGAACAAATGAGCTAAACTTTTTGGGGCACATGCCCTTGAATACGAAAAGATTGGTTAAATTTTCATTGTTAAGGAGGTGGATATGAGACGGTACGGGGACATGTTTATTAAAGTTACAATATTTTTCTCTGTCGCAATTCTTCTAATCTCATGCGGTGGAGGCGGTGGCGGGGGCACATCAAGAGGAGGGGGAGAAAATGCGCTTCTTACTGATTCAAATGCCGCGGAGACGAGTGATATTTTGGTTCAGGCAGTAAAGCTGGTAACACCAACCTCTTCACTGGGAGAACTGAACACCTCCAGCGTTACTTCGGACGGTTCACCCATAATACGTGTTGCCGAGAAAGTAATAGCGGCTATGGCTCCGTCTATTACAAACAGTGTGAGCGCCGCGGGTTTGATTAATGAAAATTGCTCTGACGGAGGCAGCATTAATATAGATATAGACAAGATTGACATAGTTAAGAAACGAGTGACGGCTGATGTGACTGTGACTTCATGTAAGACTGGAAGTGAAATATTAGACGGGAGGATGAAGGTTCAATATGAAGTGGGCTCTGATGCATTAACTAATCCGACGATTGACAACCTCAGAGACTTTGACA
>DCVG01000127.1 GCA_002328665.1 Nitrospiraceae bacterium UBA2194
TTTACATAATATATCTTATCGGACATAAAGTATAAACAGGGGATGTTAATAACCTGTTATTAATCATGTTGAAAATTAAGCCATTAGCCTGAGGACTACGGGTTCAAACGACTTTGATTAGGAGTTAAGCATATAAAATAACATTTAAAATTGAAATGTTATATCAACTCTATAGGAGTTCCAATTAATCTGTTTTCCTCAATCCCCTCAACCCTTACGCTGATCAGGGATTTCCTGGCATAAGAATTTGAATTCACCCTTACCTTCAAGTAATTGCCCGATGTACCCACCATGGAGTAATCGTCAAGGCGCTCTTCAATAATAATATCAAGGATTCTATCTGTCTGTTCCGACATATATACGGCCTTTTTCATTAAATTGAGCGCATTCAGTTCCCTGAACCTTTCCCTCTTGTCAGCAGACCCCACTTGTATGGGCATCAGCGAGGCCGGGGTTCCGGGCCTCGCTGAAAAGGGAAATATATGTATATTTGAGAAAGGCAATGATTCAAGAATACCCTTCGTATTCAGGAATTCAGCAGGACCTTCACCCGGGAAACCAACTATGACATCAGTCCCTATGGCAATATTCGGTAATTTCTCAAGAATAATACTCATTATATCTATATAATCACGTGAAGAATAGGATCTCTTCATTCGCCTCAAAATCGCGTCGTCTCCGCTCTGCAGAGGAACATGTATATGCCTGCAGAGACGGCTTTCCTGGAATAATTCAATCATTTCTTCATCTATTTCGTGTACTTCCAATGAACTAAGTCTTATTCGCGATATTTGCGTTTTTTTAAGAATACTTTTAACAAGATATGAAAGTTTTTTATTAGGTTTTAGATCATAACCATACGTTCCCAAATGAATTCCTGTAAGTACGACTTCATGATACCCAACGGATGAAAAATTCGAGACTTGTTCAATTATTGATTGTGCATCCATACTTCGAGACTTCCCTCTCGCTTTTGGCACAATACAGTATGTACAGGCGTTATTGCATCCGTCCTGAACTTTCACGTACGGCCTGGATCTGGCAGAAAAACTACAACAATTACTTTTAATCTGACTCGATATTATATTGATAATATTGAATTTATCTTCATTATTGACGACAGAGTGCACTCTGTCGATTTTTTTAATCTCGTCAGGCCTCAGTTGGGAATAACAGCCTGTAACAAGAACTTTTGCCCCGGTCCTCACAGCCCGTCTTATAAGCTGCCTTGACTGATAATCGCTCTTTGACGTGACAGTGCAGGTATTTACAACGCAGTAATCAGGATTTTCAGATAAGCTTACGATCGAAAATCCCGAATTGCGAAGTGTGCCTTCGATAGCAGCGCTTTCAGCCTGGTTGACCTTGCAGCCCAGCGTGAGAATTGAAACCTTCATTCCTGGACAGGCTCGCCTTCGAGGGAGTGCTTTCTTGCCTTATTCATTCGAACTTTTACAAGAGCGCCTTTGGTAAGGCCCTCTGTTTTTTGTACAGTTATTATTTTATTCGACCTGGTCCTTCCGCAGAGTTTATGACAATCGGTTTCGCTTTCTCCTTCTATGAGTATTTCCTGAATAGTGCCGACTAATGACTTATTTTTGCTCAGTGTTATTTCATCCTGGATCTCCAGTATTTCATACAGGCGCATAGACTTTACGCTGTCCGGAAGATGACCCGGCATTCTCGCTGCCTTGGTAAAGGGCCTCGGAGAAAATTTAAAAGCAAATATCCCGTCAAATTCAATCTCCTTCAAAGCCTTAACCGTGAGCAAATGGTCATCGTCCGTCTCACACGGAAATCCTGCAATGATATCGGATGTTATGGCAATGCCCGGAACTTCTTCTCTGAGGTATGATACCTTTTCCCTGTAGTCCTCATACGTATATTTTCTGTTCATGCGATCCAGGACGGCACTTGACCCGGACTGCAGTGGAAGGTGGATGTGCTCGCACACCTTGGGCAAATCTCTCATTGCATGTATCAGATCGTAAGATAGGTCCTTGGGATGTGATGTAACAAACCTGATCCTCTCGATTCCACTTACTCTGTCGAGTTTTTTCAAAAGTCCTGTGAAGTCGGTATCGCCCGCATAAGAATTGACGTTCTGTCCCAAAAGAGTTATTTCCCTGTATCCCTTAACTGCAAGCTCCGATACCTCTTCATAAATATTGCCGCTCGGCCTCGACCCTTCTCTCCCCCTGGCAAAAGGGACCACGCAATAACTGCAGAAGTTATTGCAGCCATACATGACGGTAACCCATGCCTTGACCCCGTCATTCCTTCTGACAGGAAGATTTTCCGCAGCGATGTTCGGGTTATCCGATATAGAAACAGCATCGACGCCTCCTTCACAAAGTCCGGCAAGTATATGCAGGTTCTGAGGACCGAAAACAAAATCCACATGAGGCGCCCTTCTGAAGATGTTACCGCCCTCCTGCCGGGCAATGCACCCCGCGACTGCTATCCTCAGGCCAGGCCGCTTTTTTTTACAAGATTTAATCCGTCCGAGTTCACTATAGAATTTCTGCTCTGCTTTTTGCCTTATACTGCACGTATTGAAAATGATCAGATCAGCCTTCTCCGGGGTGTCCGTGGGAGTGTAGCCCTGTTTTTCCAAAATCCCGAGCATCTTCTCTGAATCATGCACGT
The DNA here is from genome assembly GCA_002328665.1 of Nitrospiraceae bacterium UBA2194. Lineage (GTDB taxonomy): Bacteria > Nitrospirota > Thermodesulfovibrionia > Thermodesulfovibrionales > SM23-35 > UBA2194. The sequence goes on from DCVG01000127.1 coordinate 2,650, forward strand.
TCATCTGGCACCCGAAGGTGTGAATGTAAACAGTCTTGTACATAAAAAAATTTAACACGAGCGATCCATTTCTGGCAAGTTAAAGTGAAGAGTATGTTTCGGGTGGTAAAACTTGAGTTTTCTTGAATTATTGAACTCTTAAATTCTATTATAGAACATGATTGGATCAATATTAAGCAAGGTTTTCGGTACGAAGAACGAACGCGAGCTGAAACGGCTCTGGCCGACAGTAGAACAGGTGAACTCTCTGGAACAGGACATTGCCGGCCTTTCGGATGGCCGGCTTAGAGAAAAGACAGGGGAATTCAGAGAAAGGCTTGGTGCAGGAGAGTCCCTCGATGCCGTCCTTCCGGAGGCGTTTGCAGTGGTGCGCGAGGTATCCCGGAGAATACTGAATATGCGGCATTTTGACGTGCAGATTCTCGGCGGTGTCGTGCTTCATGAAGGGAAAATTGCCGAGATGAAGACCGGGGAAGGCAAAACGCTTGTCGCCACCCTCCCCGTCTATTTAAATGCTCTCGAAGGCAAAGGCGTGCATGTGATAACGGTGAATGACTATCTTGCAAAGAGAGATGCCCAATGGATGGGGCCGATATACAACTTTTTCGGTTTGACCATAGGTGTCATACAACATGATATTTCATTCCTGTATGATCCTTCATACCGTTCGACAGACAAGAAACTCGATTTCCTGAGGCCTTGTTCGAGACAGGAGGCATATGCGGCGGACATAACTTACGGCACCAACAACGAATTCGGATTCGATTATCTCAGGGACAACATGAAATACGATATTGCCGATTATTCCCAGAGGGAACTTAATTACGGAATCGTTGATGAAGTGGATAGTATTCTGATAGACGAGGCAAGAACGCCTCTCATCATATCCGGTCCGTCAGAGGAATCGACGGACAAGTATTACAAGATCGACAAGATCATACCGAGGCTCCGGAAAGATACCGACTATACCATTGACGAGAAGGCGAGAGCAGCGGTGCTTACCGAGGAAGGAAACATCAAGGTAGAAAGGCTTCTGGGGGTGGGCAACCTTTATGATCCGGCAAATATAGAACTTGTCCACCATGTCCAGCAGGCATTGAAGGCGCACGTGCTCTTTAAACGCGATGTTGATTATGTAGTGAAAGACGGGGAAGTGATCATCGTAGATGAATTTACAGGAAGGCTCATGCCCGGCAGACGCTGGTCCGACGGGCTTCACCAGGCTGTAGAAGCAAAAGAAGGGGTGAAAATCGAGAGCGAAAACCAGACGCTCGCAACAATTACATTTCAGAACTATTTCAGGATGTACGGGAAACTGGCGGGTATGACGGGAACGGCCGATACCGAAGCCGAGGAATTTGCCAAGATATACAGCCTTGAAGTAATGGTTATACCTACCAACAAAACGATGATCAGGGTCGATTATCCGGATACGATTTACAGGACGGAAAAAGGCAAATTCAATGCCGTGATCGGAGAGATAGAAGAACTCCACAAGAAAGGGCAGCCGATCCTGGTCGGCACCATATCGATCGAAAAATCCGAAATACTCAGCCACATGTTGAAGAAGAAAGGCATTCCCCACGCTGTTCTTAACGCAAAATATCATGAAAGGGAAGCGGAAATCATCGCACAGGCGGGCAGAAACGGCTCGGTTACCATTGCAACGAACATGGCAGGAAGAGGAACCGACATCGTGCTCGGAGGAAATCCGGAAGGCCTCGCCGGTGAACTTCTTCAGGGCAGGAGCGATTATTCCGATGATGACTGGAAGCGTGCCATTTCCAGTGCCGGAGATATTTGCAGTGCGGACAGGGAGAAGGTCCTGTCGGCAGGAGGGCTTCATATATTGGGAACGGAAAGGCATGAGGCCAGGAGAATAGACAATCAGTTGAGAGGACGTTCGGGAAGACAGGGAGACCCGGGTTCATCCCGTTTTTACCTTTCGCTTGAAGACGATCTGATGAGAATATTCGGCTCGGACAAGATATCGGGAATTATGGACAAACTCGGCATGGAGGAAGACATGCCTATAGAGAACAAAATGGTGACGAAAGCCATTGAGAACGCCCAGAAGCGCGTTGAGGCTCACAACTTCGATATAAGAAAACACCTCCTTGAGTACGACGATGTCATGAACAAGCAGAGGACTGAGATCTATTCCTTCCGGAAAGAGATTCTTCAGGGAGAAAATCTCACAGACCGCATCTGGGGAATGATTGATGTGATTATTGACGAACTGCTCATGGTTTATTGTCCTGAAGAAAAATACAAGGATGAATGGGACATTAAAGGGCTCAGGGAAACGGTTTTCGGGATATTCTCCATCACAATCAATGTCGCTTCAATGCCCCGGGATTCGTTAAGAGACGCTCTTATCACAGAAGTCAAAAAGGCATATGAAAACAAAGAGTCGGAAGCCGGCAGCGATGTCATCAGGTATCTCGAAAAAGTTATTACGCTGCAGGTCATCGATACCCAGTGGAAAGATCATCTGCTTGCCATGGACCACCTGAAGGAAGGCATAGGACTAAGGGGTTACGGACAGAAGGATCCCCTGGTTGAGTATAAGAAGGAAGCATTCGACATGTTCGGAGAAATGACATCGAGAATTTCGAACGAGGTGATTAACAGGCTTTACAAAATCCAGGTTCAGAAAAAGGAGAGTATTCAGAAAGAACCTGCAAGACAGATGCGTTTGAGTTACAATAGGGGCGAAGGTTCTGCTGCTGCTTCCGCCCAGACAGTCAGGCGCGGCAAAAAGACCGGAAGGAACGATCCGTGTCCCTGCGGCAGCGGAAAGAAATATAAGAGGTGTTGCGGCGTCAATGCCTAAAGTTTTCATAATAGGGAAGAGCTTATTAAGGGAAGATTATCAGGATGCCTTATCTTCCCTTGGATTCACCATCAGCAGATTCGATTTCCTGGAAAAAGCTTTGTCTGTGCTGGATGACAGGATAAGTCTGATCATAGCTGATAAAAACGTCAGCGCCTCTCCTTCCTTCAGGGAGTTTCTGAAGTTGTCGAAGGACATTCCCAAAATCGTTATCTCGGATAAGCATACTTTCAGGGGCTTTACTCCCTGGACGAGAGGCTCGGCTGCCTATCCCCTTTATAACCCTGATGTAAATGAACTCGTTTATTTTGTGAAAAGGATACAAAAAGAACACAGCACATTATATGAAAATGCCATATTGAAGCATGACTTGAGCCTGGCAAAAAGGGAACTCAATTTCTTCGAAGAAGTCAGTAAAACGCTCACTTCGTCGCTGGAGTTAAGCGCTATTCTTACAAAAATCATGGACAAAGTCAAAGAAATGACGAAGGCTGAGGCATGGTCCGTGCTTCTGGTGGACCAGGAGACCGGAGAACTGGTTTTCGAAAAAACAAATGCGCGGAAGAAAAAGGAGATACAGAAGTTCAGGATGAAGGTAGGGGAAGGGATAGCCGGATGGGTTGCAAGTGAAGGTCTGCCAATAGTAGTCCCCGATGTTTCAAAAGACGAGCGTTTCCTGGGAAAAATCGACAAAGCCATTCATTTCAAAACAAAATCTCTTATGTGTGTGCCGATAAAAATCAAAGAACAGGTACTGGGGGTCCTCGAACTGGTTAACAAAAAGACAAGAGAACCGTTTGTCAAGGAAGACCTTGACCTTTTAATGAGGCTTGTCGATCTGACTGCGATCGCAATAGAAAGAACTTCCCTCTATCAGAAGATGACCGAACTTGCCATCACCGATGACCTTACAAAACTCTTCAACACGCGATATCTCAACAGAACGATCGAGATCGAGATTCAGCGTTCGACCAGATATAACACTTCTGTTTCCCTGATCTTTATGGATATCGACTATTTTAAGCGTATCAATGACCGTTTTGGACACCTTATCGGCAGCAAGGTACTTGTTGAAGTGGGGCAACTTCTCATAAAAAGCCTCAGGTCCATTGATATCGTCGCTCGATACGGCGGGGATGAATTCGTGGTCGTCCTTCCCCAGACTCCTCCTGACTCTGCAATCCAGATCGCCGAGAGGATGAGGAGGTCTATTGAACAGAACACTTTCCTTAAGAAAGAAGGCTATTCCCTTAAATTGACCGCCAGTTTCGGTATTGCTTCATACCCTGAAAGCGCCAAATCCAAGGAAGATCTCATTCGGCTTGCTGATGATGCAATGTACAGGGTCAAACATCAAACACGAAACGCAGTTTATGCTATAGTATAATGCATGGCGCTTTTTAACTATGCAACAAAAGAAATCACAATAAAAATCGTATATTACGGACCGGGACTTAGCGGCAAAACGACGAATCTTCAGTACCTTCACTCCGTCTTCGATCCTGCCAAAAAAGGAAAGCTCTTATCCCTTGCCACCGAGGCTGACAGGACTCTCTTTTTCGACTTCCTGCCGGTGGAACTCGGGAAGATCAGTGAATTCTCCGTCCGTTTTCAGCTTTATACGGTTCCCGGACAGGTCAGGTACAACGCAACGAGGAAGTTAGTGCTGAAAGGTGCGGATGCAATTGTCTTCGTCGCAGACTCGCAGCGTGAGATGAGGGAGCAGAACGTGGAAAGCTTCAGAAATATGCGGGAAAACCTGCTTGCCAATAATATCGAACCTGACGATACCCCTCTCATCTTTCAGTTTAACAAGAGAGACCTTTCGAATATTCTATCTGTTGACGATCTGAATAAGGAGTTGAATGAAAACGGTAAATATGATTACCGGGAAGCAGTCGCCATAAAGGGTAAAGGAGTCGAGGATACGTTTAAAGTGATTACCAGACTTGTAATCAACCGCATCTCTGAAAAACATAAGCTCCGGGTTCAACCTGTCGATACCCCTGAGAAAGCCCTGAAAGAAGAGACCTTCCGGGAAGAAGTTCCTGCAGAAGCTGTTTCAGCAGCCCCCGTCATCGAACCCACCAGATTTGATTTACACGAATCAGGGCGGGCAACTCCTGAAATACCCGGAGTCGGACATGAGGCTGCCCGGTCGGAAATTAAAGAAGAGGTTACTCCTCCGAAAGAAGTCATCATCAAAGAAATCAGAGAAGTCCCCGCCATTCCCGCCGAGAAGCTCACTCTGATAGTAGACCATGTGAATGAAATTACACAGACTCTCAAAGAGCTGAAAAATATCGTTTCGAGCGTCCACTTTGATATGAAGGATATGAGAAAAGACCAGAGAGAGATAAACAGCAGACTAAGGGAAATGTTACATATATTGGAAAACATCAAGACCAAAAGAAGCTGGTTCAGGTTCAGGTAGACCTTGCTTATACCATCTCCAAAGTCTTTATAAGAGCCTGAGCCTTTTTCAGCGTCTCGAAATATTCCTTTTCGGGATCGGAATCGGCAACAATGCCCGCGCCTGCCTGGACATAGGCCATGTCATTCCTTATGACAAATGTCCTTATTACGATATTTAAATCCATATTCCCGGAAAACGCGATATAGCCGACCGATCCTGTATAGGGTCCGCGCTTCACCGGTTCGAGTTCATCTATGATCTCCATGCATCTGACTTTCGGCACCCCTGTTATGGTGCCTCCCGGAAACGCCGCTCTGATTGCATCAAAACAGTCTTTCCCGTATGCAAGATTTCCCGTAACATTCGAGACGATATGTATAACATGCGAACAATCTTCGGTAATCATGAGTTCGTCGACCCTGACGCTTCCGTATTCCGAGACCCTGCCGAGGTCGTTCCTTTCAAGGTCTATAAGCATGATATGCTCCGCCCTCTCCTTCTCGTTTAAAAGCAGCTCCGTCCTCATGAATTCATCCTCTGTCGCGTCCCTGCCCCTCGGCCTTGTTCCTGCAATCGGCCTCGTATCAATTATTCCGGCCCTGGTTCTGATAAGTCTCTCCGGCGAAGAACTCACAATCTGATAATCGCCGAAATCAAGAAATGCTGCAAACGGCGACGGATTTACGGACCTCAGAATTCCGTACAGGTTCCATGGACTTTTGTTACTGATATGAAAGGAAACTCTCTGCGAAAGGTTCGCCTGGAATATGTCTCCGGCCGCGATGTATTCCTTGGCCCTCTTCACGATATCCATATAATCTTTCTGCTTCATCTCATAATGAATTGATGATGCCCGATGGGATGCATGATTGACGAAAAGTAATTCATCTGTTTTGAATTTTACATCCCGTATCCTGTATCTTGTATCCTGTATCTTTTCTATTGCCTCATCATATTTTTCCGGCCAATTGATTCTCTCTGCCGTATCTTTTCCGTGTAAAGAATCCCTCAGGCCGGGACACACAATTAACCAGGCTTTCCCGCAGAGATGATCAAAGGCGATCAGCCTGTCTGTCATCAGGAAGTGCGCATCGGGCAGGTTAAGGTCATCAGCGGCCTTCGAGGGAAGAGACTCAAAGTACCGGACAAAGTCATAACTGAGCATGCCGGCAAGCCCTCCCTGAAACGGAGGGAGGTGGTCAAAAGGAGCCTGCTGATATGACTTCATAATGTCTTTTATTTCACGCAGCGGTTTCCGCGATTGTACCGGTCCGTTTGGCGACAATGAGTTTTCAACGGCCCCATTTTTCACTTTGAATACCAGACATGGGTCAAACCCTATAAAGGAATACCGTGCAATCTTTTCCGGACCTTTTACGCTCTCAAGGAGGAAGCTGTTTTTCGAGGCCACAGATTCATAAATAATATATGGGGTGAAAAAAGGAATCTCTTCATAAAGCGGCGGTATCCTGCCTGTTTTAACTCGCTCCAGGAATTCTTTTTTTGTCGGAATAGCCATGTATTATGGAGTATAGCCTGAACAGACTTGTCATAGCAAAAATATATAAA
>DCVG01000113.1:0-5690 GCA_002328665.1 Nitrospiraceae bacterium UBA2194
CCCCTGATCGACAGGATCAGCAGACTTGAGGCAAAGGTTTCGGCTATTGAGACAAGGGTTAACGCTCTCGAAGGTAAGGTTGCTGAAATCGATATTGCCAAGAAGGACGCGAAAGAAGCCAGGATGTTGGCTGAAGATGCCATGAAGACTGCAAAAGACTGCTGCAATAAGGCTGACGCTGCCGTCAAGAGAGCAGAAGATGCCGCAAAGAAGGCTGAAGCCGCTGCAGAGAGAGCGGAAAACGCAGCAAAGAAGTGCGAAAAGGCATTTGAATTACAGCAGAAGAAGTAAGGCGCAAGTTTTTTAAAAGGGCTAAAGAATGCGACAATTCTTTAGCCCTTTCTGTTTTTATTTCGATATGTCGACCGGGAACCCTTTTTTGTCTCTCAGCACCGAAAGCATTTTTTCCTTATCAACCTTTTTGTAAAGATCGTTTCTTATAAGCAGACGCACGGCTTCGTTGAAATAATGAGTATTTGCATCCTTGTCCTTATGCACTTCAAGGTATACCTTTTCGTCCAAAAGGCCGACCTTTACAGGCTGCCGGATAATGGTAACCTTCGCTCCCTTCGGCACAAGCTGGAAGAGCTTTGGGATATCTTCCGGATACATCCTGATGCAGCCGTGGCTGGCTTTCCTACCGACAGCGTAAGGCCTGTTTGTTCCATGGATAAGGATGCTCCTGGCGGAAAGCCTCATCGCGTGAGAGCCGAGGGGATTATCAGGACCGGGAGGAACCACGAGGGGCAATTCAGGTTTTTCCTTTCTGATGGATTCAGGCACATACCAGGCAGGCTTTTCCTTTTTTTCGACTATACTGAAGACTCCGACAGGAGTTTCATTGCCTTCGCTCCCGATACCGATCGGAAAAGTCCTTACTGTGTCACTGCTCTGCCTGGAAAAAAAGTACAGCCTCATTTCAGACAGATTTATAACGATCCCGTCATATGAGCCGGTATCAGGCAGAATCCATGTCGTGGGGATATTTACGGATTTGCCTTCACCCGGAACAAATGCATCGAGTCCGGGATTTGCGGTGACTATTTCATGGTAGCCCAGTCCATATCTGCGGGCCAATTCGATCAGGGACTCGTTCTTTTTCACGGTATGGTTTTTCATAGAGCCGATTACTGTCGAGGTTTTTTTATAGGAGTATGGCTCGGATGCCTCTGAAGACATAAAAGCTGTAAGAAGAGAAATACCTATGGCTATCTGAAGAGTACGTTTATGCATATAGTTGATAGTAATCGAGGGGAAAGAAGAAATTCAAGTAATTTGAATTCAGCGGATATTACCAACTGCAAAAGACTCCGGAAACCATAAGGCCGGATGATTATTTGGCATAGAGAAAAAAACTATATCCTGACCACCAGGACGGCGGCTTCGGAATGTCCTATGACCCTTTCAGTCACGCTCCCCATGAGAAGTCGCTCAAATCCTTTTCTGCCGTGACTTCCCATAACGATTAAATCCGCCTTCTTCTTTTTTGCGGTTGCGGTTATAACTTCATAAGGCGTGCCTCTGGTTACTATCGGCTCAGTTTTAATGCTCTCATTTTCTGAAGCGTCTGTAACCTTTTTCACATTTGCAGATGCCGACGATATTTCAGAATCGGAAGAGGCGACTGATATTACCGCGAGATTACTGCCGCATCTTTTTGCGATGCCGATTGCTACAGAGGCAGCTGCATCACTATACTTTGAGCCGTCTGTCGCAATAAGGACGTTCCTGCATTCAACCTTAGCATCCAGCGGAAGCACGAGCACATTACAGGGGGCATGGCCGATTACTTTTGCCGTGACACTGCCCATCATAAGCCTTTTTATTCCCGTCCTTCCGTGGGTTCCCATTATGATTATATTCGCTTTGCTCTTCGACGCCTGATTAACGATATCATGATATGGCTCATCACTGAGACTGATGATTGTCTCGCAGAGTATCCCTTTCGATGAAGCCTCATTTTTTATTGATTCAAGATGTTCTCTCGCTTCTTTTTCCTCCTTTTCTATGACCTGAGGGACAACGGATTCGAACTCAAGGTTTGTCTTTACCAGGGATATGGCGATAAGTTTGCTTGAACATATACCGGCGAGATTTATCGCCCCTCTGACGGCGGTTTTGGCGAACTCCGACCCGTCAGTTGCAACGAGTAATGTTTCTGTTTCTGCTGCAGGACACACTGATTTGTTCACAGGACACCTCCTATCTGGTGAAGTACTGAGAAATATACCGTACGGCAAGCAGAATGATAATTGATCCCAGCATGAGTTTGATAGCCTTCTGGGGGACGAATTTCTGAAAACGCGCTCCGAGATAGATGCCCACAAATCCGCCGGCTCCAAATAGAAATCCGAGGAGCCAGTCAGGCGAAGTGACCATTCCGGCCCTGGCGGGGATGACGCTGTAAAAAAACACTCCCAGAACCGATGTAAGAAACGTCCCCATTAAGGCTGCTCCGGCGACCGTATAAACAGGCAGGTGAAATACCGCTACGCAGAACGGAGCAATGATTGCGCCTCCGCCGATCCCGTACGTGCCGCCGATAACTCCGACAAAAAATGCAAGGACGAACATGCCGACCGTACTGAATGAAAACCTCTCCCCCCAGAATTCATATTCTACTTTTTTCAGGCTTACAGATACTGTCTTTACCACAGCCTCGGGCGGAAGTCCCGAAGCTACCCTGCTCTTTTGCTGTTCCCTGAGCTGTTTTGTCCTTTCCCTGAATTTATTTTCGAGGGCCTTCATCTTTGCCTTCCCGGCCGAAGCTTTTCCTGTAAGTTCATATATGAGGCGCACGCCGATATAGAGCAGAACGCATCCTACGAATAGCTTGAAGGCCCTCGGATCAGGAAGGTAGAGAACTCTGAGATAATATCCTATGAAGACACCGGGGAGGGTACCTATGATGACAACCCATGTCAATGGCCATGCCATTCTGCCTTCCTTAAGGTAGCGGTATACGCCGCTCGGAATGGCCACAATATTAAAGACAAAGTTGGTGGCGCTTACCGATGGGCTTGTGAAATTAAGGAAACTCATCTGGAAGGGCAGCAAAAGGAAAGCGCCGGAAACCCCGCCCATGGAAGTAAAGAAAGAGACGACAAGCGCAACAAGCGGAGGGATCCACGGCGCAACTTCTATCCCGGCGGTCTCGAAATACATAAGAACCTCCCTGAATATGTTAAAATAGTAACACGAATAAGATAATTATCGTGTTACTAAAGTTATCATATAATATACGAGATGTCAAGACGACCATTGCGCAGAAATAAACAGGTGTCAGATTCCCCGATAACCGAACGTACAAGCCACGCGCGGATCGTCTCAATTTCGCACGGCGGCCAGTGCCTTGATATGGTTCAGATGAACCGTCTTGAACAGTCGTTTCGAAGCTGGGCCGGCGGAGCGTCGCGGTCTGATATCCGTTTATCCCGCAGGCGCATCCTGCTGATATTTCTTTTGATCCGCTATACCGGAGGCAAGCTGAGCGAAGTGCTGGCACTTAATCCCTTTCAAGATATCGATTTCAAACATCACCTGGTCTTTTTGGGGAGAACGGAAAAGAAAAATGGCCGGCCGCCCCGGGAAGTCCGGATACCGGAGATACTCTCTGAAGAAATTAAGTCTTTACTGGATGACACTACCTTCAAAAAATATCTGGGCAACTTGTTCAAAGTGGACCCCGGCCATGTTCGCCGTAAATTTTACGAGCGGGCATTGGACTGCGGTTTTCCCCCTGCCATGGGAGCTCCGGAAATTATCCGGAAATCCCGTGCTGTGGAACTTATGCACAGCAATATGCCTTTGCCGGTTGTGCAGCGGTTGTTGGGGCATTCTACCCCCAACGTAACGGCGTCCTATGTCGCATTTTCTGATGAGGATATACGGCAGGTGGCACAATACTTCATAGAAAAAGAATCCAGTCGAAAAACAAGCGCCCGGAACAGTTTTTTCGGTAAAATCCGATCTATTCAGCGGGGAGACATTCAGGCGAAAGTAGAGATGATCACCGTTGGGGGGAGTACGGTGACAACTGTCATTACTAACGGCAGCCTTTCAAGACTCGGTCTTAAAGCAGGCTCTCTCATTACAGCAGAAGTAAAAGCTCCCTGGGTAATATTAGAGAAAAGCGATAGAGAACCCGGGGCCACGGCGGAAAACCGTTTTTCCGGAACCATTACATGCATCAGCAGAGGCAAAATAACCACAGAGTATGTCGTGCGCATTTCGGACGGCACTGAACTTTGCTCTGTGGTGACCACAGAAAACGCCCGACTAATGGGCTTTAAAGAAAATGATCGAGTATGGGCAATATTCAACAGCTTTGCAGTGGTATTGCATGTCGATTGAAATCTTATAATCTGATTGACAGCAGCAGTTTATCCCCTGTATAGTAAACTCAATTGGCGATGGGGTTCGCCGTTAACCGTTCCGATTGATCGGAAATAATGACCCCTGCTGGAACTGCAGAAGTTTTGGTAGGGGTTTTTGTTTTTCAGCAAATAAGCAGGATGTTTACTGTATAGTTCCTCCCCCTTGATGGGGGAGGGTGTTTGACAAAAATATGTTTTGACACCCTCCCCTTAATCCCCTTCCATCAAGGGAGGGGAGGTGCAACGTAATTACAGGAGGTATTTTGGAAAACCAGTGGCTTCAGGCAGCGCTCTGGATGGGGCTCGCACTTGTGGCGACATTGCTCTCCGTGAGGATAGCGATATCGATTGCCCTGCTTGAGATAATGGTCGGGGTAATCGGAGGCAATTTCCTGCCTCTCCAGAGGACCGAATGGGTTAATTTCCTTGCGGGGTTCGGCAGCATCCTTTTGACATTCCTTGCGGGTGCAGAGGTAGAACCCCGGATACTCCGGAAGAAATTTAAAGAGAGCGTAGGCATAGGGTTTCTGAGTTTCCTGATGCCTTTCCTGGGGGCGATGGCGTATGCCTATTATATCGGCGGGTGGACTTTTCCCCAGGCTGCGATTGCCGGCATCTCACTCTCGACCACGTCGGTCGCCGTCGTTTATGCGGTAATGATAGAGACAGGGTATAATGAAACGGAGCTCGGCAAACTCATTCTCGCAGCCTGTTTCGTCACAGACCTCGGCACGGTTTTGGCTCTTGGAATCTTTTTTGCGAATTATGACTGGCACCTGGTTTTATTTATGGCAGTAACAGCAATAACACTCTTTTTACTGCCAAAATTTACTCCATGGTTCTTTCGGAAAGTCGGCAGCCGTATAAGCGAGCCGGAGACAAAATTTATCTTCTTTTTACTATTCGGTCTCGGCGGTCTTGCTCTGACGGCGAAGAGTGAAGCGGTGCTTCCGGCCTATTTGGTCGGGATGGTGCTCGCTCCATTCTTCCTTGCAAATAAGACGCTCAGCCACAGGATGAGAGTGACAGCCTTTACGATGCTGACGCCGTTCTATTTTTTAAAAGCCGGTTCACTGGTGCAACTCTCGGCAATTTGGAACAGCGCTTTTTTGATTCTTATTTTTCTTCTGGTTAAGATAGCCGCTAAATTTGTCGGGGTGTGGCCCGCTGCAAAAGCATTTAAGCTCGGGAAAAAAGAGAGCATGTATACAACCCTGCTTATGTCGACGGGACTCACTTTTGGGACAATCTCCGCACTATTCGGTTATACGAATAAAGTCATAGATCAGGAACAATATACAATCCTCGTCACCG
>DCVG01000113.1:5862-6433 GCA_002328665.1 Nitrospiraceae bacterium UBA2194
GCAATAGACCTCGCAAAAAAATACGGCTCGGCGCTCTACAGTATATCAGTCGAAGAGGGTGTCCCTCATTACGCAGCGACGATAGGTGAGGTAGATGAGTATAGGAAAGAGGCTAATGAATTTTTCAGGAAGATTAACGATGAGGCAATAGAAGAAGCAAAAAAGGAGGGAATAGAAATTCACACGAAGGTCCAGGCCGGGCATGAGGTCGAGACGATAGTCCAATATGCAAAGGAAGGGAAATTCGATCTTCTTGTTATCGGCTTCATGGGACATTCGAAGATATTCGGACGGGTATGGGGGTCGACCTCGCAGAATATTACTAAATTATCTCCTTGCACTGTTATTGTGGTAAAATAGCTTCAATAAAGCGATGGAGTTCGCTCAACCGTCCCATTGATCGGGACTGATAACTCCTACCGGAGACTTTTTTGGTAGGAGTTTTTCGTTTTTTTGGGAGACAAAATAACTTTTGCCAAAATAAGGTGATAACACATATTATTCATAAGAATTTCCTTGCAGGTGCGCCGGAGATAGAGTATTTCCGCTCATTCTCAGCACCGAAGGCTTT
>DCVG01000113.1:6524-7240 GCA_002328665.1 Nitrospiraceae bacterium UBA2194
TCCATTCTGACAATCGAAGGCATTACCTGCGGCATCTGTGAAGAACTAAGAGAAAAAATTGAAAATAATGTATTCAACCTCGTTGTCCTCGGTCAGTTCAAAAGGGGCAAGACCAGCCTTATCAATGCGCTCCTTGGAGCAGAAATATTACCCACCGCCGTTGTGCCTCTCACATCTATAGCAACGATTCTGAAATATGCTGAGACATTAAGTATCAAAGTCTATTTTAACGATGGGAGGGTAACGGAAATTGAACCTGATAGCCTCCACAAGTATGTGACAGAAAAAGGAAATCCAAGAAACGAGAAAGATGTGCAGGAAGTCATTATCACCTATCCTTCGTCCTATCTGAAAGACGGTGTTCGGTTAATTGATACCCCGGGCGTCGGCTCGGTCTATGAGCATAATACCGATGTTGCCTATCAGTATTTGCCAAAATCAGATGCCGCCCTTTTTCTTCTTTCTGCAGACCAACCGGTAAGCAAGGCAGAGCTTGATTTCCTGAAGGATGTGAAAGGATATTCTCACCGGATATTCTTACTCCAGAACAAGGCTGATTATGTCGGCTCTGAAGACCTTGGCGAGTCCATATCATTCTCAAAGAAAATCATTGAGGAGTACATGGGCAGCGAAGTCAAGATTTTTCCTGTTTCTGCAAAACTTGCACTCGAAGGCAAATTGTCCGGCTCAAAAGAACTTCTTGAGAAAAGTTTTCT